>NZ_DASTBH010000470.1:0-18363 GCF_035712165.1 Actinophytocola sp. | reverse complement strand
GCCTTGTCGAACTCGGCGGTCACCTCGATCCGCGGCTTTTCCGCTCCCGGCATGGGAGTCGCCGGTTCCAGGTCCCGGGGCTCGCGCGGTTCGACCGGGGCCGGGTCCTTGGTCGTGCCGGGGTCCTCGGTCGGCTCGGCCGGGCCTTCCGCCGGTGGGGCCGGCGGTTCGGTGACCTCGGTCGTGGTGCTGGTCTCGGTGCTGTCGGCCGGGGCGGGGTCCGGGTCGGCGGTCGCCGGGCCTGCGGCCAGCGCGCTGGTGAGCGCGAGGGCGGCGGCTAGGGCGGCGGCGCCCCGCAGAACGCGCGCTCGTAAGCGCGCACAAGTGTGCACGGTCAAGGAAGCTGGTCCCCTCTGCTCAGCGGTCTGCGCACACCCCCAGGGGCGCGACAGGGATTCGGCAATGTAACAAGGGTGTGCGGCGGACGACCATGGCAGAAAACACGAAGAAAGCCGCACCGGCCGGGGCCGGTGCGGCTTTCTCGTCCCTTGCTTCGGTTATGCGGCCGTACGGCGGCGGCGCGCGATCACCAGCGCGGCCGTCCCGCCGATCAGCGTGAGCAGGCCGAGCGCACCCAACCCGATGACGCTGGCGCCGGTGCTGGCCAGGCCGCTGTCGGAGCGCCCCTGCGCCGCGGGCGCCTGGGCGACCGGGTCGCCGCCGGGGCAGCCGGAGGTCAGCTCGGGCAGCTCCGGCAGTTCGGCCTCGCCCTGCTCCAGGGACATGCTCCAGCGCAGGTGGTCACCCGGTTCGACCTCGATCCGCGCCCGGCTCGGGTTGTCGTACACGGTCTTCATGCCGGCCGGGGGCACGACGTACACCAGGTAGTAGGGCGAGGGCATCAGGTTGCGGAAGACGAACTCGCCGTTGGCGTCGGTGGTGGCTTCGGCGGCCATGGGGCAGGGCAGGTCCGGGTTGGCCAGGATCACCCGCACGCCGGCCATCCCCTGCATGTCCTTGCCGGTGTCGATCCGGCCGCGGAAGCTCGCGACTCCGCCGGGCACGAACGCCTCGTCGGCGGTCATGGCGTGGTCGTCGTAGTCACCCATGGAGAGGCCGAAGTCGCAGGCCGCGTACACGTATCCGACCAGCTGCGCGATGGCCGGCACGGTCTCGGTCACGTCCAGCACCCGGGTCTCGCCGGGCGCGAGGGTGAGCCCGGTGGCCAACTCGCCCCAGCCAGGCCCCGTGCCCCACAGGGCCCAGTCGTCGCCGATGTGGTTGCAGAACGCCCGCAGGTTCGTGAACGGCTTCGTGCCGGAGTTGGTCAGCGTCACCGTGAGGTGCGCCAACTCGCCCGGCTGGTAGCTGTCCTTGGTGAACTCCATCGTCGCCGAGAGTGCGCCGTTGTAGGGCAGCGAGCCCCGCAGCATCAGGTTCTCGGCGCTGCCCTTCGTGTCGACGGTGATGGTCCGGTAGGGGATGTTGAAGTTGTCGACCCAGATTCCCGACATGTGGTAGCTCGTTGTCGGGACATCGCCGAAGTCGAACCGGCCGCCGGCGTCGGTGGTGGTCCGGAACGTGGTGTAGTCGTAGTCGTAGCCCAGAGCACGCAGCTCCACCACCTCGCCGGCCAGACCCTCACCCGGGTCGGGGGCGCCGTTGCCGTTCCGGTCGCCGTAGGCCAGGCCCGTGGCGGAACCGGTGCGCGGTTCGACCGGCGCGGAGAAGGACTTCGTGGGGAACTTGGTCAGGTAGCCCTCAGTGATCATCAGGCTGAACACGACCGACGTCGAGGCGAGTCGCTTCGGCCGGCCGGTCAGCTCGACCGAACGGGTCTCGCCCGGCGCCAGCACCACTCCGGGGAACCCGAACACGCCCCAGTCGATCGCACCGGACGGGACGAACGCGTCCGGCGAGTCCCAGGTGTTGATGCTCGCCGAGATCAGACCGGTGCCGGTGCTGCCACTGTTGCGGATCGTCACCGTGGCCCGGACATCCTCGCCGGTCCGGTAGGACGCCTTGTCGAAGGTGACGCTCGCATCGAGCTCCGCCTCCTGGCCGGGCGGCGGACCGGGGATGGTCGGGTCCATGGTCTCGGTGGGCTCGGCCGGGGTTTCCGTCGGCGGCGTCGACACGGCCGGCGGCTCGGTGGCCTCGGAGGCCTCGGTCGGTGGGGAGGCCTGGGTGGTTTCGGTGGTTTCGGTCGGAGTGGGCTCCGGGTCGGCGGTCGCCGGGCCGGCGGCCAGCGCGCTGGTGAGCGCGAGGGCGGCGGCCAGGACGGCGGTGCCCTTCAGAGCGCGCGCTCGGATGCGCGCACGGGAGTGCACGGTCAAGAAACTGGTCCCCTCTGGTCAGCGTTCTCAGCGCACCCCGAAGCGCGGCAGAGCGGGAACATAACAGGGACGTAAGAGGAACCACGAACCCGATCGCGACGCTGTTATCAGGCTGTGTCCGGCGAGCTGGGCCCCCGGATGATCACACCTTGATCCTCGGTGACCTGCGCGAACAGGCCGAAGAAACCGGCCCGGCTGGTGCGCTGTTCGACCGCGTTGCCGTTGGCGCCGACCCGCCTTGCGAGCAGGCTCACGTCGTCGGCGGTCAGCGTGTACCCGGCCAGCGCGGTGCGCGGATCGGTCCGCAGCGCGGCCCGGAACGCGGCGTCGGTGGTCAACCGCTCCAGCGCGTCCTCGATACCTGGCATGTGCCCCGTCCGATCTCGCATTGCTCCGATGACTATCAGAACACGCCACCCCCGGCGTCGTCCGCACCGCGAACTACGTAGGTTTTCCGCCCCGGCTACGTAGCACCGTGGCCAGACCGGTCCGGCTGGTCACGCCGAGCTTGGTGTACGCCCGCTGCAGGTGGGTCTCCACGGTGCGCACCGAGACGGTCAGCGCGTCGGCGATCTCCCGGTTCGAGCTGCCGCCCGCGGCCAGGGTGGCGATCTCCCGCTCCCGGCTGGTCAGCTCGGCGACCGGGCCGGCCAGCTCCAGCGCCGGCGTGACCGCGCCCTCGCACCGCTGGGCCAGGGCATGCGACCGCTCGGCCATCCGCTCGGCGGACCGGGCGTCCTGCCGGCGGCGGAACTCTGCGGCCGCGGCGGCGGCCGACTCGGCGGCGAACAGCAGCGCGCCGTGCTCCTCGAACTCCGCGACGGCCGCGGTCAGCGCGTCCGGATCACGCCGGCCCAGCGCGCCCACCACCGCCGCCCGGGCCGCGACCATCGGGTTGTCCGAGCCGGCGGCCAACTCGGCGAGCGGCCGGGCGGCATCGGATGCCCCGGTCCGGGCCAGGTCGTGCCAGGCGGCGGCGGCCAGCGCCGCACCCTGGGCCTGCGCGGCGGCATCCCGCAGCAACTGCCCGGCCCGCACCGGGTTGCCCAGCAGCCGGGCGGTCCAGGCCCGGGCCCGCAGCTCGTCGGAGATCAGCAGGTGCAGATCGGTGTCGGGCATCGCGTCCAGCTGCCCGATCGCGGCGCGCGCCCGGGCGGTGTCCTCCCGCTGCGCGGCGGCCAGCGCGACCCCGGCACAGCACCACCGGCGCAGGGCGAGCTGCCCGAGCTCCTCGGCGATCGCCTGGCCCTCGGTGAACGCGTGCTCGGCCCGGCGCAACCGGCCGGTCAGCAACTCGATCCGACCGCGCAGCAGGGCGGTCCAGGCCTGGCCGGTACGGCTGTGCAGCCGGACCGAGCGGTCGTAGAGCCCGCCGGCCGCGGCCTGCGCCTCGGCGAGCCGGCCGGCCTCGCCCAGCGCGACCACCCGGGCCAGCCGGGCCTCGCCGCCCTCGGGGCCGCGCCCGGCCCGGTCCACATAGGCCAACGCTCGCGCGGCCTGCCCGGACAGGGCCGCCGCGATCGCCGCCGTCGCGGCCTGGCCGGGCCCGGGGGTGCCGCCCAGCGCGTCGCCCAGCCGGCCACGGAGCAGCGCGATCACCGCGTGCTGGGCGGCGACCTGGTCCAGCAGCGGGCCGGTGAGCTGGTCGGCGCCGGCGGTCAGCGTGGCCGCCGCCGCCCCGCCGCGACCCCGCCAGTACAGCAGGGCGCGGGCCTGCTCGATCGCCACCGACGCCCGCTCCTCGCCGGTCCGGGCCTCGCCGGCCAGCTCGGCCAGCAGGGACTCGGCGCGCTCCGGCCAGCCCCGTTCGCCGAGCACCTTCGCGTGCAGCAACCGGGCAGGCGGCCCGGCCCCGGCATCGGTCGCGGCCACCGCGAGCCGCTCGGCCAGCGGTAGGTTGCCGGCCCGGCGGGCCCCGCGGGCCGCGTCGGTCATGATCTCCGGGTCGACCGTGCCGCCGCCGTCGAGCTGCCACACCGCGAGCGGCAGCGCGCCGACCCGCTCCACGCCGACGCCGGCCGCGGCCTCGGCGAGCCGGCGGCTGGCCGCCATCCGGCCGAGCGCGGTGAGCTCGTCGCGCAGCACCTCGCCGTACAGCGGGTGCGCCAGGCTGACCTGCAACCCGCTGCGCTGCTGCACGGTCTGCACCAGGCCGTGCCGTTCCAGCCGGTCCACCAGCGCCGGGTCGGCGAACTGGGCGACGATCTCCCACGGCAGCGGCTCACCGAGGGCGACCAGCTCCAGCAGCTCCCGGTCGGTGCCGTCCAGGTCCACCAGCCGGGCGCCGACCAGCTCGGCCAGGCGCGGCGAGCTGGCCAGCCGCCGGGCCAGCCGCCACACGCCCGCGTCCCGGCGCAGGATGCCGGCATCCAGCCCGCCCAGCACCAGCTCGTGCAGGAACAGCGCGTTGCCCTGGCTGGCCTGGCACAGCTCGTGCCGGGCGGCGCCGTCGATCGCCCCGCCGAGCACCGAGTCCAGGATCCGGTCGACGTCCCGGTCGGTCAGCGGGGCGAGGTCGAGCCGGTCGACGATGGCGTCCTTCCACAGGGCCAGCAGCGGTTCCGGGGCCGGAAGTCCGGTGCGGGTGGTGAGCACGACGAACGCCCGGTCCGGCGCGGCGAGCTGCTGCACCACCGTGGCGGAGGCGGGATCCAGCAGGTGCGCGTCGTCCACCACGAGCAACAGCGGGCCGGGTCCGCCGGCGATCGCGTCGGCGGCGGCCCGCAGCCAGTTGGCCCGTGGACCGGTGCGCCGCGAGTCGGCCGGCAGCAGCGGGGCCAACGCCCCGAGCGGCACGCCCGCCGCGGCGCGCGTGGCCAGCACCCGCACGCAGCGGAACCCCACCTTCTCGGCGATCCGGGCACATTCGGTGGCCAGCCGGGTCTTGCCCACGCCGGCCGGCCCGGCCAGCAGCAGACCCGCCGCGTCGGGCCGGCCGAGCGCCGCGGCCACCCGGGCAAGCTCGCGCTCGCGACCCACGAACGGCCACGGCCGGTCGAGCACGGTCTGTTGACCGAGTTCCGCTGTGCCCATAGGCAGCCCTCGCACGCCCCGACAAACCCGTCCGCTATTTGATCGCCGATCCGCCCGGCACTGCTACGGCCATAGGGTGGGGCTCGTGACCATGGCATCAGTGCGCGGGATCAGTATCGGGTACGACGAGGAGGGGACCGGGGACGCGCTGGTGCTGGTGCACGGCCACCCGTTCAACCGCTCGATGTGGCGCCCCCAGCTACGCCGGTTCGGCCGGTCGCCCTGGCGGGTGATCGCGGCGGACCTGCGCGGCTACGGGGAGTCCACCGTGGTCCCCGGCAAGACCACACTCGACGTGTTCGCCGCCGACATCGCCGCGCTGCTCGACAGCCTGGGCGTGGAGCGGATCGTGCTCGGCGGCCTGTCCATGGGCGGTCAGATCGTCATGGACTTCTACCGCCAGTTCCCGGACCGGGTGCGCGCACTGGTCCTGGCCGACACCTTCGCCGGCCTGGACACCCCGCAGCGCCGCCAACTCCGCCTGGACACCGCCGACCGCCTGGAGCGCGAGGGCATGGCCGGCTACGCCGACGAGGAGCTGCCCAAGATGGTGTGGCCGCCCAACCTCGACGCCGACCCGGACCTCGCCGAGCACGTCCACCGGATGATGCGCACCACCCCGCCGGCCGGCGCCGCCGCCGCGCTGCGCGGCCGGGCCGAACGCCCCGACTACGTCCCCCTCCTCGGCGCCGCCTCGGTGCCCGCCCTCGTCGTGGTCGGCCGCGAGGACCACTACACCCCCATCCCCGACGCCGAGCTCATGCACGCCCACCTGCCCAACTCCACCCTCGTGATCATCGACGGCGCCGGCCACATGCCCAACCTCGAACGCCCCGAGGAGTTCGACGACGCGCTCGGCACCTTCCTCAAGACGGTGTAGGAGTTACCGGCGCTGGCGGCCGAAGAAGTCGGCTTCGATGCGGGCGGCGGTTTTCAGCAGGGGTGGCAGGAGATCGCGGCGCATGACCTCCAGGGAGGTGCGGCTGGCGTGGGCGGAGACGTTGAGGGCGGCGATCACCCGGCCGGTGCGGTCCCGGACGGGGGCGGCGATGGCCCGCAGGCCGTCCTCCAGCTCCTGGTTGACCAGGGCGTAACCCTGGGTGCGCACCTTGCCGAGCTCGGTGCGCAGCGCCGCCACCGAGGAGACCGTTCGGCTGGTGAGGGAGTCCAGGCGGACCCGGGCGAGGTAGGCGTCCAGGTCGGGTTCGGCCAGCCCGGCCAGCAGCACCCGGCCCATCGAGGTGGCGTAGGCGGGGAACCGGGTGCCGACGCTGATCACCACGGTCATGATCCGGCTGGTCGGGACGCGGGCCACGTACACCACGTCGTCGCCGTCCAGGACGGACACCGAGGACGACTCGTTCACCTCGGCGACCAGCGCCTCCAGGTGTGCCTCGGCGACCTCGGGCAGGGACAGGCTGGACAGGTAGGCGTAGCCCAGTTCGAGCACCCGGGCGGTCAGCGAGAAGTACCGGCCCTCGGCCCGCACGTAGCCCAGTTCGGCCAGGGTGAGCAGGAACCGGCGGGCGGCGGCCCGGGTCACCCCGGTCGCGGCGGCAACCTCGCTCAGCGTCAGCTCGGCGTGGTCGGCGTCGAACGCCCGGATCACCGCCAGCCCGCGCTCCAGCGACTGCACGAAGTCGGGACCGCGGCTCATGGTGCCACCCCTTCCTCGTCGAGCACCGCCGCGGCGACGGCGAAGGCGGCGTTGGCGGCCGGGGCGCCGGCATAGACCGCGGTGTGCAGCAGCACCTCGCGGATCTCCACCGGCGTGACGCCCAGCCGCAGCGCGGCCCGCACGTGCATGGCCAGCTCCGGCTCGCAGCGCAGCGCGGCGAGCAGGGCAAGGGTGAGCAGGCTGCGGGTGCGCCGGTCCAGCTCGGGCCGGGCCCACACCCCACCCCACGCCGACCGGGTCACGTACTCGTGGAACGGCGCGGTGAACGCGGTGGCGCCGGCGATCGCCCGGTCCACATGCTCGTCGCCGAGCACCGCCCGGCGTACCCGCTCGCCGGCCCGGTCCGGGTCGGTCACGTTGCCTCCTCGCAGGCTCGGAGCCACCGTGACCGGACGCCCTGTGACATTGGTTCGTTCGCAAGCTCACTCACGTTGCGCACCTCCGAGGAAGTCGAGCAGCAGCCGGGTCACGGCCGCCGGTTGCTCGACGTTGGCCAGGTGTGCCGCGTCCGGCACGATCGACAGCTCGGCGCCGGGAATGCCGGCGGCGATGGTCCGGGCGTGCTCCGGCGGGGTGGCCGGATCGTCGGCGCCGGCGATCACCAGGGTGGGTGCGGTGATCGCGCCCAGCGCGGGCACCAGATCCATGGACTCGATGGCCGCGCAGCAGCCCACGTAGCCGGCCGCCGGGGTGCCGGTGAGCATGGCCCGGGCCCAGGCGATGGTGTCCGGGTCGCGGGCGGCGAACCCGGGCGTGAACCAGCGGCCGAGCTGGGCCTCGGCGATCGCCGAAATCCCTTGCGCGGCAACGGTCTCGATCCGCGTACGCCACATGTCGGGCGGGCCGAGCCGGGCCGAGGTGCACAGCAGCGCGAGCCGGTCCACCCGGTCCGCGGCGTTGGCGGCCAGCCACATCGCCACCATCCCGCCGAGCGACAGGCCACCGAGGTGCACCCGGTCCAGACCCAGCCGGTCCAGCAGGTCCAGCAGGTCGCCGCCCAGATCGTCGAGCCGGTAGCGGCCGGGCGGTACCGGCGAGCCGCCGTGCCCGCGGTGGTCGTAGCGCACCACCCGGTACCGCTCGGTGAGCGCGGCGAGCTGCGGCCGCCACATGTCGGCCGTGGTGCCCAGCGAGCTGCCGAGCACCAGGACCGGCGCGCCGGCCGGACCGTCCACCGTGTACGCCAGGGCTTCAGACACTGAAGAAGACCGTCTCGCCCGGGCCGCGCAACCGGACGTCGAACCGGAAGCCGTCCTCGGCGGCGACGGCGATCAGCGTGCCGCGCCGGGCCTGGTCGATCCCGGCCAGCACCGGGTCCTGCGCGTTGGCCGGCTCGTCCGGCAGGTATATCCGGGTCACCACCCGGTCCAGCAGGCCGCGCGCGAAGACCGACAGGTCCAGATGGGGCGCCTGCTGCCGGCCGGCCGGATCCGGCACCCGCCCCGGGCGCACGGTCAGGATCGCCCAGTGCCCGGCGGCGTCGGTGGGGCAGCGGCCGAACCCGCGGAACTCCACCCCGGCGCCGCGCGGGTCGTCCGGGTGCGCGAACCGGCCGTCCGGATCGGCCTGCCAGGTCTCCACCAACGCGTCCGGCACCGGGTCGCCGTCCTCGTCGAGCACCCGGCCGCGCAGCCAGAACGCGCCCGGCGTGCCCTCGGCGACCACGTGCGGCCCGTCCGGCCAGGGCAGGCAGTGCGCGAAGAACGGCCCGATGGTCTGCGACGGTGTCAGTGGAAGATCCATCAACGCTCCATCGGAGTCGCGTCCCGACCGCGCAGCACGATGTCGAACCGGTAGGCCAGCGCCCACTCCGGAACCGTGCGGGACAGGTCGAAGCTGGAGATCATCCGGGGCCGGGCCGCCTCGGGTACCGCGTTGTAGATCGGGTCCTGGAAGAACAGCGGATCGCCGGGGAAGTACATCTGGGTGATCAGCCGCTGGGTGAACGACCGCCCGAACAGCGAGAAGTGGATGTGCGCGGCACGCCAGGCGTTGTCGTGGTTGCGCCACGGGTACGCGCCAGGCTTGATCGTCACCAGTTCGAAGTGGCCGTCGGCGTCGGTCAGGCACCGGCCGACCCCGGTGAAGTTCGGGTCGAGCGGCGCCGGATGCCGGTCGCTGGCGTGGAAGTAGCGGCCGGCCGAGTTGGCCTGCCACACCTCGACCAGGCTGTGCGGCACCGGCCGGCCGTCCTCCTCGAGCACCCGGCCGTGCACGATGATCCGCTCGCCGAGCGGCTCGCCGTCGTGCTGCTGGGTGAGGTCGGCGTCGCCCGGGTGGACCCGGCCCTCGCCGAGCAGCGGGCCGGTGATCTCGGTCAGCGAGTGCGCCAGGCGAACCGGGTCGAGCGCCGGCGCCCGGGTGGTGGTGGACCGGTACCCCGGGCTGTAGAGCGGCGGATGCACGCCGTCGCCGGGACGCCGGTAGCCGGGTAGGACGAGGTCGGTCATTCAGGCTCCCTTCACCAGGGCGCGCAGCAGGTCCAGTTCCTCGCCGGTCGGTGGCGGGGTCTCGGTGAGGTCGGCGGCGACGGCGAGGTCCCAGCCGGTTGCCGCGCGCGCGGCGGCCAGGTCGGCGCCGGGGTGCAGGCTGGTCAGGGTCAGCTCGCGGGTGTCCGGATCCGGTTGCAGCACACCGATGTCGGTGACCACCAGCACCGGGCCGCGGCCGCGCAGGCCGAGCCGTTCCCGGCTGCCCGGCCCGTCGCCGAAGCCGACCGAGGTGATGAAGTCGACCTTCTCCACGAACGCCCGCCGGGTGTGCCGCAGCATCAGGAACACCTCGCGGCAGGACGCGGCGATCTCCGGCGCGCCGCCCGCGCCGGGCAGCCGCACCGTCGGGTCGCGGTAGTCGCCGATCACCGTGGTGTTCAGGTTGGCGAACCGGTCGAGCTGTGCGGCGGACAGGAATCCGACGTCGATCCGGCCGGGCTGCAGCCAGTAGTTGAACACCTCGGGCACGCTGACCACGGCGTCGGCGGTCAGCGCCAGCTCACCGTCGCCAATGGACAGTGGCAACCTCGTCGGTTTGGCGCCGATCGCGCCGGACTCGTAGATCAGCACCAGGTTCGGCGCGTGCAGCCGGCGGGCCAGGTTTGCCGCGGTGCTGGGCAGGCCGATGCCCACGAAGCAGGACGTGTGACCGGTCAGCGCCCGCGCGGCGGTGACCGTCATCATCTCCTCGGCGGTCCACGTCATGCGGCCAACGCCTCGAGCCAGGCGGTGAACGTGTCCCGGTCGCGGCTGATCGCGTCCCACGCGCGGTAGGCCTCGTTGTCCCGGTCGTAGTAGCCCTGCGCGTAGGACGGACGGGCGCCGCCGGGCACCTCGGCCACCGCGCTCACCGTCCAACCGGGCAGCACCACCGCGTCCGGCCGGGGTTCCAGCGCGTCGACGATTTCCTCTACGGTGACCAGGGAGCGGTCGGCGGCCAGCACCGCCTCCTTCTGCACCCCGGTCAGCCCCCACATCTGCACGTTGCCGGCGCGGTCGGCGCGCTGCGCGTGGATGATCGTGACGTCCGGCCGCAGCGCCGGCACCGCGGTGAGCACCTCGCCGGTGAACGGGCAGGTGACCGTGGCGAGGTTCGCGGTGTGCCGGAACAGGTCGGTGCCGGCGTAGCCGCGCAGCACGGCGAACGGCAGCCCGGAGGCCCCGGCCACGTAGCGGTTGGCCATGCCGGCGTGGCTGTGCTCCTCCACCTCGAGCGGAACCGGCCAACCGTTGCTCACCGCGTCGCGAAACCGGTGCAGGGAACCGACTCCAGGGTTGCCGCCCCAGGAGAACACCAGCGCCCGCGCGCATCCGGCGCCGATCAACTGGTCGTAGATGATGTCCGGGGTCATCCGGACCAGGGTGAGGTTCCGCCGGCCCTGCCGGATGATCTCCTGGCCGGCCCGCACCGGGATGAGGTGGGTGAACCCCTCCAGGGCGACCACGTCGCCGTCCCGGACCAGCGTCGCGATGCCCTCGGCCAGACCGACCAGTTCGGCCATCGGCCCCTCCGGCGTGCGCTATGCGAACGAAAGTTCTTCCATCGCACCATAGGGAGCGCCCGAGCGCCAAGTCAAGGTTGACGCTGGTATGTCGATCGTTCTACGTTCATCTACTGAACACGCGTTCGCAGAGCGAACACGGCCCATACGGGTGGATGGAGTCCCGACGATGCGACGAAAACTGGCTGTCCTGTTCACGACCCTGCTGGCCGTCACCGCCTGCGGCGCCAATACCGGCAGCGGCGGCGGTGCACCCGCGTCCTCGGCCCCGCCCGGCCAGCCCGAGAAGGTCGTCGTGGGGGTCATCCCGATCCTGGACGTCGCGCCGATCTATCTCGGCAAGCAGAAGGGCTTCTTCACCAAGCGCAACATCGAGCTGGACCTGCAACTCGCCCAGGGCGGCGCGGCGATCGTGCCGGCCGTGGTCAGCGGGCAGTACCAGTTCGGCTTCTCCAACATGGTCTCGCTGCTGCTCGCGCAGTCCCGCAACGTGCCGATCAAGGTGGTGTCCAACGGAAACAACTCCACCGGTGAGGACGGCAAGGACTTCGCGGCGCTGATGGTCAAGGGCGACAGTCCGATCAGGACGGCGGCCGACCTGGCCGGCAAGAAGGTCGCGGCGAACACGCTGAAGAACATCGTGGACACCTCGGTGCGCCAGTCGATCCGCAAGGCCGGCGGCGACCCCACCCAGGTGCAGTTCGTCGAGATGGGCTTCCCGCAGCAGCCGGCCGCGTTGCAGTCCGGCCAGGTCGACGCCGTGTTCGTGGTCGAGCCGTTCCAGGAGCAGGTGCTGAGCCAGGGCGGCCGCAAGATCGCGTCCAGCTACGTCGACGTGGCCCCGCAGCTCACCGTGGCCAGCTACTTCGCGTCCAACCAGCTCATCGGCCAGAACCCCGACCTGGTCAAGCGGTTCACCGAGGCCATGCAGGAGTCGCTGGCCTACGCCGACTCGCACCCCGACGAGGCGCGGCAGATCATCGGCACCTACACCCAGATCGCGCCGGACGTGATCGCCAAGGTGACGCTGCCGAAGTTCCCGGCCGCGGTGAACAAGGACTCCGTGCAGAAGCTCGCCGACCTGGCCCTGCAGGACAAGCTGCTGGACAAGCCCGCCGACGTGAACGCCCTGTTCCTGTGAGAGTTCTGCTCGGCCTCGCGGGCCTGGTCGCCTTCGGCGCGCTGCTGGAGGTGGTGCCGCGGATCGGGTTGGTGTCGCCCGACTTCGCGCCGCCGACCAGCCGGATCGCCGCCGCGCTCGGCGACCAGGTTCGCGAGGAGCAGTTCTGGGTGGCGCTGCTGGACACGTTGCGCACCTGGGCGCTGGGCCTGGTCATCGCGGTGCTGGCCGGGGTGGTGATCGGCGTGCTGGTCGGCTCGGTTCCGGTGTTGCGCACCCTGACCGCGTCGACCATCGAGTTCCTCCGGCCGATCCCGTCGGTGGCGCTGATCCCGCTGGCCGTGCTGCTCTACGGTTCCACGGTCACCTCGACGCTGATCCTGGTGGTGTACGCGTCGTTCTGGCAGGTGCTGGTCCAGGTGTTGTACGGGGTGGCCGACGTCGACCCGGTGGCCCGGGACACCGCGCGGTCCTACCGGCTCGGTCCGGTGGCCACCGTGCGCTACCTGATCTGGCCGACCACGCTGCCCTATGCGGTCACCGGCGTGCGGCTGGCCGCCTCGGTCGCGTTGATCCTGACCATCACCGGCGAGCTGATCATCGGCTCGCCGGGGCTGGGCAAGGACATCGCGATCGCCCAGGCCAGCGGTGCGGTGCCGCAGATGTACGCGCTGGTGGTGGTCACCGGCCTGATCGGCGTGCTGGCCAACCTGGCCACCCGCTCGGCCGAACGCCAGGTGCTGGCCTGGCATCCGTCGGTACGGGCGGAGGTGCCGGTATAGTGAGCGAGCTTGCGAGCGAACCATCGAGCACAGTCCCGGCGCTGAGCGTGCGAAGCGGCGGGTCTTGTCGGCACCGAGCTTGCGAGGTGTCCGGCTGATGAGAGTCGCCTACCGGGCCACCCAGCTCCTCGCGTTGCCGGTGCTGCTGTTCGCCACCTGGTGGTTCGCCAGCGCCGGGTCCACCGCGTTCTACATCCCGCCGCTGTCGGTGATCCTGGACGCGTTCGACGACACCTGGTTCGGGCCGCGGATCACCGAGGACGTGCTGCCGAGCCTCGGCCGGCTCGCGCTCGGCTACCTGATCGCCGTCGTGGTCGGGGTCGTGGTCGGCATGCTGATCGGCCTGAACCGCACCCTGCGCGCGCTGCTGGAACCGACGCTGGAGTTCCTGCGCGCGATCCCGCCGCCGGTGCTGGTGCCGATCCTCATGCTGTTCGCCGGGATCGGGAACAGCATGAAGGTCCTGGTGATCGTGTCCGGGTGCGTGTGGCCGGTGCTGCTGAACACGGTCGAGGGCGTGCGGGCGATCGACGGCGTGCTGATCGACACCTGCCGCAGCTACCGGATCGGTGGTGTGCTGCGGTTGTGGCACCTGGTGTTGCGCTCGGCCAGCCCGCAGATCATGGCCGGCGCCCGGCAGGCGTTGTCCGTGGGCATCATCCTGATGGTGATCAGCGAGATGTTCGCGGCCAGCAGTGGTCTCGGCTTCACCATCGTGCAGTTCCAGCGCGGCTTCCAGATTCCCGAGATGTGGAGCGGGGTGTTGCTGCTCGGCCTGCTCGGCGTGCTGCTGTCGCTGGTGTTCCGGGTGGTGGAGAACCGGGTACTGGCCTGGTATCACGGAGTCCGGACGGTGGAGAAGGAACGCTGAGTGCTGACCGTTACCGAGTTACACAAGGTCTACGACGGCCAGGGCCGCCGGGTGGCCGCGGTCGGCGAGCTGACGTTCACGGTGCAGGCCGGCCAGTTCGTCTGCATCGTCGGCCCCTCCGGGTGCGGCAAGACCACGCTGCTGCGCTGCATCGCCGGGCTGCTCCCGCCGACCGCCGGCGAGGTCCGGCTGGCCGGCGAGCGGGTGTCCGGGCCGCCCAAGGGGTTGGCCGTGGTGTTCCAGGAGTACGGCCGCAGCCTGTTCCCCTGGTTACGGGTGGCCGACAACGTGGAGTTACCGTTGCGCGCCGCCGGGATCGCCCGCGCGGACCGGCGCCGGCAGGTCGCCGAGGCGCTGGACGCGGTCGGGCTGGCCGACGCGCACGGCGCCTACCCGTGGCAGCTCTCCGGCGGCATGCAGCAGCGGGTGGCGATCGCCCGGGCCATCGCCTACCAGCCGCGGGTGCTGCTGATGGACGAGCCGTTCGCCGCAGTGGACGCGCAGACCCGGGCCGACCTGGAGGACCTGATCCGCTCCGTCTGGCAGCGGTTCGAGATGACCATGCTGTTCGTCACGCACGACATCGACGAGGCCGTCTACCTGGGCCAGCGGGTGATCATGCTGTCCGCCGCGCCCACCACGATCGCCGACGACCTGGAGATCGACCTGCCGGACGAGCGGGACCAGCTCACCACACGCGGCGCCCCGCGGTTCACCGAACTGCGCGGCCAGGTCTACGCCCAGATCCAGAAGGCGAAGGTGGACAGAACATGACGGCGACGCTGAACCTGTTGAATGCCAAGGAGTTCGAGGGTCAGATCTACAGTGGAGGGTGGACCGAGTCGCGCGGCGGGCACGTCCCGATCACCGAGCCGGCCACCGGCGCCGAGCTGGGCCGCACCGGAACGGCCAATGCCGAGGATGTGGCGGCCGCCGCCGAGGCGGCCGCGGCGGCGCAGCGCGACTGGGCGACCGCCAGCTTCGAGGACCGGGCCGGGGTGTTACGCCGGGCCGGCGCGCTGGTCGAGCAGCACGCCGACGAGTTGCGCGACTGGGTGATCCGGGAGACCGGCGCCGTTGCGGGCCTGGCCGGCTTCGCGGGCGGCGTGGCCGCGCAGGAGTGCTACGAGGCCGCCGCGCTCGCCTCCCGGCCGCTCGGCGAGATCCTGCCGACCAACCAGCCGCGGCTGAGCCTGCTGCGCCGGATGCCGGTGGGCGTCGTCGGCGTGATCTCGCCGTTCAACGTGCCGCTGATCCTGTCCATCCGCTCGGTCGCGCCGGCCCTGGCGCTGGGCAACGCCGTGGTCCTCAAGCCGGACCTGCGCACCCCGGTGTCCGGCGGGTTCGCCATCGCGGCGGTGCTGGCCGAGGCCGGTCTGCCGGACGGGCTGCTGCACGTGCTGCCCGGCGGCGCCGACGCCGGCACCGCGCTGGTCACCGACCGGCACGTGCGGGTGATCTCGTTCACCGGGTCCACCGCCACCGGCCGGGCGGTCGCCGAACTGGCCGGCCGGCACCTCAAGCGGGTGCATCTGGAACTGGGCGGCAACTCGGCGATCGTCGTGCTGGACGACGCCGACATCGACGCGGCCGTCTCCGCCGGGGCCTGGGGCTCGTTCCTGCACCAGGGCCAGATCTGCATGACCGCCGGCCGGCACCTGGTGCACGAGGCCGTCGCCGCGGACTACACCGAGGCGCTGGCGGCGCATGCCGACGCGCTCCCGGTGGGCAACCCGGCAACCGACCCGGTCGCGCTCGGCCCGCTGATCGACGAGGGCCAGCGGGACAAGGTGCACGCGCTGGTGACGTCCACTGTGGACGCCGGGGCGCGGCTCGCGGCCGGCGGGCGCTACGAGGGGCTGTGCTACCGGCCGACCGTGCTTTCCGGGGTCACGCCGGACATGCCGGCCTACGCGCAGGAGGTGTTCGGCCCGGTCGCCCCGGTCGTGCCGTTCGCGACCGAGGACGAGGCCGTCGCGCTGGCCGCCGGCAGCGAGTACGGCCTGTCGCTGTCCATCCTCACCGGCAACGCGATGCGGGGCCTGGCGCTGGCCGAGCGGATCCCGACCGGGATCGTGCACATCAACGACCAGACCGTGAACGACGAGGCGGTCGCGCCGTTCGGCGGCGTGCTCGAGTCCGGCACCGGCGCGCGGTTCGGCGGCGCGGCCAACCTGGACGCGTTCACCGACCAGCGCTGGATCACGATGCGCGGCGACATCCCGCCCTACCCGTTCTGATGGACAGCATGCGCACGCAGGTGGGGATCATCGGCGCCGGCCCGGCCGGGCTGATGCTCGCCCACCTGCTGCACCTGCACGGCATCGACTCGGTGGTGCTGGAGCGGCAGACCCGGGAGCACATCGAGCGCCGGATCCGGGCCGGTGTGCTCGAGCAGGGCACGGTCGACCTGCTCGACGAGCTCGGCCTGGCCGGCCGGCTGCACCGGGAGTCCCTGGTGCACACCGGGTTGGAGCTGCTGTTCGACGGCGAGGGGCACCGCATCCCGCTCACCGACCTGACCGGGCGCGGGGTGACCATCTACGCCCAGCACGAGCTGATCAAGGATCTGGTCGCGGCCCGGCTGGACACCGGCCGCGCACTGCTGTTCTCCGCGGCCGCGACCGGGATCGACGGCCCGGCCGGCGACGCGCCGGTGATCCGGTTCCGGCAGGAGGACCGGGATGTCGAGCTGCACTGCGACATCGTGGCCGGCTGCGACGGGTTCCACGGGGTGAGCCGGGCGGCGGTCCCGGCCGGCGCGATCACCGCCTACGACCACGTGTACCCGTACTCCTGGCTGGGCGTGCTGGCGCAGGCGCCGCCGTCGTCCGAAGAGCTGATCTACGCCCACCACGACGACGGGTTCGCCCTGCACAGCATGCGCAGCCCCGAGATCACCCGGCTCTACCTGCAGGTCGCTCCGGACGAGCGGATCGAGGAGTGGCCGGACGAGCGGATCTGGGAAGGGCTGCGCGCCCGGCTGCACCGCCGGGACGGCTTCCGGCTCAACACCGGGCCGATCCTGGACAAGGGCGTCACCGCGCTGCGCAGCTACGTCACCGAACCGATGCGCCACGGCCGGCTGTTCCTGGCCGGCGACTCGGCGCACATCGTGCCGGCAACCGGCGCGAAAGGGCTCAACCTCGCCGTGGCCGACGTGTACGTGCTGGCCGCGGCGATCAACGACTGGTACTCCGCCGGAAGTGACGCCGGACTGGACGCGTACTCCTCGACCTGCCTGCGCCGGGTCTGGCGGGTGCAGCACTTCTCCTGGTGGATGACCTCGATGCTGCACCGGCTGCCGGAACCGGACCCGTTCGGCGCCCGGTTGCAGCTGTCCCAACTGCGTTACCTGACCAGCTCCGCGGCGGCCGCCACGTCGTTCGCGGAGAACTACGTCGGACTGCCCCTACCCAAAGGAGGATGGTGACGTTGCGAGACCTCCCACCGTTCCGCGCCGATCACGTCGGCAGCCTGCTGCGGCCGCCGGCACTGCTGGCCGCGCGGGAGGACCGGGCCGCCGGCCGGATCTCCGCCGAGGACCTGCGGAAGATCGAGGACGAGGCCATCGCCGACGTGGTCGCGATGCAGCGCGACGTCGGCCTGCAGTCGGCCACCGACGGCGAGTTCCGCCGGTCCACCTGGCACATGGACTTCATCTACCAGCTCGGCGGCATCGGCCAGTCCGACGAGAAGCTCAAGGTGCACTTCCGGAACGCGGCGGGGGATCTGGACTTCACCAGCGCCGCGCTGCGGGTGCGGGAGAAGATCACGCTGCCCGAGACGATCTTCGCCGACCACTTCCGGTACCTGAGCTCGTTGGCGGGCGAGGGTGTCACCCCGAAGCTGACCATCCCGTCGCCGAGCATGGTGCACTACCGCGGCGGCCGGGCGTTCATCGATCCGGCGGTCTACCCGGACGTCGAGGAGTTCTGGTCGGACCTGTCCGCCGCGTACGCCCGGCAGATCGCCGGTGTGGCCGGGCTCGGCTGCACCTACCTCCAGCTCGACGACACCAGCCTGGCCTACCTCAACGACCCGGAGCAGCGGGCCGAACTGGCCGCCCGCGGCGACGACGCCGAGCACCAGCATCTGCGCTACATCAAGCAGATCAACGCGGCGCTGGCGGACAAGCCGGCCGGTCTGACCGTCACGACCCACATGTGCCGGGGCAACTTCCGGTCCTCCTGGGTGGCCGAGGGCGGCTACGACTTCGTGGCCGAGGCACTGTTCTCCGAGTTGGCCGTGGACGGCTTCTTCCTGGAGTACGACGACCCCCGCTCCGGCGGGTTCGCTCCGCTGCGGTTCGTCCCGCCGGGCAAGCTGGTGGTTCTCGGCCTGGTCACCACCAAACGCGGTGAGCTGGAGTCCAAGGACACGCTCAAACGCCGCATCGACGAGGCGGCTCAGTACGTTCCCCTGGACCAGATCTGCCTGTCCCCCCAGTGCGGCTTCTCTTCCACGGTCGAGGGCAATGCCCTGAGCTACGAGGAGGAAGTGGCCAAACTCCGCCTCATCGTGGAGACCGCCCGGGAGGTCTGGGGCTGAGCGGAGGGCGGCGCCGCGCGCCGGGGGTACGGCGCGCGACGCTTCCCCTCCGGTTCTC
>NZ_DASTBH010000469.1:0-17857 GCF_035712165.1 Actinophytocola sp. | reverse complement strand
CCATCACCCCGGCACCCGCGTTGGTACCGTGCGTGAAGGCTCAACCTGCGGAAGCGAGGGATCCCTGATGGTGTTCGATCCCGGTGTCGGCTCCGGTCTCGCCGCCGGCGCCGCGGCGGGCGTCGCGATCGGTGCCAGCATGTCCGCCTTCGCCAAGACCGCCGCCGCTGGTGGCTTTGCGGTCAACGAGACCGGCGGCCAAGCCCTCCTGACCGCCATCCGCAACATGAAAGACCGGATAGACGAGATTCGGGCGGACACCATGGTGGGCACCTTCCAGCCCAAACTCGGGCTGACCCACGGAGCCGAGGTCATGGCCAATGTCGACCTCGCGGTCGCACAAGACGATCAAGGGTTCATGCCTATGCTGCTCAAGTTCAGGGAGTCGCTGGAGTCGGCCGAGCAGGGCATCAATGACGCGATGCGGAACTACGTCGCCATGGACCAGAGTGGCGCAGCGCGGTACCTGTCGACCTGATCGGGAGCAGTGAATCATCGTGAGGCGTTCCGCACTACTGATGTTGGTCCTGGCCGGATCGGCGGGGCTGACGTCGTGCGCGACTTCCACGAGCGGCCAGGCGGTACCCGACCAGGGGCAGGCGACCGGGGCTACGGGCCGGCCGAGCGACGAGCCCAGCGCCAGGCCGACTTCCGGGAACCCTCAGGCTGGTAACAGCCCGATGGAGGAAACGGATCCCTGCGCGCTCCTCGACGCGGCCGCCAAAGCCAAGCTCGACATCAGCGGTGCCGGCGAGAATCGTAAAATCGGGGTAGCTCGGGGTTGTCGATGGCGGGTCCGCGGCGCCGGGGAAAGTCAGATCTTTGACGTCGGAATTCTCGACACGGCCGGGATCACCGATATTCCCGCTACCGTTCGGGTGGAAAAGTTGCCGAATATCGGCGCACATCAGGCGGTGCAAGGCAAGGAGCAGGGTGGTGGGCCGGGCGGCTGCACGATCATTCTTGGTGTCACGGGCTCATCCAGGGTGGACCTCAATGTGCTGGCTGGCAACGACACGCAGAAGGCCTGTGATCTGGTGATGGAGTTGGCGACGCTGGTGGAACCGAAACTGCCCTGACGGCTGGGGAGGAGGATGGTATGGCGCCACGATATGGGGTGAATCCGCCGGAGACGGATTCGCGGGCGGCTTCGGTGTCGAATCCGGACAGTGCGGATTATGATCCTACGAGTCCCTATTATGACAGCACGCTCGACAGGGAGAGTCAGACCCATATCGACCGTAAGGGCACGGTGGATACGGGGACCGAGATTCGGGATCAGGCGGAGCAGAATGTCACCGCGGACGACCAGGGAGATGACGGCTGGGTCACCGACCTGATCGAGCCGATTCTGCACGACGCCCGGGTCAACAGCCAGGTCAACAGCGAAATGGACGCCCAGGTGGCGCAGTTGGCGGCCGGGCTGCCGACCAGGCCGACTCCGTCGTTCGACGCGCAGAACTACCAGAGCCACCAGCACCGGGATCTCATCGACATGGTGACCCAGAACGCCGACGCCGGGCAGGTGGGCGCCAGCGGGGACACCTGGGTGTCGGTGGGCAACACCATGATCCAGTTCCAGGAGGACATCGCCGGCGCGATCAACAACAGCGAGGCGGACTGGCAGGGCCAGGCGGCCACGCAGGCGCGGGTGTTCATGGCCGAGGTGGGCAACTGGGTCGGCACGGCCGGGCAGGGTGCGGCGCTGGCCGGCACGCAGATGCTGCGGCAGTCGGAGGCCCTGTCGACGGCGTCCGCCTCGATGCCCGAGGAGGTGCCCTACGACCGCAACGAGTGGAACCAGCGGATCATGACCTCGTCCGATCCGTGGGCCACCTACAACCAGGCGGTCGAGCAGTACAACGCCAGCCAGGAGGCGCACGCCCGGGCGGCCGAGGTGGTCACCACCTACGACGGCGGCCTGGCGGGCGCGAGCACGATGCCGGCGTTCACCGCACCCCCCACGATGGGCGGCGGCGACGCCCAGCTCAACGACTACAGCGACGGCAAGGGCCGGATCAGCGACAACCCGACCGACTTCGGCCGTCCCCCCGGCAACGGCGACCCGGGCGGCCCCGGCGGACCCGGCCCCGGCGGCTCGGGCGGCAACACGCCACCGCCGACCCTGCCGGAGGGAACCGGCGGCCCGGGCGGCCCCGGAGGGAACGGCGGCCCGGGCGGTCCCGGCCCCGGCGGCCCCGGCCCGGGCGGCCCGGGCGGGACGGGTCCCGGCGGCGGAACCGGGCCGGGTGGCGGCGTGGCCCTGCCGCCGGGCGGCACCAGCCCGGGCGGCGTCGGCCCCGGCGGACGCCCGCCGGGCGGCGCCGGTACCCCCGGCGGACGACCCGTGGGCGGCGGCGGTCCCGGCGATGGCGGCGGGGGTCCGCTGCCGATCGGGGGCCTGCCGATCGGCCCGTTCCCCGGCGGTGAGGACGACCTGCGAACCGGCCGGGGCACCGGCGGCGGTGGCCCGTTCGGCCGCGGGTTCGGTCCCGGCGGCCCGGGATCGGGCGGCGGCACGGGTACCGGCTTCGGCACCGGCGGCGGCCCCGGCTCGGAGAGCGGCGCGGGTCGGCCGGGCGGCGCCTTCGGGCGCGGCGGTCCGGGCGGCCAGTTCGGTCCCGGTTCCGGTGCCGGCGCGCTCGCGGCCGAGCACGCGGCGACCGGCGGCCGTGCGGGTGGCCTCGGCGGCGCGGGCGGCCGGGGCGGCGCCGGCGGCATGCCGATGGGCATGGGCGGTGGTCGCGGTCAGGGCGACGAGGACGGCGAGCACCAACGCCCGTCCTATCTGGTCGAGGCGGATCCGGACTCGCTGTTCGGCACCGACGAGATGACCGCGCCGCCGGTGATCGGTGAGTGATGGCCGGGCCGTTCCAGGTTTCCCTTGCCGCCGTTGACATCCTGGGCCAGTCGCTGCGCCTGAACCTGCGGCTGTTTCCGTTCGAGATCCCCAGCGTCGGCCGGACGCAGGACGATCGGGTGCGCATCGCCCGGGCGGTGTTCACCGACCTGGCTCAGCGCGGCCTGGTCCGGGACGGCCGGCTGGACCCCGACCTCCGCCGCGCGCTGCACGCCGTGGCCGACTACCGGGTCGCGGTGGCCGTCCAGGGCACGCTCAAGGAGGGCCAGCACCTCTACGCCCGCGCCTCGGCCACGCCGGACACCGGGGTGCTGGCCGTGCAGGACGGGCAGCGGATGCGGCTGGAGCTGATCCGGCCGACCGCGCTGGCCGCCACCCTGGTCGGGCTGCTGCCCAAGGCGGAGGCCGGTCCGGGCCATTCGGTGACGCTGACCAAGCCGGCCGCCGATGACCGGGGGGACCTGTTCGGCCGGCCGGCCCCGCGGCTGAGCACCACGCCGTCCGCGCTGCGGATCGCCGAGAGCTACCTGACCCGGCCCCGCACCGGCGCGGGCTTCTTCGCGGTGAGCCACCGGGACCGGCACGGCAAGGAGATCCGGGCCGGTGAGGTCGGCTGGTTCGACACCGACGCCGGCCGCTACCTCAACCTGGCCCGGCCGCCCGGCGAGGACGGCCAGATCCACGGCACCCTGTCCCCGGCCGACAACGCCCGCCTCACCCAGCAGTTGGGCACCCTGATCGACAGCGTCCGTGCCGACTAGGCTGTGTTTCATCAGGCGCGCGCGATCGGATCTGCGGGGCAGGCCGTTGTCACCGCGCATCGCCGGCCTGGCGGGCTGGGCGGCCTGCCGCCACAGATCCGGGCCTTCGGCCGGGCGCGATCAGGCGTCGTCGTGCGGTGAGCCGGGCATCCGGCCGGTGACCACGAAGACCACCCGCTTGCCGACCGAGACGGCGTGGTCGGCGAACCGCTCGTAGAAGCGGCCCAGGAGCGTCACGTCGACCGCGGCGGCGACGCCGTGCGGCCACTCCCGGTCCATGGTCACGCTGAACAGGTGGCGGTGCAGGTCGTCCATCTCGTCGTCGGCGTCCTCGAGGGAGCGCGCCTGCTCGATGTTCTTGCTGAGGATGACCTGCTCGGCCTGCCGGGCGAGGGCGACCGCGACCCGTCCCATCTCGGCGAAGTAGGGGCGGACCGAGTCCGGCAGCACGCCCTGCGGATGCCGGCGGCGCGCGGCCTTGGCCACGTGCAGAGCGAGGTCGCCCATCCGCTCCAGGCTCTCCGAGGCGTGGATCGCGGCGAGCACGGTGCGCAGGTCGGTGGCCACCGGCGCCTGGAGCGCGAGCAGCGCGTAGGCGTGCTCCTCGCAGGCCGCGCGGGCCTCGTCGACCTTGGCGTCGTCGCCGATCACCTGCTCGGCCAGGGCGAGATCGGCATCCAGCAGGGCCCGGGTGGCCAGTTCCATGGCATCGCCCACCATCGAGCACATGCCCGCTAACTCGTCGGCGAGCTGAGCGAGCTCGACATGGTACGCCTCACGCATGGCGTCAGCCTACGGGTAGACCTTTCGCGAAACGGACTTGTTGGATGAACCGTTCATGAACCTGGCGCTAGGCGCAGGTGACGTCTCCGCCGTTCACCGTGGTGACCTTCGGCAGGTCGGCGGGGGCCGTCGGGGCGGGCGTGCCGGTCGGGGCGACCACGTCGCCCTTGTACTCCGGGCCGATCACCAGGATCAGCGCGCCGGCCGCGGAGGCGTCCTCCTGCATCTGCGCGCCGGGGATCGCCGAGGCCACCACGCGCGCCGCGGCCTCCTTGTCCTTGCCGTACTTCACGACCGTCTTCGGCACGTCCTTCACGGCGTTGTTGACGTTGACGACCTGGAAGCCGAAGCCCTGCAGCTTGCCCGCCGTCTTGGCGGCGATCTTCCCCGTGGTGTTGCCGCCGTTGAGCACCTGAAGCTTGATCGTCTTCGGGTCGACCGGCTGGCTGGGCGCCGGCGCGTTGGTCGGGGTCTTGTCCGCCTCAGCGGGCGGCGCGGGGGTCTCGCCGGCCAGCGGCGTGTCGTCCCGGATCGCCTTGAACAGCAGCTCGTTGTCCTTGGTGCGGAGCACCTCGTTGCCGCGCTGGTTGGCCTCGCCGACCGTCGGCACGGTGATGAAGCTGACCCGGCCGGCCTCGATGCCCTGCATGGACTGGCCGAGCAGCATGAGCTGGTCGACGCCGACGTTGTCGCCGAAGGTGGCCCCGGCGAAGGCGTTGACGAAGCCGGTCAGCTTGCCCGGGTCCAGCAGCACCTGGTTGGACATCGCCTTGCGCAGCAGCGCGGAGAGGAACCGCTGCTGGCGGATGATCCGGCCGTAGTCGGAGGTCGGGTCGCCGATCACGTGCCGGGCCCGGACGAAGTTCAGCGCCTGGTCGCCGGTGAGGTTGACGGCCTTGCCGGGCTCCTTGACCACGGTGCCGAGCACGGTGTCCTTCAGCGGCTTCTCCACGCAGACCTGCACGCCCTGCACGGCGTCGACCATGCCCTTGAAGCCGTTGAAGTCGATCCCGACGAAGTGGTTGATCGCGAGCCCGGACAGCTCCTGCACCATCTTGGTGACGCACTTGGGCCCGCCGGTCGCGTACACCGAGTTGATCTTGACGTTGGCCTGGGCGGGGAACTGCTGACCGTTGTACTTGCCGGTCTTGGCGTCCCAGCCCTCGCAGGCCGGCCGCTTGACCTCGAGGTCGCGCGGGAAGGAGACCACGACCACCCGTTTCCGGTTGGCCGGAACGTGCGCGATCATGATCGTGTCGGCCCGCGCGCCGCCGACCGAGGCCGCGTCGCCCACGCCGTCCTCGGCGGTCGCACCCTCCCGGGTGTCGGAGCCGACCATCAGGAAGTTCTCGTCGCCGTACTGCGCGGACCGGTCCAGGATCGCCGCGGAGTTCTGGTCCAGCGCCTCGACCTCGACCTGCTTGCTGTTGACCCAGCTCTTGAAGCCCCAGGCGACGGCGGTGGACGCGAACACCAGCAGCGCCACCACGCCGGCGACGATCTTGCCCGCTAACGCGGTGCGCCGCAGACGCCTGGGCTCGGCGCGGCTCGGCGCCGGGGCGGGAGCCGGCTGCAGGGCGGGGTCGTCCTCGGGGGCGAGCTCCGGCGACTGCAGGCCGACGATCTCGTCGAGCCGGTCCAGCTCGTCCTCGCTGGCCCACGGGAACAGCCGCTTGCGCTTGGCCTTCTTCTCCCGCTCCTCGGCCTTCAGCTCGTCGTGCACCTTGGAGAACCGGGCCAGGGTGTGATCGACCTTGCGGCGCTTCTGCGCCTCGGTGCCGATCGCCTCCATCTCGGTGGTCAGGCCGATCGGGTCGAGCTCGTCGGCCGACGGCGGGCGGGCCGGCGTCGGGTTGCCCTGCGGCCGCACCGGCGGGATGCCCGGCATGCTGGGCGACTCGGTGGGCCAGGCCGGGCTCGCGGCGTGCGGCGGTGGCGCGGGCGGCATCGAGGCCTGGCCGGGAACCTGGTTCGGGATCCGGGGCAACGGGCGGACCTGCGGGCCGGACTGGATCGCGGTGCCCTGCCGCATCGGCATGCCCGGGCCGGCCTGGCGGGCGCCGGGGAACGGGCCGGGCTGCGGGGCCATGCCCGGATGTCCGCCCCGGGGGCGGCCGGCGGGCGGCTCGGCGGGTCCGCGCCAGCCGGGCGGCGGCGCGTCCACCGGACGGTGCGTGCGCGGCGGTGGCTGCTGGTGGTGCGGGGGCGGCGCGACGGGCCGCAGCCGCGGGTTCGACGGGTGCTGCTGCTGTGCCGGGTGCGGCGGCGGGGGCAGGTGCCCGGGCGGCGGCTGGCGCCGCTGCTGAGCCTGCGGCGGCTGGGCCGGCATCGACCGGGGCGGCTGCTGGGGCGGGTAGGCCGGCCGGCCCCCCGGCTGGTTGCCGCCGTGCTGGGTGGACCCCTGCTGATGAGAACCGTGCCGTTCGACCAGGTCGGCGACGCTGAGACCGCCGGTGGCATCCATGGACCGCCGGCGCCGGGGTTGCTCTTCCGGATCGGTCGAGCGCGAGTGGCGGCCTTCGCGGTGTCCACCTGGCGATGGAGGGGTGCCGGCAGAGCGATAATCGTCGGGCACCCGAGCTCCTCTCACGGTCCACATGCGCGGCGGCGTGTGATCCATCTTGCCGCCAACTAGTTATCAAGACGTTGCAGAGTACCGCTTGGTTGCCGTTCTGCGGTGGCTTTCCGCGACGGATAGTACGGACGGATGGCACCTGACACGATGGCGGGTCGCGTTTTCTTCACTTTCAGTATGTGATTGCGGTCATGGTACTAGTCCGATCGGGCTACATCGGCCGTCGGGGAGTCAACGTGGCCGACGATGAGACCGACCGCCGGTGTCCCGCCGCGCCGGCCAGCCGGGTCTGCCCGTCGAGCAGGTAGGCGACCGCGTTCCGCCCGGCCCGCTTGGCGTCGTACAGCAGCGTGTCGGCCCGGTGCAGCTGCTCCTCCGGGCTCGCCGTGTCGAGCGGCTCGTGCGCCAGGCCGATGCTCACCGTCACCCGCAACCCGGCCGCGATCGAGTCCCAGGCGAACCGCTCCACCCGCATCCGGGCCGACTCGGCCAGCTCCACCGCCGGTGTGGCCGCCAGATCGGGCAGCACCAGCACGAACTCCTCACCGCCGTACCGGGCGCAGAAGCCGGCTTCCGGAAGATCGTCCTGCAGCAGCGTGACCACCCGTTGCAGCACCCGGTCGCCCACGTGATGCCCGAAGGTGTCGTTGACCAGCTTGAACCGGTCCAGGTCGACCAGCGCCACGGCCAGCCCGGCCGCGCCGCCCGGCGACTGCTCGACCAGCGCCACCAGCCGCTGGTCCAGGTAGCGGCGGTTGTAGCTGGCCGTCAGGGCGTCCCGGATCGCCTGCTCGCGAGCCTCGGCGTGCTCCCGGCGCAGCTGGTCGACCTCTTCCCGGAACTGTTCCGGAATCAGGGGCAGGCTCGGCCCGGCCCGTTGCGTCGCGACGAGATCGAGGGCCTGGCGGGCATGTTCGTATGCCTGCCGCCACTGGCCCCGCCTGGCCAGTAGCTCCGCGATCGACTCGTGCAGTGCGATCAGGTCCTGGGTGTGCACCGGCGCCCCCGTGTCGGCCACCGGGTACGGCAAGCCCGTCACCTCCCTACAGAACGAGGTTTCGTCCGATAAGAGGGCTTGCTTGAGCGGACGGGACGCCAGGACGGCGAAGTTCGCTCGACCGGCGTATCGGCGGTGCGGTCAACGGGTGGGGCAGGGGGTGAATCCGTAGGCCTTGCCGTCCAGGATCACCACCCGCTGCGAGCCGATCTGCTCGGCGACCGGGGCGCCGTCGCGGCGGATGCTCACCGACACGCCCATGACGTAGACCAGGCCGCGGGGGCGCTTGGTGGAGTCCTCCGGCGTCCACTCGAAGTCCGTGCGGACGGTCGACATCGCCGGCTCGATCCGCAGGGTCAGCTCGCCCAGCTCACAGAGCCGGTCGGTGAAGTCCGGATGCTGGGTGCGGCGCAGGAAGTCCCGCTGCGTGGTCGGACCCTCCCTGCCGGCCTCGTTGAGCTCGGCGAAGTAGCCGGTGAGCAGGTCGCGGTCCGCGCCGGCCGAGCCGAGGGCCACCGGCGAGCCGGCGACCGTGCTGGTGCAGCCGGTGGCGGCCAGCACCGTGAGCACGGCCGCTACCAGGCGGGCTCGGGACATGATCAACCCCCGGAGTGCATCAGCTCGGCGCCGGCCGGCACGACGTCGTCGTCGGGGTCGTCCAGCCAGCCATCCGGCAACGCTACCCGCGCCGGGGAGCCCTGCCGGCCCCGCGGCCCCTCGGCCTCGGCCGGGAACGGCACGTCCCGGTCCAGCTCGGCGAGCAGGCCGGCAAGCTCGCCCAGGGTGCTGACCAGGGCGAGCCGCTGGCGCAGCGCGGAGCCCACCGGGAAGCCGCGCAGGTACCAGGCGACGTGCTTGCGCAGGTCACGCACGCCCTTGTGCTCGCCCATGTGCTCGGCCAGCAGGCTGGCGTGCCGGAACATCACCTCGGCCACGCCGCCCAGCGTCGGGCCGGTGGGCAGCTCCCGGCCGGCGAAGGCGGCCTGCAGATCGGCGAACAGCCACGGCCGGCCCAGACATCCCCGGCCGATCACCACGCCGTCGCAGCCGGTGCGGGCCATCATCGCCAGCGCGTCCTGCGCCCCGAAGATGTCGCCGTTGCCCAGCACCGGGATGGTGCGCACGGCCTCCTTGAGTCGGGCGATCGCCGACCAGTCCGCCTGGCCGGAGTAGCGCTGTGCGGCCGTGCGGGCGTGCAGCGCGACCGCCGCCGCGCCCTGTGCCTCGGCGATCCGGCCGGCATCGAGGTAGGTCAGGTGGTCGTCGTCGATGCCGATCCGGAACTTCACCGTCACCGGAATTCCGGCCGGCTCCGCGGCCCGCACCGCGGCGGCCACGATGTCGCCGAACAGCCGGCGCTTGTACGGCAGCGCCGCCCCGCCGCCCTTGCGGGTGACCTTGGGCACCGGGCAGCCGAAGTTCATGTCGATGTGGTCGGCCAGGTTCTCGTCGACGATCATGCGGACCGCCTCGGCCATGGTCGCCGGGTCGACCCCGTAGAGCTGCAGGGAGCGCGGGTGCTCGTCCGGATCGAACGTGATCATGTGCAGGGTGGCGGGGTCCCGCTCCACCAGCGCCCGGGTCGTGATCATCTCGCAGACGTAGAGACCGGCCCCATGAATACGGCACAGCCGCCGGAACGCCACGTTGGTGATTCCCGCCATCGGTGCCAACACCACCGGCGGGTCCACCACGAACGGCCCGATCTTCAACGCCTCGACCACCCGGCCATTGTCCCACCGGCGACCAGCGGGCGGCCGGGGCGGCGCATACGGTGGGTTGGGAAGCACGCCGTCGAAGGAAGGAGCCAGCATGCTGGCCGTGACAGAAGCGGCAGCCGACGCGATCAGTGCGCTCACGGCGCAGGAAGGAGTGCAAGGAGAGGGCGGACTGCGGTTCGCCATGCAGGCGATGGACGACTCACAGGCGGCGCTGGCCTTGTCCGTCGCGCCGGCTCCGGCCGCGGGTGACCAGGTGATCACCAGCGAGGACGGGGCCCAGGTTTTCCTTGAGCCACAGGCCGCCGACTACCTCTCGGACAAGGTGCTCGACGTCGAGCAGGACGCCGAGGGGCAGCTCAACTTCGCCGTGCTCGAACGCGGCTGAGCGCAGCTCGCGGACGCTATCGTGTCCGCTCATGTCAACCAGCCGGCCGGGACCGCCGCTCAAGGCCGATTTCCTTCGCCTCGATCAGCGGTTCCGGCGGGTGGACGGCGACGCGTTCGTCGAGGAGCTGCACACCGGCTGCCGGTGGACCGAGGGCCCGGCGTACTTCCCGGCCGGGCGCTACCTCGTCTTCAGTGACATCCCCAACGACCGGATACTGCGCTGGGACGAGACCACCGGCGCGGTCGGCGTGTTCCGCGCACCGGCCGGCTACGCCAACGGCCACACCGTCGACCGGCGCGGGCGGCTGATCAGCTGTGAGCACGGCAACCGCCGGGTCACCCGCACGGAGGCCGACGGCAGCATCACCGTGCTCGCCGACCGCTACGCCGGAAACCGGCTCAACAGCCCCAACGACGTGGTGGAGCGGGCCGACGGGTCGATCTGGTTCACCGATCCCAGCTACGGCATCGACACCGACTACGAAGGACACCGGGCGGACAGCGAGATCGGCGCCTGCCACGTGTACCGGATCGACCCGGACACCGGCGAGGTGCGGGTCGCGCTGGACGACTTCGAACGGCCCAACGGGCTCGCGTTCAGCCTCGACGAGCGCCGGCTCTACGTCGCCGACACCCGGCGCAAGCACGTGCGGATCTTCGACGTGGCCGCGGACGGCACCTGCACCGGCGGGGAGGTGTTCGCCACCTGCGACGCGGGCAGCTTCGACGGCCTGCGGCTGGACTCCGCCGGCCGGGTCTGGGTGGCCGCGCACGACGGCCTGCACTGCTTCGCCGAGGACGGCACGCTGATCGGCAAGCTGCTGCTGCCGCAGATCGTGTCCAACCTGACCTTCGGCGGGCCGCAGCGCAACCACCTCTACATCACCGCGACCAGTTCGGTGTACTCGATCCGGCTCAACATCACCGGATCGCCCTACCCCGGTTAAGGTTTTCCCTGGATCATCGCCTAGGTCCTGGGCCAGCCAACGGAACCTCAGGGGTACCGTGACGGCGGCCAGCCACAATCCACCGGATGTCCGCACTGTTCGCTGGAACGCACCACCGCATGGAAATTCCGGAGAGGCGGACTAGCTAGCGCTCCAGGTCCTCGTACCACTCCTCGCGACCCTCGGCGTCGTTCTCGCCGGCGATCTCCAGGAGATCGTCGAACAGGCCGTCCGGATCGTCGTCGTCCTCGTACGGTGCGTACTCGCTGTCCGGGTGTTCGGGCGGATGCGGGTTCTTGCCCTGCGGCAGCGGCAGTTCCGGCTTCGGGTCGGGCTGCGGCGTGGCCGCGGGCGAGCCACCACCGCCCTGACCCTCCGCGTTCCAGGTGCCCTGGCCGCTCGGGTCGTGGTAGGCCGACTCGGCCTTGCCGTCGTCGTCCAGGTCCAGCAGCGCGGTGTCGGCGATGCCGTCCCCGTCGGAGTCCCACAGCACGTCGTCGACCCGGCCGTCGCCGTCGAAGTCCAGCGCGACGCCGTCGGCCGTCCCGTCCGCGTTCACGTCGGCGTCGGCCGCCGAGTGGTGCACGTGCGGCGCGCCTGGTCCGGGTCCGAACCGATACTCGATGTCCGGCATGCCGGCAACGTAGCAGCCGGGCGGTGGCCCCGGGGCCCGTTTAGGCGCGGTCCCGGTGGGTGACCCGGGAGACCAAACCGGCGTGGCCTGCTGAACCGGCCGATCCCATTAGCGAGAGCCGAGCGGGCGACCGCCCGGGCCGTCGGCATAGGTCAGCCACGGGATCGCCGGCCGCTGGTCCACGCCCGGCCGGCGCCAGTCGCACACCCCGGACGGGAACGCGCTCTGCAGCGCGGCCCACTGCGCGTCGGTGAAGGACACCCGGTAGTCGCCGCGCCGGGGCCGCTTCAGCTGGCACTGCAGGATGTCGTCGGTCAGCGGGGCGCCTGCGGCGATCCGGGCGTCGGCGAACGGCGGGTAGGTCGCCGCGCACCGGGCCGGGTCCACCACCTGCGCGCCGTCGATCCAGCAGGCGTCCACCGCGGCCGCCGGCTTGTTCGCGATCACCTTGGCGCTGCGCGGTTTGTGGCTGGTGTCCGCCTCGATGCGGGCGAGCCAGGTGTCCATCAGCAGGAAGGCCTGGGCCGCGATCTGCGGCGGCGGCACGATCGGCGCCGGGAACGTCCAGATGATCTGGTTGCCGTGCCCGCCGTTGTCCCGGTCCAGCTTGGCCCGCATCTTGTAGCTGTGGAACGAGGTGTGGATCTCCCGGGACTCGCTGTAGCCGCGCAGGTCGATGATCGGCACGCCGGCCAGCTGCCGGGCGTCGGTGACCTGGCCGCTGCGGTAGGCGGTGCGCAGCGCGCCCGGGTCGGCGACGCTGCGCTGCGGCTGGAACTGCCAGTCGATGTTCTTGCTGCCGATGCGGGCGTTCAGGTCGACGAACTGCTCCGCCGTGATCTGCCCGGCGTTGAGCGCGTTCAGCCCGTACTGCACGCCGATGTTGCTGCCGACCGCCTTGCCGAACCCGTCCTGCGGCCGGCTGCCGAGGACCGACCTCATGTAGTCCTGGATCGTGCAGCGCACCCCGGTGGGGTTGGTCTGCGGGTGGTAGACCAGCTCCGGCGGCAGGTTGCAGTTGGCCGCCCGGGTCGGGTCGTTCACCGGCGCGAAGGCGGCGTTCCAGGCGATGCAGTCGGTGATGTCCTTGTGCCCGTCGACCAGCGCGCGCTGCGCCGGGTCGGGCCACAGCGCCGGGGCGACGTTGGTGAAGTAGTTGAGCAGCAGGTGGCAGTCGACCACCTCGGTGCCGGTGGTCCAGACATCGGTGTAGCTGCAGTTGGGCAGGATGCCGTCGAGCAGGCCGGGATACGTCGCGGCGATCAACTGCTGCTGGATCGCGCCGCCCGAGCAGCCGGCGCCGATGGTGTAGCGGATCCGGCCGTACCGCTCGGCGATGCGCTCCTTGAACATCAGCACGGCCTCGGCGGACACCACGCCATTGGCGTTCTGCTGCTGCACGTTGAGCCCGGAGGTGGCCACCATGAAGCCGCGGGAGAGCAGCGTGTCGTCCAGCACGGGCGCCGGCAGGTCCTGGGTGTGGTGCGGCGCGGCGCCGCCGCCGAACGGCACGACCAGCTTGTTGTTCCACCCGGTGGGTTTCCCGGTCGCCGGGTCGAACAGCACGGCGATGTCGTAGATGCCGCGGTCGGCGGTGCCGCGTTCGGTGCGCACGATGTAGGGCACGGTGACGCCGCGGTCGGTCGTGGTGCGCGCGATCGCCTCGGCGGGCGGCGGCGCGGCCGGGTCGTAGGCGGCGAACTGGTTGGTCTGCGCGTTGCGGTAGGTGAAGGTGTAGCGGGTCGGCGCGTTGCACTGCGCGTCGGTGGCCGGTCCGAGCCCGGCCCGCTCGGTCCCGCACACCCAGGGCTGCACCTGGGCTCCGGCGAAGACCGGGCCGCCGACCGGATGGTTGGTGATGGTGATCCGGTCGCCGAAGCCGAACCGGGTCCGGGCGGAGAGCCGGTTGTCACCGACCCGCAGCCCCTCGACCAGACCGAGCAGCGTTCCGTCCGGTTGGGTCTGGAAGGCGGCGGTGACGTCCCGGCCGTTCAGCTCCACCCGCAGGTCGTGCCGGGACCGGCCGATCCGCACGAGCGCGTCCCCGCCGGAGATCAGGTCCGCCCGGTTGGAGATCACTTCCAACCGGAGCGATCCCGCCGGGTCGGCGCCCGCGTTTCCCGCGCCAACCAGGCCAAAACCCATTGCCAGTACGGCCAGAACCGCCATGCGACGCTGCATTGGTCGAACGTAGTTCACCGGCGTGGCGTGTGTCACGAGCCGTTCGGGGCGGGCCGGGCAGCGGCTAGGTTCCAGGCGTGCCGGCGATACCTGACCAACCGGACGACTGGACCGAACCGGGCTCGTTCCCGGTGGCTCCCGGCGTGTACCGGATTCCGCTGCCGCTGCCGTCCGACGCGCTGCGCGCGGTCAACGTCTACGCCATCGACGACCCGGACGGGCTGGTGCTCGTCGACTCCGGCTGGGCGCTGGAGCAGACCGAGAAGGCGCTCGCCGCGGGGTTGCGGGGTCTCGGCTACGACCTGGGTGACATCGCGCGGATCGCGGTGACGCACGCCCACGGCGATCACTACACGCAGGCGCTGGCGCTGCGCACCTCGTACGGCACCCGGGTGAGCCTGGGCACCGGCGAGCGGGAGAGCATCGAACGGCTGCGCAACACCGACCTGGACGCCTACTCCGACCAGTACGCGCAGCTGCGCCGGTACGGCGCGGGCGACCTCGCCGACAAGCTGACGGCGTGGGCCGGCAAGGCGTTCGCGGACGACCGCACGCCGTGGGGCCGGCCGGACACCTGGCTGGCGGACGGCGAGCGGATCGGTCTGGCCGACCGGACCCTGGACGTGATCGCCACGCCCGGCCACACCCAGGGCCACGTGGTGTTCCGGGACGCGCCGGCCGGGCTGCTGTTCGCCGGGGACCACATCCTGCCGCACATCACGCCGTCGATCGGGTTCGAGGCGGTGGTGCCGGTGACGCCGCTGCGGGACTACCTGGACTCGCTGCGGCTGGTCCGGGACCTGCCGGACACGGTGCTGCTGCCGGCGCACGGTCCGGTCACCCTGAGCGTGCACCGCCGGGTGGACGAGCTGCTGGACCATCACGAGGTGCGGCTGGCCATGGTGCTGCGCGAGGTGCAGCGCGGGTTGTCCACCGCGTTCGAGGTCGCCGGGGCGCTGCGCTGGACCCGGCGCGAGCGCACGCTCGACGAGCTGGACCTGTTCAACCAGATGCTCGCGGTGATCGAGACCGGCGCGCACCTGGACGTCCTGGTGCTGCAGGGCGAGCTGCGCGGCGTGGTGTCCGACGGGGTGGGAACCTACTCCGTCTGAGTATTCTGGGGCGGATATTCCGGCCTCGGGAGTGCCATGGCGAAGCGCAAGGTGTCCAACCCGCTGGCGCTGGCGGTGCTCGGCCTGCTGATCGAGAAGCCGATGCACCCCTACGAGATGTCCAGCACGATGCGGGAACGGGTCAAGGAAGCGAGCATCAAGCTCAACTACGGCTCGCTGTACTCGGTGGTGGACGCGTTGCAGCGGCACGGTCTGATCGAGGTGCGGGAGACGGTGCGGGAGGGGCGGCGCCCGGAGCGGACCGTGTACGCGATCACCGACCCGGGCCGCACCGAGTTCGTCGACTGGCTGTCCGAACTGGTCTCGGTTCCGGTCAAGGAGTACACCCAGTTCGAGGCGGCGCTGTCGCTGCTGCCCGGGCTGCCGCCGGACGAGGTGCTGCGGCTGCTGACCACCCGGCGGAGCCGGCTGGAGTCGGAGCTGATCGGCACCCAGGCGATCCTGGACCGGATGACCGACCAGGGCATGTACCTGCTGGCCATCGAGCTGGACTACGTGCAGGAACTGCGCAAGGCGGAACTGGGGTTCGTCGAGCGGGTGATCAAGTGGATCCAGAACGGCACGCTGGGCGGCATCACGTTCTGGCGCCAGGCGTACGAGGGGGGCGAGATGCCCAGCGCCGAGGACTGGCAGCGGGCGGCCGAGGGGACGCTGCCGCCTGACGCACGGTGACATCAGGCTTGACGTCATCGTGATGTCACGACATACTCGTCTTCGGATATCAGCACTGGAACATCGAGAGGCACGAAAAAACGCTGGCCGGGTGCGGCAACACCCGACCAGCGGTGAGTTCCCAGGCCGGCTCATGGCGGAGCAGTACCCAGGCGCGTCTTCAGGATAACTGGCGTCGCCGAGGGTCGGTCGAGATCGATCACGACCACAGAGAGGTCCCCAGGCAATGACCAATCCCGCCATGGCCCCTGCGCGGCCCGGCGAACTCGTCGGGCCGGCCATCGCCGCCACCGACCTGACCAAGGTCTACGGCGAGGTCACCGCGCTCGACGGGCTCAGCTTCGAGGTGCCGTCCGGCACCATCTTCGGGCTGCTCGGACCGAACGGAGCCGGCAAGTCCACCACCATCAAGATCCTGACCACCCTGAGCCGGCCGACGTCCGGGACCGCCACGGTCGCCGGCATCGACGTGCTGCGCAGGCCGGAGGCCGTGCGCCGGGCGATCGGCGTGGTCACCCAGCGGGCCGGCACCGACCCGCAGGCCACCGGCCGGGAGAACCTGCTGCTGGCCGGGCGGATCCACGGCATGCGCGGCAGCGCCGTCAAGGCCCGGGCCGAGGAGCTGCTCGACCGGTTCGGCCTCACCGAACCCGCCGACCGGGTGGTGCGCACCTACTCCGGCGGCATGCAACGGAAACTGGACGTCGCGCTGGGCCTGATGCACCGGCCCCGGGTGCTGTTCCTGGACGAGCCGACCACCGGGCTCGACCCGCAGGCCAGGTCCGAGATGTGGGCGGAGATCGCCCGGCTGGCCGGGCAGGAGCAGTTGACCATCCTGCTCACCACGCACTACCTGGAGGAGGCCGACCACCTCGCCGACCGGGTGGCCATTGTGGACAACGGCCGGATCGTCGCGTCCGGAACCGCGGAGCAGCTCAAGAGCGAACTGCGCGGTGACGCGGTCGTGGTCGAACTGGGCGCCGACGCGGACATCGCCGCCGGGCGAGCCGCGCTCGACCGGCTCCCCGGCACCCGGGACGTCGCGGCCGACGGCCGGGTGATCCGGGCCCGGGTGGAGCACGGGGCGAGCGCGGTGCCCGCCGTGCTGGCCGCGCTGGAGGCGAGCGGGCAGGCCGCCCTGTCGATCACCGTCGCCCGGCCCTCCCTGGACGACGTCTACCTGCGACACACCGGGCGGACCTTCGCCGCCGCGGAGAGCGGAGCCACCCGATGAGCACCCTGACCGTCCACACCGGACACCTGACCATGCGCGGCCTGCGGGCGATGGGCCGGCAGCCGGCGTTCGTGCTCATCATCCTGATCCAGCCGATGATCTGGCTGCTGCTGTTCGGCCAGCTGTTCCGGCGCGTGGTGGAGATCCCCGGGTTCGCCGCCGAGCACTACATCGACTTCCTCACCCCCGGTGTGGTCGTGATGACCGTGCTGTTCTCCGCCGGCTGGGCCGGGATGGCGTTCATCGAGGACATGGACCGCGGGGTGATGGACCGGATGCTGTCCTCGCCGGTCAGCCGCGGGGCCATGATGGCCTCGTCGACGGCTTACCAGGGGGTCACCATCGTGATCCAGTCGACGGTGATCGTCCTGGTTGGACTGCTCGCCGGCGCCCGGTTCGCCGGCGGTCCGCTCGGCGTGCTGGTGATGCTCGTCGCCGCCATCCTGCTCGGCGCCGCGTTCGCCTCGCTGTCCAACGGCATGGCGCTGCTGGTGCGCACCCGGGAGTCGCTGATCGGCTTCTCCACCATGCTCACCCTGCCGCTGTCGTTCCTCTCGTCGGCCATGCTGGCCAAGCCGGTGATGCCAGACTGGATGCAGACCGTCGCCGCCTACAACCCGGTCGACTGGACCGTGGTGGCCGCCCGCGAAGCCCTCTCCGCCACCCCCGACTGGCCCGCCGTGCTGGTCCGCCTCGCCGGCCTGCTCGCCGTCGCCATCGTCATGGGCTGGCTCGCCACCAGGGCCTTCCGCAGCTACCAACGCTCTCTGTAACCCCACAACCCGCCCGGCTACGATGACCCCGGGCCGTTAGCTCAACCGGCAGAGCTGCTGACTTTTAATCAGTAGGTTCCGGGTTCGAGCCCCGGGCGGCCCACCAAACTCCCAGGTCAACCCCATGTCGAACCCTCCGTATCGATCATGGTTCCGGTTTACTTCCGTTATTACTGCCCGTCGATGGCTCACCGAGAGC
>NZ_DASTBH010000468.1:0-14337 GCF_035712165.1 Actinophytocola sp. | reverse complement strand
GTCAGCGCCCCCTGGGCCTTGGCGATGCGGGCCACCACCGGGGCGCCCCCGGTGCCGGTGCCGCCGCCCTCGCCGGCAGTGACGAACACCATGTCGGCGCCCTTGAGGACCTCCTCGATCTCCTCCCGGTGGTCCTCGGCGGCCCGGTGGCCGACGTCCGGGTTGGCCCCGGCGCCCAGGCCGCGGGTCAGCTCCCGGCCGATGTCGAGCTTCACGTCGGCATCGGACATCAGCAGGGCCTGCGCGTCTGTGTTGACCGCGATGAACTCGACGCCCTTGAGCCCGACCTCGATCATCCGGTTGACAGCGTTGACCCCGCCGCCGCCGATGCCGACGACCTTGATCACGGCAAGGTAGTTGTGCGGGGGTGTCATCGCCCTTCGCCTTCCTGGATCGAGACCGGGCGGCAAACCCTGAACCTCTACTAGAGGTTGAAAGTTATGTCAACCCGGAACGTTGGTCTGACGTTAGGCACCCCGGCTTGTCCGATCCAGCCGCCACGCCGTGCGCACCCCGGTCCGTTGGAAAGCAATGTCCGCCGCATTCCTAGGAAACGGTGGGGAACGACGGGGTGGCCACGTCGTACACCTTGCCCTCGCGGGTGAGCAGCGCGCCGAGCACGGCGGCCTTGCGCTCGGACTCGTCCGCGCCGCCCCACTTCACCAGCCGCCCGTCGCCCAGGATCAGCTGTACGTTGCCCGGCGTCTTCGCGGTGACCTCGACCACCTGCGCCTGCAACTGGTGCGGGATCGCCTCCAGCACCGCCAGCGCGGCGGTGGTGGCCGGGTCGTCCGGGCGCGCCGAGCCCACGGTCAGCTTGGGCAGGCCGGGCGGCGCCGTGCGCACCACGTCGTAGTCCATCCCGGTGCGGTCCACCAGATGCGTGCCGTCCGAGCCGGACACCACCGCCACCGGGGACCGCTCGGTCACCTCGATCACCACGGTGCTGGGAAACGACCGGGACACCCGCACCGCGAACACCTTCGGCATCCGGGCCACCCGGGCGTGCACGCCCTCGGTGTCCAGCCGCAGCAGCGGAGTGCCCGGCTCGACCGCGGCGACCGCCCGCACATCGGCGGCGTCGATCGTGGTCACGCCGGTCACCTCGACCGAGCGCACCCCGGCCAGCGGGGTGAACAGCACCAGGGCGACCAGGCCGAGCACGCCCGCCAGCACGGCGAGCGCGATCAGGCGGCGGCGCAGGAACTGCCGGCGGTCCGGGCGGGCGGGGGGCGAGTCCGGCACGGTCGCCCGCCTGCCGGTCCGCCCCCGCACGCCGCTGGTCACCGGCGGTCCAACTCGGCAAGCAACTCCGGCCCCAGCATGGTCACGTCGCCGGCCCCCATGGTGATCACCAGGTCGCCGTCCTCAACCAGCCCGGCCACCAGCGCCGGCACCCGCTCGAACGACGGCTCGTAGTGCACCCGCTCCTTCGGCAGGTCGATCGCGCCGGCGATCAGCGCACCGCTCACGCCCGGCTCCGGGGCCTCCCGCGCGCCGAACACGTCCAGCACCACGACCTCGTCGGCCAGCGCCAGCGCGGCGGCGAACCGGTCGGCGAACAGCCGGGTCCGCGAGTAGAGGTGCGGCTGGAAGATCACCACCAGCTTGCCAGGCGCCGCGACCGGCCGGCTGGCCCGCAGCTGAGTCTCCACTTCGGACGGATGGTGCGCGTAGTCGTCGTAGACCCGCACCCCGCCGGCCTGTCCCTTCAGCTCGAACCGGCGCCGCACCCCGCCGAACGCCGCGATCCCGGCCAGCAGCCCGTCCAGCGGGGCGCCAAGCTCCAGCCCGGCCAGCAGCGCGGCCACCGCGTTGAGCGCCATGTGCTCCCCCGGAACCGCCACGCCCAGCCCGATCTCCTTGCCGGCCAAGGAGATCCGCGCCACGCCGCCGCGGTCGGCCGGGCGGTGGTCCAGCAGCACGACGTCCGATGTGGACCGTCCGTACCGGCGCACCCGCACGCCGGACGCCTCGGCCCGCTCGGCCAGCGCCGCCGAGCCGGGATCGTCCGCGCACGCGATCAGCAGCCCGCCCGGCTCGATCCGCTTGACGAACTGGTCGAAAACCGCCTCGTAGGCGTCCACCGTGCCGTGGTGGTCGAGATGGTCGGCCTCCACATTGGTCACCACCGCCACCCACGGCGCGAACGCCAGGAACGACCCGTCGCTCTCGTCCGCCTCGGCCACGAAGATCTCGCCGGAACCGTGGTGGGCGTTGGCGCCCGACTCGTTGAGATCGCCGCCGATCGCGAACGAGGGGTCCAGCCGGCAGGACTGCAGCGCCACCGTGAGCATCGAGGTGGTGGACGTCTTGCCGTGCGTGCCGGCGATGCAGGCCACCCGGCGCCCGGTCATCAGCGCGGCCAGCGCCGCCGAGCGGTGCAGCACCGGCACCCCGCGCCGCCGGGCCTCGACCAGTTCCGGGTTGGTCTCCTTGATCGCCGTGGACACCACGACGGCGGTCGGGCCGCCGTCGAGCAGATCCAGGTTCTCCGCCGCCTGCCCGACCGCGATCCGCGCGCCCTGCACCCGCAGCGCGTCCACCGCCCGGGACTGCTTGGCGTCCGAGCCCGACACCGCCCGGCCGCGGGCCAGCAGGATCCGGGCGATGCCGCTCATCCCGGCCCCGCCGATCCCGACCAGGTGCGCGCGCTCCAGCGGGTCGGCGGTCACTTCCGCACGACCTCGAGCACCATCCGGGCCAGCACGTCGGCCGCCTCACGGTGGCCGCTGCCCCGGGCCGCCGCGCTCATCGCCGCGAGCCGGCCGGAGTCCCGCAACAGCGGGATCACCAGGTCGGTGATCGTGGACGCGGTCAACTCCGCGTCGTCGACCATCAGCGCACCGCCGGCGTCGACCACCGGCCGGCCGTTGAGCGCCTGCTCGCCGTTGCCGTGCGGCAACGGCACGAACACCGCGGGCAGGCCCACGGCGGACACCTCGGCCACGGTCATCGCGCCGCTGCGGCACAGCACCGCGTCGGCCGCCGCGTAGGCCAGGTCCATCCGCTCCAGGTAGGGCACCGCGACATACGGCGGCGCGCCGGCCACCTCCTGCACGGCCAGGGTGTTCTTCGGGCCATGCGCGTGCAGCACGCCGATCCCGGCGTCGGCCAGCTCGCGTGCCGCACCGGACACCGCCGAGTTCACCGAGCGGGCGCCCTGCGAACCGCCGAACACCAACAGCGTCGGCGCGGTCGGGTGCAGGCCGAAGTGCGCGCGGGCCTGCGCCCGCAGCGCCTCCCGGTTCAGGCTGATGATCGAGGTCCGAAGCGGGATGCCGATCACGTCGGCGTTGGGCAGCCCCGAGTCCGGCACCGCGGCCGCGACCCGCTCGGCCATCCGCGCGCCGATCTTGTTGGCCACCCCGGCCCGGGCGTTGGACTCGTGCACCACGATCGGCAGCCGGCCCCGGGCGGCCAGGTAGGCCGGCAGCGCCACGTAGCCGCCGAAACCGACCACCACGTCGGCGCCGACCCGGTCCAGCACCTCCCGGGTGATCTTCACCGCGGCGCGCACCTTGAGCGGCAGCCGCAGCAGGTCCAGGTTCGGCTTGCGCGGCATCGGCACCGGCGGGATCAGCTCGAGCGGGTAGCCCCGGGCCGGCACGATGGTCCGCTCGAGCCCCCGCTCGGTGCCCAGCGCCACCACCCGGGCGTCCGGCCGCTGCCGCAGCACGGCATCGGCGAGCGCCAGCGCGGGCTCGATGTGCCCGGCGGTGCCACCTCCCGCCACCACGACACACGGACCCCGGCGACTTGCCTCACTCAACACGCCCTCCTTGTCGGCCCCGTGGCACAGGGCCCGGCACTCCCCGGCGCACCGGCTTGCGCTTGGTCGGCGGCTGGTACGGATCGGGTGCCGGCAGCCGCAACAGCCGGCCGAATCGGCCTGGCCCCTGAGAGCGTAGTGCGGCCACCGCTTCGGGCTCATGGCGCGCACAGTTGGCCAGGATCCCGAACACCATCAGCGTGATCACCACCGAGGTGCCGCCGGAGGAGATGAGCGGCAGCGTGATGCCGGTGACCGGCAGCAGGCCGACCACGTAGCCGATGTTGATCGCCGCCTGGGCCACCAGCCACACGGTCAGCGTCGCGGCCACCATCCGGATCCACGGGTCGATGTTGCGGGTGGCGATCCGCATCCCGGTGATCGCCAGGGCCGCGAACAGACCCAGCACCAGCAGGCAGCCGAGGAACCCCAGCTCCTCGCCGATCAGCGCGAAGATGAAGTCGTTGTGCACGTTGGGCAGGTAGGAGTACTTCGACGGCCCCTGACCGAGCCCCTTGCCGAACAGCCCGCCGTCGGCCAGCGCCAGCACCGCCTGCCGGGCCTGGTACGCCGCGCCCTCCGGGTCGTCCTCCGGGCGCAGGAACGACAGCACCCGGGACAGCCGGTAGCTGGTGCCGACCGCCAGCAGCAGCACGCCGGCCAGCGCACCGAGGGCGAGCGCGCCGAACAGCCGCAGCGGCGCGCCGGCGAACCACAGCAACGCGATCAGCACCACGCCCAGGGTGATCGTGCCGCCGAGGTCGGGCTGCAGCATCACCAGCGCGAACATCATCAGCGCGGCCGGCACGATCGGCACCAGCAGATGCCGGAACTGGTAGAGCACGGCCCGCTTGACGATCAGGATGTGCGCCCCCCACAGCGCCAGGGCCAGCTTGGCCACCTCGATCGGCTGGAACGAGACCGGGCCGAAGGTGAACCAGCTGCGCGTCCCGTTGACCGTGGACCCCAGCGGGGTGAGCACGGCGATCAGCATGGCCACACTGATCAGCAGGCCGATCGGGCTCAACGCGCGCACCCGGCGCAACGGCACCCGCAACGCGACCCAGAACAGCACCAGGCCGGCCAGCACGTAGCTGACCTGCTTGAGGAACACCGTGTAGACCGACGACCCCGGGCCGCTGTTGAGCGAGTACACCGCCGACGCCGAGAGCACCATGACCAGGCCGAGCACGGTCAGCAGCGCGCCGATCGCGAGCATCAGGTGGAACGAGGCCAGCGGCCGGCCCAGCCACGCGGTCAGGGCCGAGCGCACGGCGGCCAGCCGGCCCCGCCGGGCGGGATCGGGCCGCTTCGGGTCCGCCGCGGTCCCCTCGGGCGCCACCGGCTCCCGGCGGCCCCGCTCGACCGTGGTCATCAGGACACCTCGTGCAGCCGCCGCACGGCGGCCACGAATGCCTCTCCCCGCTCCGCGTAGTCGCGGAACATGTCCTGGGACGCGGCGGCGGGCGCCAGCAGCACCACGTCACCGGGCCGGGCCATGCCGCTCGCCGCACGCACCGCTGCCATCATGGGCTCATCGTCTCCTGGAGCCACCCGGTGTGTGGGGACCTGCGGCGCGTGTCGCGCAAGCGCCGCCAAGATCACGTCCGCGCCGTCGCCCAGGACCACGGCGCCGCGCAGCCGGGGGGCCGCCTCGGCGACCAGCTCGTCGACCGACGCCCCCTTCAGCAGCCCGCCGGCCACCCACACCACCGACGGATAGGCGGCCAGCGAGCCGGCCGCCGCGTGCGGGTTGGTGGCCTTGGAGTCGTTGACATAGCGCACGCCGTCCCAGTCGCCGACCGGAACCGCGCGGTGGTCCCCGGGCCGGAACCCGGACAGGCCGGCCCGCACCGCGTCAGCGCCGATCCCGTGGCAGCGCGCCAGCGCGGCGGCGGCCAGCGCGTTGGCCGCGTTGTGCAGCCCCGGCGCGGCGATGTCGGCCACCGGCACCAGCGGCTGGTCACCGTCGACCAGCACGCCGTCGACGATGCCGAACCGGTGCTCACCGGGCTCGTCGAGGGTGAACGCGACCGGGTTCGGATGCCCGGCGGCCAGCAGCGTCGACCACACGTCGTCGGCGTTGTAGACCGCGGTGCCCGCGCCGGCGTGGATCCGGCCCTTGGCCGCGGCGTAGGCGTCCATCGAGCCGTGCCAGTCCAGATGGTCCTCGGCCACGTTGAGCACCACCGACACCGCCGGGCGTACCGAGCTCTGCCAGTGCAGTTGGAAGCTGGACAGCTCGACGGCGAGCACCTCGTGCCCGGCCAGCACCGCGTCGATCACCGGCAGCCCGACGTTGCCGCAGGCCACCGCGTCGCGCCCGGCCGCGCGCAGGATCTCGGCCAGCATGCCCACGGTGGTGGTCTTGCCGTTGGTGCCGGTCACCGCGAGCCAGACCGGCTCCCGGGCCACCCGCCAGGCCAGCTCGACGTCGCCGATCACCTCGATGCCGGCCTTGGCCGCCGCGGCCAGCAACAGGCTCGACGGGCGCCACCCGGGGCTGGTCACCACCAGGTCGGTGCCGGGCGGCGGCGCGGCCAGGCCCGGCGCGAGCGTGGCGGCCGGGTTCAGGTCGGTGAGCCGGTCCGGGTCGGCGTCCGCGACGGTCACCCGGGCGCCCATGCCGACCAGCGCCTCGACCACCGAACGGCCGCTCACCCCGGCCCCGGCCACGACTACCCGCTGCCCCTCGAACATGGCTGTCACCTCCGGCCCGGGAACCTGGTGGTGCGGACGACGCGGCCGGCCGCCGCCAACAGGTCACGCATCTCAGCTACCCACGGAGGTGAGCCACTCGCTGTAGAACAGCCCCAGCCCGAACATCGCGCAGATTCCGGCCAGCAGCCAGAATCTGATGATCACAGTGGTCTCCGCCCAGCCGGCCAGCTCGAAATGATGATGGAACGGCGCCATCCGGAACAGCCGGCGGCGCGACGTTCGGAACACCGCGATCTGCAGCATCACCGACAGCATCTCGACCACGAACAACCCGCCGACCACGACCATCAGCAGTTCGGTGCGGGTGGTGATGGACAACCCGGCGACCAGACCGCCGAGCGCCAGCGAGCCGGTGTCCCCCATGAAGATCTTGGCCGGCGCCGCGTTCCACCACAGGAAGCCGATGCAGGCGCCCATCGCCGCGGCCGACACCACCGCCAGGTCCAGCGGGTCGCGCACGTCGTAGCAACCGATCGTCGGGTTCTCGGCGCCGCAGTTGTACCGGAACTGCCAGAACGAGATCACCGTGTAGATCGCGAAGACCAGCGCCGAGCTACCGCCGGCCAGGCCGTCCAGACCGTCGGTGAAGTTCACCGCGTTGGACCAGGCCGCCACCGCGATGTAGCAGAACACGATGAACCCGACCGTGCCGAACGAGATGATCGCGATGTCCCGCACGAAGGACAGGTGCACCGAGGCCGGGCTGAGGTTGTGCTCGTCGGTGAACTGCAGCGCCAGGATCGCGAACACCACCGCGACCAGCAGCATCCCGATCATCTTGCCGGTCTTGTTCAGGCCCAGGTTGCGCTGCTTGCGGATCTTGATGAAGTCGTCGAAGAAGCCGACCGTGCCCAGGCCCGTGGCCAACAGCAGGACCAGCAGCCCGGACGCGGTGGGCGCCTCGCTCTTGTCCGAGGACATCGCGTTGATGATGTGCGCCACCAGGTAGCCGGACCACATCGCGACCAGGATCGCGACGCCGCCCATGGTCGGGGTGCCGCGCTTGGACTGGTGCCCCTGCGGACCCTCCTCGCGGATCTCCTGGCCGAAGCCCTGCCGGGAGAAGAACCGGATCAGGTACGGGGTGAACAGGATCGACACGACCAGGGCGATCGCCCCGGCGATCAGGATCGACTTCACGGCGCCGCCGAGCCCTGGGCATCACCGGCGAGCAGGGCGTCGGCGACCCGCCACAGGGCGGCCACCTTGGATGCCTTGATCAGGACCACGTCGTCCGGCCGCAGTTCGGACGACAGCAGCGTGACCGCCGCGTCGACGTCCGGCACCAGCACAGCGTTCGCTCCCTTCCCGCCGGCCACCATCGGCCCGGCCGGTTCGCCGACCACGACCAGCCGCTCCACCCCGAGCCGGGCGGCCAGCCGGCCGATCTCCTCGTGGGCGGCGTCGCTCTCCGCCCCCAGCTCGCCCATCACGCCGAGCACCGCCCATGATCTACGGCCGGTTCCGGCCATCGCGGCCAGGGTGTGCAGTGCGGCGCTCATCGACTCCGGGTTGGCGTTGAACGAGTCGTTCACCACGGTCACGCCGTCCGGCCGGGTGGTGACCTCCATCCGGCGGGCCGAGCGCCGGCGCGCCGCCGACAGCCGCGCCGCCGCCTCCGCCGGGCTCGCGCCCAGCTCGATCGCCACGGCCGCACAGGCCAGCGCGTTGCCGATGTGGTGGGCGCCGTGCAGGGCGAGCCGCACCCCGGCGGTCCCGCCCGGGGTCACCAGCTCGAAGCTCGCCCGGGCCTGCTCGTCCAGCTCGATCCCGGCGGCCCGGACCGTCGCGCCGGGGCCGGTGCCGACCAGCACGACCCGCGCCGAGGTCCGCTCCGCCATCCCGGCCACGATCGGGTCGTCGGCGTTGAGCACCGCCACGCCGTCCGCCGGCAGCGCCTCGACCAGCTCGCCCTTGGTCCGCGCGATCTCCTCGCGGGAGCCGAACTCCCCCAGGTGCGCGGTCCCGACGTTGAGCACCACGCCGATCCGCGGCTGCGCGGTGGCGCACAGCGCGGCGATGTGCCCGGGTCCGCGGGCGGACAGCTCCAGCACCAGGTAGCGGGTCCACTCGTCGGCCCGCAGCACGGTCCACGGGTGGCCCAGCTCGTTGTTGAACGAGCCGGGCGGGGCGACCGTCGGCCCCATCGGCTCGAGCACCTGGGCCAGCAGGTCCTTGGTGGAGGTCTTGCCGGACGAGCCGGTCACGCCGACCACGGTCAGCCCGGCCCGGGTCAACCGGTCGGCCACCTCGCGGGCCAACTCGCCGAGCCCGGCCAGCACCGCGGCGCCGGAACCGTCGGAGTCGCCGGTCAGCGCCACCGAGCGGCGGTGCGCCTCGTCCACCGGGGGGACGATCACGGTCGGTCCGGACACCTCGCGGGCGGCCAGCACGCCGGTCGCGCCGGCCGCGATGGCCCGCGCGGCGAAGTCATGGCCGTCCACCCGCTGGCCGGGCAGGGCCACGAACAACCCGCCGGCCATGATCTCCCGGGAGTCGAACTCGACCGGCGCGGTGACCGGCTCGTCGCCGCGCGCCCGGTGCAGCCGGCCGCCGACCGCGCGGGCGATCTCGCCCAGCGTCATCGGGATCATCGGCGCATCCGGTGCTCGATCGCCCTGGACAGCTCGTCCCGGTCGGAGAACGGGTGCACCACCCCGGCGATCTCCTGCCCGGTCTCGTGCCCCTTGCCGGCGATGACAACCACATCGCCCGGCCGGGCCCGCGCGACCGCGGCCTCGATGGCCGCCTTCCGGTCCCCGATGTCGATCACCTCACCTCGTTGGTCGGCCGGCACCTGCTCGGCCCCGGCGCGCATCGCCGCCCGGATCGCGGCCGGGTCCTCGCTGCGCGGATTGTCGTCGGTGACGATCAGCAGGTCACTGCGCCGGGTGGCCGCCTCGCCCATCATCGGCCGCTTCGCCGTGTCCCGGTCCCCGCCGCAGCCGAGCACCACGATCACCCGGCCGGACGTGCGGGCGCGCACGGCGTCCAGCGCGAGGGCGACGGCGGCGGGTTTGTGAGAGTAGTCCACGACCGCGGTGAAGTCCTGGCCCAGCGTGACCCGTTCCATCCGGCCGGGGACCCGCACGGTGGCGAGGCCGGTCAGGATGTCGTCCGGCCCGATCCCCGCCTCGGTCAGGCAGGCCGCCGCGACCAGCGCGTTGGCCACGTTGAACCGGCCGGGCATGGGCAGGGTCGCGGGCAGCACGAGGCCGTCCGGCCCGTGGATCACGAACGACTGCTCGCCGGTGATCGAGGTGGTGTAGGCGGTCGCGGTCCAGTCGGCGGTGCCCTCGGCGGCCACCGTGACCGTCTGCGGGGTCAGCAGCCGCCGGCCCCAGTCCCCGTCCACGCAGACCACCGCGCTCGCCGACCGTCCGTCGAACAGCAACGCCTTGGCCTGGAAGTAGTCCTCCATGTCGGTGTGGAAGTCCAGGTGGTCCTGGGACAGGTTGGTGAACGCGCCGATGGCGAACCGGGTGCCGCTCACCCGGCCGAGCGCGAGCGCGTGGCTGGACACCTCCATCGGCACGTGCGTCACGCCGCGCTCGATCATCACCGCGAGCAGCGCCTGCAGGTCGGGGGCCTCGGGCGTAGTGAACGCGCTGTCCAGCCGCTCGCCGGCCACCCGGGTCTCCACGGTGCCGATCAGCCCGGTGGTGCGGCCGGCGGCCCGCAGCCCCGACTCGATCATGTGCGTGGTGGTGGTCTTGCCCGACGTGCCGGTCACGCCCAGGACCGCGAGGCGCTGCGAGGGCTCGCCGTAGATCCGGGCCGCGACCGGCCCCAGTGCCTGGCGCGGGTCGTCGTGCACCAGCACCGGCACACCCGCCGCGCGCACCTCCGCGGACTCTGCGCCGGCCGCGTCGGTGAGCACCGCGACCGCACCGGCCGCGACGGCGTCCCCGGCGAACCGCGCGCCATGCACCTTCGATCCGGGCAGCGCGGCGAACAGATCCCCGGCGAGCACCTGCTGGGCACGCAGCGTGGTCCCGGTCACGGCCACCGCGGGCGCGTCCGGCGACAACCGGGCGCCGATGCGTTCGGCCAGTTCAGCCAGGGAAACGGCGGCGGTCTTGGTGGGTCGGGGTGGCGCCGTGGCGGCCTTGCCGACCAGCTTGGCGGGCACGTCGCGAGAGGCTACCTGCGCCCGTTCGGACCACACCCGGCCGGGGTGATCGATTTCCAACCGGTTACCGGAAACCGGCCTTGTCGAGCTCGTCGAGCAGGGCGGGCTTGCGGCGGTGGCGGGTGCGCAGGACGGCGAGGAACTCGGTGAACTCGTCGAGGCGGGCGCACTGGGCGGCGGCGGCGCGGAGCTCGGTGAGCAGGGCGGCGGCCTGGCGGTAGTGGGTGCGGCCGGTGCGTTCGGCGGACTCCTGGACCAGGGCCCGGTAGCCGGGCAGGACGTCGGCGGGGTGGCGGGTGACCCAGCGTCGGGCCACCTCGAGCCAGACCGGGCGGGTGCAGCCGTACTTCTCGGCGGCTTCCCAGGCGGCGTCCAGCTCGCCGTCGTCGAGCAGGGCGCCGACCAGGGCGTCGCCGGACACGGTCAGCACGTCCAGGGCCCACGGCCGGACCTCCGGCCAGCGGGCCAGCAACTCGGCGGTCTCCCGGAGCTTCGCGTACTGCTCCCGGGTCGGCAGCGCGGACAGCTGCGAGCGGCGCAGCTCCAGCGCGTCACCGCCGCGCCCGCCGTCCAGGTAGGCCTGCACCAGGAACTCGGCCAGCCACGAGGCCTGCTCGCCGGCGGCGACACCGAGGAACGCCGCCGGGCTGGGTAACCGCTCCGCGGTGAGCTCGGCCGCGACCGGCTCCGCCCGCGGCTGGGTCAGCCGTTCGCGCATCACCAGCAGGGTCAGGGCGCGCCGGATGTCGCCGTCCTCCGTGCGCTTGTCCCACGCCTCGTCCAGCAGCGCGCGATAGGCCGCCAGACCGCTGTCGCCCAACGCGTCGACGAACGCGGCCAGCTCGACCGCCGGCCAGCCCGGACTGTTCACCTCCAGCTGGAACAGCCAGGCGGCCAGCCGCGCCGGGTTCGGCCGGGCCTGGCTGCACGCCCAGGCGTAGAGACCCAGCGCCCGCTGGCAGGCGGCGCTCACCAGGCCGGACCCGTCGTCGATCAGCAGCATGCTTTCGGTGATCCGCTCCACCGCGCGCCGGGCCAGCGGCCGCGCCTCCGCCGCGTGCCCCGACTCGACCAGCTCGACGATGGTGTCCAGCAGTTCCCCCGCCGTCCTGGCGTACTCCAGGCTGCCGTCGTGATCCACGGCGCCCCGCACCGCCAGCGCCGAGTCCAGCTGCCGTTGCAGCACCGCGACCACCGGCCCGCCGCCCGCCGGCGGCACGTCGTCCTCGCCCAGCAGCACCATCCCGACCGCGACGCAGTGTTCGCAGAACCCGCCGGCCACACCGAGCGGGCAGCCGCACTCGCCGACCAGCCCGGGCGAGGCCGGACCGAGGAACACGTCGTGCGACCCGAGATCGGCCACGACCGCCTCGATGCCCTCGGCGGTCCGGTGCACCGAGCCGACGGCGCCGGTCAGCTCCCGGCCGCGGGCGAACGTCGCCGCGCCGGCCGCCATCCGGAGATCGACCTCGCTGAACCAGACCACGCTTCCATCAAACCCGAACCCCCTGACATTCGCGGGCTACGGAAGCTGAAGCGGCACAACCGGACTCTGCTCCTTCGACATGGGGATGGAGTACGTCTGCGCCAGGAACGAGGCGATGTCGTGGAACAGCGGAGCCGCCGACCGGGCCTCCACGCTGCCGTGCGGCCCGTCCAGCATGATCCCGACCACGAACCGCGGGTTGTCGGCCGGCAGGATGCCGGCGAAGGTGATCCAGTACTGGGAGTCGCTGTAGTGCCCGGTCCGGTCCACCTGCTGCGCGGTGCCGGTCTTGCCGGAGATCTGGTAGCCGACCAGTGCGGCGTTGGGCGCGGTGCCGGAGTTGCCGTTCGGCGCCTTCTGGGTCACCGCGCGCAGCATGTTCCGCACGGTCTCCGCGGTCTGCTCGCTGACCACCCGCACGCCCTCCGGGCGCGGCTCCGGCACCCGGGTGCCGTCCGGGTTGATCTTCGCCTGGATGATCCTGGGCGGCACGCGCACCCCGCCGTTGGCGACCGTCTGGTACATGCCGGCCATCTGCAGCACGGTCATCGACAGGCCCTGTCCGATCGGGAGGTTGCCGAAGGTGCTGCCGGACCACTGCCCGCGCGGCGGCACCCGGCCGGCGCTCTCGCCCGGCAGCCCGACACCGGTGCGCTTGCCGAGTCCCAGCCGGTTGAGCATGTCCGCGTACCGGTCCGGCCCGACCTCCTTGGCCAGCATCAGCGTGCCGACGTTGGAGGACTTGGCGAAGATGCCGGTCGTGGTGAGGTTGACGAGCCCGTGGTCCCAGGCGTCGTGGATGCGCCGGTCGGCGAACTGGATCTGGTCGGGCACCTGGAGCACCCGCTCGGGGTTGGTGGTCCCGTACTCGATCGCGCTCAGCGCGGTGACGACCTTGTTCACCGAGCCGGGCTCGTAGGGCGTGGTCACCGCCAGGTCGTTCATCGCGTTGAGGTCGAACGACTTCGCCGTCGGGTCGAAGGTCTTGTCGTTGGCCAGGGCGTAGACCTCGCCGGTGTGCGCGTCCATGATCACCGCGCTGGCGTTCTTCGCGCCGGAGCGCGCGGCGTAGTCGGCGACCCGCTGCTGCAGGAAGTACTGCAGGTCCGCGTCGATGGTGAGCTGCAGGTCGGTGCCGTCGGTGGCGGCCTCCAACTCCCGCTCGGTGCCCGGGATGATCACACCGCTGCTGTTCTCGGTGTCCACGATCATCCGGCCCGGTTTGCCGGCCAGATCGTTGTCGCGCAACAACTCCAGCCCGGCCAGCCCGTGCAGGTTGTGCTTCTCGGGGTCCGGGTCGTCCATCCGCCAGTTGGCCACCCCGACGATGTTGGAGGCCAGCGTGTGCCCGGGGTACTGCCGCTCCGCGCGGTACTCGACGTTGATCTCGGGGATCTTCTTCTGGATCTCCCGGGCCTTGGCCGGTTCGACGTTGTCCACCAGGTAGACGAACGACGTGTCGCGGCGCAGCTTGTCCACCACCTCCTGCTCGTTGACCTGCGTGCCGAGCGTCTCCCGCAGCACCCGGCCGACGTAGGCGGCCCGCTCGTCGTAGCTCACCGACGTCCGGTTCTTCCGGTTGAACGCCTCGATCTCGCGACGCTGCGGGTTGGGCCGGTAGGCGAGCACCCGCGACTCGACGCTGAACGCCAGCTTCATCCCGTTCCGGTCCGTGATCGCCCCCCGGGTGGCCGGGATGTCGATCTCGGTGGCCCGCTGCGACTCCGCGCGCGCGGCCAGGGCCGCGGCCTCGAAGCCCTGTACCTGCACCAGCCGCAGACCCGCGGCGACGAGCGACGTGACCAGCAGCAACCGGACGATGATCAGGCGCCGACGACTGTCCCCGGGCCGGCGGCGCTTCGGCGGCCGGACCGGGCCGGGTCTGGGTCGAAGCCGGACTCTGGGTCTGAGCCGGCGTTTGCGCCGGACCGGCGGGGGCGGCGCCCGGCGCGCGGTCGGCCGCCGCACCGGGCGACCGCCGCGAACGCGTCGCATCAGCCGACTCCCGCCTGTGGTCCGGCGGGTGCCTGCTGGGCCGGGTGCTGTTCGGGCGCCTGTTGTTGCTGCCCGGCCGGTTGCTGGGCCGCGGCCGGATCGGGTGCGGGGGCGGGCGGGGGCGGGGCCGGCTGGGTCGCCACCCTCGGCTCGCCGACCAGCGCCACGCTCCCGTCCGGCTGCACCACCAGGCGAGCCGGTTCGCCGGGGAACACCATGCCCAACTCCTTG
>NZ_DASTBH010000467.1:0-8985 GCF_035712165.1 Actinophytocola sp. | reverse complement strand
GGTGGTCGGGCCGACCAGCACCGTCGCGGTGCCGGCGAAGGAGATCAGCCCCAGGTTGATGCCCTGGGTCAGGCCCTGGGTGAAGGACTTCGCCGACTCCTGGGCGGCCGCCAACCGGGTCGGCCGCACGTCGGTGGCCTGCATGGACAGCGACACGTCGACCACCAGCAGCACGGTCGCCCGGTTGCGCGGCACCCGCTGCTCGGCGGTCGGGCCGGCCATCGCGGTGGTGAGCAGCATCAGCGCGACGATCAGCACGACCGCCGGCAGGTGCCGCCACCGGCTGGGCTTGTTCGGCACCACGCGGTCGAGCAGTTCGAGGTTGGTGAAGCGCATGGTGCGCCTGCGCCGGGCGCGTTGCACGGCGACGTAGCCGGCGACCACCGCGGCGATCGCGATGAACAGCAGGAACCACCACGGCGCGGCGAACCGCTGCAGGGTCAGACCGAACATGTCATGCCACCCCTCCCGACCAACGGCGTTTGCGGGAGACCACGAACCGCACGGTGTCGGCGATCCAGTCGGAGTCGGTGCGCAGCACGAGGTGGCCGCCGCCGGCCCGCCGGATCGCGGCGGCGACGTCGCTGCGGTGCTCGGCCGCCGCGGCCGCGAACTCCTTGCGCAGCAACGCCGAGGCGTGCACCTCCCGCTGGCGTCCGGACTCCGGGTCGGCCAGCACCACCGTCCCGACGTCCGGCAGGTCGATGTCCCTCGGGTCGAGCACCTCGATGGCGAGCAGGTCGTGCCGGGCGGACAGCGCCCGCAGCGGCCGCTGCCAGGTGGTCGGGCCGAGGAAGTCCGAGATCACCACGGCCAGGCCGCGCCTGCGCGGCGGCCGGCGTAGCTGCTCCACCGCCTCGGCGAGGTCGCCCCGGGTGCCCTCGGGGGCGCGCGGCGTCTGCGCGATCGCCCGGACCAGCCCGCGGGCGTGCGCGAGCCCACCGCGCGCCGGCAACCGCACCGTGCGCTCCCCGGTGGCGATCACCGCGCCGATCCGGTTTCCGCCGCCACCGGTCAGGTGCGTCACCGCGGCCACCGCGGCCACCGCGAGGTCGCGCTTCTCGCAGGCGGCGGTGCCGAAGTCGAGGCTCGGGGACAGGTCGACGACCACCCAGGTCTCCAGCTCCCGGTCGGCGACGGTCTCCCGGATGTGCGCTTCGGTGGTGCGGGCGGTGACCGCCCAGTCCATCCGCCGCACGTCGTCGCCGGGCTGGTAGATCCGGGCCTCACCGGGCTCGGAGCCCGGGCCCGGCACCAGGCCGAGGTGGTTGCCCTGGAGCAGGCCGTCCAACCGCCGCCGCACGTCCAGCTCGAGTAGCCGCAGGCCGGCTTCCATCCGCTCGCCCTGCAGGATCGGCGGCGCCCAGTGCGGCCGCTCCCGCTCCGTCTTCTTCTGGCTCATGAGATCCCCTCGCAAGGCCCGGGGTTGGCTCACGACCGGCCGGAGGCACCCACCGCCGCCGGATGCCCACCGCCGGCCTGCGGGCGGGCCGCGACCTGCGGCAGCGGCACCGTCTGCAGTACCCGGGTGATGATGTGGTCCAGCGGCACACCGTCGGCCAGCGCGTCGTAGGAGAGCACGAGCCGGTGCCGCAGCACGTCCGGAACCACGTCCACCACGTCCTGCGGCAGCACGTAGTCGCGGCCGCGCACCAGGGCCAGCGCCCGGCTGGCGGCCACGATCCCCAGGCTCGCCCGCGGCGAGGCGCCGTAGGCGACCCAGCCGGCCACGTCGGCCAGGCCGTGCTCGCCCGGCGTGCGGGTGGCCAGCACCAGCCGGACCGTGTAGTCGACCAGGGCGTGGTGCACGAACACGGTGGACGCGACATCCTGCAGCCGGACCAGCTCGGCCGGGCTGAGCACCTGGCTCGGCTCCGGCGGGCGCACGCCCATCCGGTAGACGATCTCGCGCTCCTCCTCGGCCGTGGGGTAGTCCACGATGATCTTGAAGAGGAACCGGTCCCGCTGCGCCTCGGGCAGCGGGTAGACGCCCTCGTTCTCGATCGGGTTCTGGGTGGCCAGCACCAGGAACGGGTCGGGCATCGGGAAGGTCTGCCCGCCGATGGACACGTGCCGCTCGGCCATCACCTCGAGCATCGCCGACTGCACCTTGGCCGGCGCCCGGTTGATCTCGTCGGCGAGCACGAAGTTGGCCACCACCGGGCCCAGCTCGACGTCGAAGGTTTCCTTGCCCTGCCGGTAGATCCGGGTGCCGAGAATGTCGGCGGGCACCAGGTCCGGGGTGAACTGCACCCGGGAGAAGGAGCCGCCGACCACCTTGGCGAAGGTCTCCACGGCCAGCGTCTTGGCCACCCCGGGCACGCCCTCCAGCAGCAGGTGGCCCCGGGACAGCAGGCCGACCAGCATCCGTTCAACCAGGCGGTCCTGCCCCACGATCACCCGCTTGACCTCGAACACGGTCCGTTCGAGCAGCTGGCCGTCCCGGGCCGGGGTGCTGGTCGAGGCCGCGTCCGCCGCAGGCTCGGTCAACTTGCCTACCTCCTGGTGCTGGGGTGCATTTCGCCGGATACAGCACACCTGAACAGCGGTGTGACGGCTGTGAAGACCCTTTCAGGGAAGATCGTCCGGAGTGTCCAGGTCGGCCTCCTCACCCGGCATGGCGGGGACGTCGACCAGCCGCAGCCGGCCCAGGACCGAGCGCAGCGACCGGCCGGCCGGGTCCGGCGGCAGGGCCTGGCCGAGCGGGCCGGGGCGCCACACGCCCATCAGCCACTGGCGCCGTCCCTCGGAGTCGGTCAGCACCGCGCCTGCGGCGTCCGGAGCCTCCCACAGCGCCAGCCGCAGTTTGTCCACTGTGGACAGGCTGACGGCCAGCAGGTCGGCGGCGAGCACGGCCACCTCCGTGGTGTCCGGCGGAAGTTTGGCGAGCCCGGCGGCCAGGCCGGCGAGCGGGCCCGCGCCCGGTGGCTCCTCGCGGGCCCAGACGACCGACCCGGTCTGCCAGCGCGGCGGGCCGACGACGATCACCGGTTCGGCACCGGTCACCGCGTCCACCGCCCTGCGCAGCAGGCTCTTGCCCTCCACCTCGATCAGCACCTTGTCCACACCGGACAGTCGGGTGGCCCGACCGCCGGCCAGAATCACCGCGGCGAACGCCATGCCCGCATTACAGCAGCCGCACCGCGTAGGACACGATCCCGCCATAGCGCACCGGGGCGATCCGGACCCGTGCGCCGGAGTACGGCGCCTCCACCATCTGCTCGTTGCCGAGGTAGAGCGCCACATGGTGGATCCGGCCGCCGGTCGACCAGAACAGCAGGTCACCAGGGGATTTCTGGTCCAGCGGCACCCGCACGCCGCGTTCGGCCTGGTAGCCGCTGTAGTGCGGCAGCCGGATCCCGACCCCGGCGAAGGCGTAGATCATCAGGCCGGAGCAGTCGAACCCGACCTTGGCGTAGTCGCCGAACGCGTCCGCGACCCCGCCGTCCCGGATCCCCCTGGTCGGACCGCTGCCGTTGCCGCCGCCCCAGGCGTAGGTGACGCCGAGCTGGGACAGCGCCCGGTCGATCACGGACCGGACCCGGCCGGCGGCCGAGACCGTGGTCCCGGCCCGGCTCGCCCGGGCGGCGTCCTCGCGCTGCTTGGCGGCCAGCCAGTCCAGGTAGCGCTGGCGCTGGCTCTCCAGCCCGCCCACCTTCGCCTGCGCGTCGGCCAGGGCCTGCTCGGCGGCGTCGCGGGCGGCCAGCAGGTCCCTCGCCCGGACCACCTGGTCCCGCTGGGCCTGCCGGGCGGCCTCCGCCGCGGCGTCGGCCGCCCGCTTGGCCCGCTCGGCCTCCGCCTGCTTGGCATTGGCCAGGTTCAGCGCGGCGCGCGCGGTGGAGTCCTTGTTGGCCTTGTCGATCCGGGCCCGCTGCATCCCGTCCAGGGCGTCCAGGCCGCTGCGGCTCACCTCGTCCAGCAGCTGTGCCCTGGCCAGCAGGTCGCGCGGGTTCTCCGCGCCGAAGTAGGGCGAGATCGAGCCGATCACGCTGCCCTGGCTGAAGCTGCCGGCGGCGAACTCGTCGAGCTTGATGCGGGCCTCGTCGACCACCCGCCCGGCGCCGGCGGCCTCGCGAGCGGCGGTGTCGGCATCCGCGCGGGCGGCACGCGCCGCCTCCTCGGCCGCCTGCAGGTCGACCAGCGCCTTGTTGGCCTCCTCCAACTTGACCTCGACCTCGGCCTGCAGCGCGATCAGCCGGGCCTCGGCCTCGGCCACCCGGTTGGTCAGCTCGCCGACCCGGCCCGCCTTGGTCCGGGCGTCCGAGCGGCTGTCCCGCAGGTCGGAGTCGCTCGGGTTCGGGGGCGGCGGGGGGACCGCGCCGGCCGCGCCCGTGCCCAAGGTCAGAACCAGCAGCACCGACCCGGCCGCGACGCCGGCCGCACGCACCCGGCGGGTCACCACCTCGCCACCTCCCGCGCGGGTGCTCCCGGACCCCGCAACGAGGCCACTGTGCCACTTCTCCCCCACGTGTGCGCTCTGGCACCAGGAGAACCGGGAATATCACCCGCCACATTCGCCCCATCGAGCGCAGGGTGATCACAACCGGTGACCGCCGTCCCGTGGCTGCCGGCGGCCTGCGAGCATGACCGGCGTGCGCTCCCGCCCAGGCCCGGTCGGCATCGCCGGTGCCGCCGCCTGCTGCACCGGGTTGGTGCTGGTGGCGTTGGCCACATTCCTGCCGTGGTTCCGGTCCGGACTGGAGCTACGGGACAGCTACCGGTCGATCAGTCTCATTCGGACGATCCGGCTGGTCGACGGCGGTCCACTGGAACCGGTGCTGTTCGCCTGGACAATGATCATCCCGGTGATCACGATCAGTATCGTCGCGTATGCGTTCGGTTTTCGCAGGACTGGCGCAACAATCGCGATGATCGTGGCGATAATCTGCGGAACCGTTGGCGGCATCGCAGCCGTCGAAAGCAGTAGCTACGGAGTCATCGCCGGCACCGGTCCCACGGTCATGCTCATCGGTGGGGTCTTGGCGCTGATCGGGGCTGTCGGCGTGTTCATCGGCCGTCGTCAAGGTGTGAACGTCTCAGGAGGGGAACCGTGACCTATCCAGGCTCAGGCGGCCCATGGCAGCCCAACGATCCCAACCAGCCGGGCACCGGCGGCTTACCCCCGCAGCCCGGCTACCCGCAGCAGGGCGGCTATCCGCAGCAGCAGGGTTACCCGCAGCAGGGCGGCTACTACGGCCAGCCGGGCGGTTACCAGCAGCAGCCCGGATACCCGCAGACCGGCCCGCAGCCGACGCAGGGCCACCCCCAGACCGGCCCGCAGCCGGCACAGGGCTACCCGCAGACCGGTCCCCAACCCACCGCCCAGTACGGGCAGTACGGCCAGTACGGGCCGCCGCCCGGCTACCCCGAGCAGCCGCAGCGCAAGAGCCGCCGGGGCCTGATCATCGGCGCGATCGTCGCGGTGATCGCGATCGCGGCCGGCTCGGTGGTCACCGTCTGGGCGCTGAACCGCAGCGACGTCCAGGCCGGCGCGCCGAGCCCGACGGCCGCGGCCGACAACCTGGTCAACGCCATCAACAAGGGCGACCTGGCCGGCCTGTTCGCCACCCTCGCCCCCGCCGAGTCGTCGGTCATGGTCGACCTGAACAAGGACATGACCGAGGAGTTCAAGCGGCTCGAGGTGTACAAGCCGGACGCTGACCCGAGCCAGATCAGCGGCGCCGACATCCGGACCTCCGAGCTCAAGTACGACGAGTCCGGCGCGGAACAGGTCAACGATCACCTGACCATCACCAAGCTGGTCGGCGGCAAGCTGATCCTCGACTCCGACGTGAGCAAGCTCCCGTTCACCGAACGGTTCCTCGAAGCGGCCTTCCCGGGCGGCCTGGACGCCAAGCCGGAGCACGAGGAGATCGACATCGCCGAGGCGACCCGCAACGGCAAGGACCCGGTCCGGATCGCCACGGTCAAGGTCGACGACCAGTGGTACCCCAGCCTCTTCTACACGATCGCCGACTACGCGCTGCGCGACGCCGGCAAGGACTGGCCCAAGCAGGGCATCGCCAACAAGGGCGCGGGCAGCCCGCAGGACGCGGTGCGCGACCTCGCGCAGGCGGCGTCGGACGGCAACATCGAGCGGGTCATCGAACTGCTGCCACCGGACGAGATGGGCGCGCTGCACGACGCCGGACCGGTGTTGCTGGCCGAGTTGGGCAAGCCGGACGCGCTCGGCGCCAAGATCACCAAGTTCGAGGCGGACACCCAGGACGTGACCGGCGGGCAGAAGGTCGTGATCAAGGAGTTCGAGGCCGAGGCGGAGGGCGAGCGGGTCGTCGTCCGGCGGGACGGCGACTGCTACTCCTACGAGGCCGAGGGCGAGAGCGGCAAGTTCTGCGGCGACCAGGTGGCCGAACTGCTCAAGGACGAGGACGTCCCGCCTGCGGCCCGCAAGGCCCTGGTGAACCTCGCCTCCGGGATGCTGAAGAACACCGGCATCGTCACCACCCAGGTGGATGGCAAGTGGTACGTCAGCCCGCTGCGGACGTTCACCGACATCGAGCTGACCGTGTTCAAGAGCCTCACCGCGGACGACGTCTACGCGCTGCTGAAGCTCGCCAAGTAACGACCCACCCGCGACAGGCCCGGCCGGTTTCGGCCGGGCCTGTCGCGGTTTCAGTCCAGGAACTCCAGGCGGTTGCCCACCGGGTCGTCGGTGTGGAAGCGGCGGCGGCCGGGGATCTCGGCCGGGTCGGCCCAGCGCACCGGGTGGCCGGCCAAGGAGATCCGAGCCGCCATGGCGTCCACGTCCACCACGAACGCGGGATGGGCCTTGCGCGCCGGGTGGAACGGTTCCTCCACGCCGACATGGAGCTCGGCGTCCGGGCCGCCCCGGCCGGGCACCTGGAACCAGCACCCGCCGCGGGCGGCCAGCAGCGGCGGTTTGGGCAGTTCGGGCCAGCCGAGCACCCCGGCGTAGAACGCCCGCAGCCGGTCTTCGCTGCCCTGTGGGCAGGCGATCTGCACGTGGTGAAGCACGGCACAACCCTCCTCGGTCGGCTTGAACCGGAATACAGGACAAGCGTACTGTTTAGTGCAGGGGGTCATCTCGGCGGGCTCACCACGAGTACGCGAGACTCGATCCGCAACGACCTTGAACTGACTTCCGCGCACCGCGAGATGGAGCTGGACGTGACCGCACCCACCAGCAAGGACAGCTTCGGCGCCCGCGCCACCCTGACCGTCGGACCGGCCTCGTACGAGGTGTTCCGGCTCGACGCGGTGCCTGGTGCCGAGCGCCTGCCGTACAGCTTGAAGATCCTCCTGGAGAACCTGCTCCGCACCGAGGACGGCACCAACATCACCGCCGAGCACGTGCGCGCGCTGGCCGGCTGGGACCCCGACGCCGAGCCGTCCGTGGAGATCCAGTTCACTCCCGGCCGGGTGGTCATGCAGGACTTCACCGGGGTGCCGTGCATCGTCGACCTGGCCACCATGCGGGAGGCGGTCACGGCGCTCGGCGGCGACCCTGCGAAGGTCAACCCGTTGGCGCCGGCCGAGTTGGTGATCGACCACTCGGTGATCGCCGACATCTTCGGCCGGCCGGACGCGTTCGAGCGCAACGTGGACCTGGAGTACGAGCGCAACCGCGAGCGCTACCAGTTCCTGCGCTGGGGGCAGACCGCGTTCGACGAGTTCAAGGTCGTGCCGCCGGGCACCGGGATCGTGCACCAGGTCAACATCGAGCACCTGGCCCGCGTGGTGATGACCCGCGGTGGGCAGGCCTACCCGGACACGCTGGTCGGCACCGACAGCCACACCACCATGGTCAACGGGCTGGGGGTGCTCGGTTGGGGCGTCGGCGGCATCGAGGCCGAGGCCGCGATGCTCGGCCAGCCGGTGTCGATGCTGATCCCCCGGGTCGTCGGGTTCAAACTGGACGGTGAGCTGCCGGCCGGATCGACCGCGACCGACCTGGTCCTGACGATCACCGAGATGCTGCGGCGGCACGGCGTGGTCGGCAAGTTCGTCGAGTTCTACGGGTCCGGCGTCGCGGCGGTGCCGCTGGCCAACCGCGCCACCATCGGCAACATGAGCCCCGAGTTCGGTTCCACCTGCGCGATATTTCCCATCGACGAGGAAACCGTGTCCTACCTTCGGTTCACCGGGCGTTCGGCCGAGCAGGTGGCGCTGGTCGAGGCCTACGCCAAGGAGCAGGGCCTGTGGCACGACCCGAACGTCGAGCCCCGCTACTCCGAGACGCTCTCGCTCGACCTCGGCTCGATCGTCCCGTCCATCGCCGGGCCGAAGCGGCCGCAGGACCGCATTGCGCTGAGCGACGCCAAGCCGGCATTCCGATCGGCGCTGGGCGCCTACGTGGCCAACGACGATCAGCCGCCGGCGCGGACCGGGGTCGACGAGTCGGTCGTCGAGTCCTTCCCGGCCAGCGACCCGCCCGCACCGGGCTCGGGTCGCAACAGCGCGCCGGCCCCCACCTTCTTCTCTGCCGCCGAGGACAGCGCGGGCCGGCCGAGCAACCCGGTCAAGGTCAGCCTGGACGGCGCGGAGTTCGAACTGGACCACGGCGCGGTCGCCATCGCCGCGATCACCTCGTGCACCAACACGTCCAACCCGTCGGTGATGATCGGCGCGGCGCTGCTGGCCAAGAAGGCCGTCGAGCGCGGGCTGGAACGCAAGCCGTGGGTGAAGACCACGCTGGCGCCGGGGTCCAAAGTGGTCATGGACTACTACCAGCGCGCCGGGTTGATGCCGTACCTGGAGAAGCTCGGCTTCCACCTGGTGGGTTACGGCTGCACCACGTGCATCGGCAACTCCGGGCCGCTGCAGGACGAGATCTCCGAAGCGGTGCAGGCGGCCGACCTGGCCGTGGTGTCGGTGCTGTCCGGCAACCGCAACTTCGAGGGCCGGATCAACCCGGACATCAAGATGAACTACCTGGCCAGCCCGCCGCTGGTGGTCGCGTACGCGCTGGCGGGGTCGATGGACCGGGACATCACCACCGAGCCG
>NZ_DASTBH010000466.1:0-5884 GCF_035712165.1 Actinophytocola sp. | reverse complement strand
CACCGTGTCCGGGCTCCACTGCACCATGCCGAACGGCACGTCCGCGCCGGGGAAGGTGTTGCCGGCGCCGCCGCCGGTGCCGTGGTCCTCGCCGCCGGGCCGGGTGCCGGTGTACGGGTCGACCCAGCGGGCCAGGTCCTCCGCGGGCGGTGGTTGCGCCACCGCCGGCGCCGCCGGCAGCAGCGCCACCAGCGTCAACAGGCCCGTCGTGACCGCGCTTCCCCGCCTCGCCAGCATCGTTGACAACCTTGTCGGTAGGAAGTGACCTTCTAGGCCACCCTGCCGCGAACTTCCGACGACGGCAAGCCCAGCGGCACCCGTTGACAACCCCGCTGGTCCGGGTGTGTGATCACCGAACTATGACAACGTTGTCCAACCGGCGGGCGACGATGAGCGATGTCGCCCGGCTGGCCGGGGTCAGCATCAAGACGGTGTCCCGGGTGGTGAACGCCGAGCCGGGGGTGCACGCCGACACCGCGGGCCGGGTGCTGGCGGCGATCGAACGGTTGGGCTTCCGGCGCAACGTCGGCGCGCTGAACCTGCGCCGCGGCCTGTCCACCGGCACGATCGGCCTGGTCCTCGAGGACGTCGGCAACCCGTTCTACTCCGGGCTGACCCGGGCGGTCGAGGAGGTCGCCCGGGGGTTCGGCCGGCAGGTGCTCACCGGGTCCTCCGACGAGAACGCCGACCGGGAACGGGAACTGGCGCTGGAGTTCTGCGCCCGCCGGGTGGACGGGCTGATCGTGGTGCCGGCCGGGCTACGGCACGGCTACCTGATGCCGGAGATCACCTCGGGGATGCCGGTCGTGTTCGTCGACCGGCCGGCCGGTGACGTGCTGGCCGACACCGTGCTGGTGGACAACCTCGAGGGCGCCGCGGCCGCGGTCGCGCACCTGGTCGCGCACGGCCATCGCCGGGTGGCCTTCCTCGGCGACTCGCCGGACATCTTCACCGCGACCGAGCGGCTGCGCGGGTTCCGCGAGGGCTGCGCGAAGGCCGGTATCCCGTACGACGAAACGCTGGTCGCGATGGGCCCGCACACCGCGGCCGGGGTCGCCAGCGTGTTGCGCCGGCTGCTCGGCGGCCGGGCCCCGGCCACCGCCGTGCTGACCGGCAACAACCGGATCACCGTGCACGTGCTGCGGGCCATCGCCGGCAGCCGGCGCCGGCCCGCGCTGATCGGGTTCGACGACTTCGAACTGGCCGACCTGCTCGAACCGCCGGTCAGCGTGGTCGCCATCGATCCGGCCACGCTCGGCAGGGCCGCCGCCGAACTGCTGTTCAACCGGCTCGGCGGCGACACCGCCGCGCCACGCCGGCTCGTGCTGCCGGTCCGCCTGATTCCGCGTGGCTCGGGCGAACTGCGGCCGGGGAGCAGGCGATGAGCACGGCCGTGCTGGAGGCGACGGACATCGTCAAGCACTACGGCTCGGTGGAGGCCCTGCGCGGCGCGTCGTTCGACGTGCGGGCCGGCGAGGTGGTGGCGCTGATCGGCGACAACGGCGCCGGAAAGTCCACTTTGGTCAAATGTCTGGTCGGCGCCGAGCAGCCGACCTCCGGCACGGTCCGGTTCGAGGGCCGCGAGGTGCGGTTCGACTCGCCGGTCGCCGCCCGGGCGGCCGGAATCGAGACCGTGTACCAGGATCTGGCGGTCGCCCCCGACCTCGACCCGGCCGCGAACCTGTTCCTGGGCCGGGAGATCTACCGGCCGGGCCTGCGCGGAATGCTCGGCATGATCGACAAGACGGAGATGAAACGCCGCGCCGCGGCCGAGTTCGACCGGCTGGGCATCGTGCTGCAGGACATGGACGTGCCGATCGGCTCGCTGTCCGGCGGCCAGCGCCAGAGCGTGGCCGTCGCCCGCTCGGTGGTGTGGGCGAGCAAGGTGGTGTTCATGGACGAACCCACCGCGGCGCTGGGTGTCCTGCAGCGCGAACGGGTGCTCGACGTGATCCGCCGGGTGCGCGACGAGGGCATCGCGGTCGTGCTGATCAGCCACAACATGCCGGAGGTCCTCGCCGTGTCGGACCGGGTGGAGGTGCTGCGGCTGGGCCGGCGGGTGGCCCGGTTCACCGCGGCGGAGGTCACCCTCGAGGACCTCGTCGGCGCCATGACCGGGGCGCTGACCCAGGAGGAACCCGCATGACCGCGACCAGACCGTCGACGCCGGAGACGCAGGCGCCCCCGCGCCGGCGGAGCCCGGGGATGCGGATCCTGGCGGCCAACACGTTCTGGATCGCGCTGGTGCTGCTGGCGCTGATCGCGGTGTTCAGCGTGCTGGCGCCGGACGCCTTCCCCACCGTGTTCAACTTCCAGCGGCTGGCCATCGAGACCGCGGTGCTGCTGGTGCTGTCCGTCGGTATGACGTTCGTGATCATCACGGGCGGCATCGACCTGTCCGTGGGCTCGGTGCTGATCTTCTCCGGCATGGTGTCGGCGAAGACGATGAACGCGTTGTCCGCCAACGGAAGCGCCATCAACGCAGGCTGGGGCGTGATCACCGTCGGGCTGCTGGTGGCGCTGGCTTCCGGTGCGGCGTGGGGACTGGTCAACGGACTGCTGACGGCGAAGGCCGGCATCCCGCCGCTGATCGTGACGCTCGGCACGCTCGGCGCGGCGCTCGGCGCGGCCAGCCTGCTCAACAACGGCTCGGACATCCGCAGCGTTCCGACCGCGCTGAAACGGTTTCTGGGCTCCGGGACGTCGTTCGGCGGCATCCCGAACCTGGTGATCGTCGCGGCGGTGCTCACCGTGGTCGCGGCCTGGCTGCTGCACACCACCCGGTTCGGGCGCTACACGTTCGCGGTCGGCTCCAACGCCGAGGCGGCCCGCCGGGCGGGCATCGGCGTGACCGCGCATCTGGTGAAGGTGTACCTGCTGACCGGTTTTCTCGCCGGGGCGGCGGGTTTCATGTCGCTGGCGTACTACAGCACCACCGGGATCGCCGCGCACACCACCGACAACCTCAACGCCATCGCGGCCGTCGTGATGGGTGGCACGAGCCTGTTCGGCGGGATCGGCACCATGCTCGGCACGGTGATCGGCGTGTTCATTCCGGCGGTGCTGAAGAAGGGCTTCAACATCGTCGGCGTCCAGGACTACTGGCAGATGATCGCGGTCGGCGCGGTGCTGGTCGCCGCGGTGTGGTTCGACCAGCGGAGAAGGCGGGCCAGGCAACGGTAAACGGAGGTGTCGAGGGATGAGGATCGCGATACGACACACGGTGGCCGCCGTGGGCGCGGTGGTGCTGCTCGCCGGGTGCGGCAGCGGGCAGGTCGAGGACTCGTCGGGCAACCAGGGTGGCGGTGCCGGCAACAAGAAGCTGGCCCTGGTTCCGGGCGTGCAGAACGAGCCGTTCTACATCTCCATGCAGTGCGGGGCCGAGGAGGAGGCGAAGAGCGCCGGGTACACCGTGCAGACCAACGCCCCGGCCAAGTTCGACGCCACCCTGCAGGAGCCCATCGTCACCGGTCTCGCCGCGAACAAGCCCGCGGCGCTGCTGATCGCGCCGACCGACGACGTGGCGATGACCGAACCCATCAAGCAGGTCAAGGATCAGGGCGTGGTGGTCGTCGAGGTGGACACCGCGCTGCAGGACACCTCGATCGCCGTGTCCACGGTGACCTCCAACAACGAGGAGGGTGGCCGGCTCGCCGCCCAGACCCTGGCCAAGCTCGCCGCCGGGAAGTCGGGCACCGTGCTGGTGCTGGACACCATCGCCGGCACGTCGACGACCAACGCCCGCGCCAAGGGCTTCGAGGACGAGTTGAAGAAGACCCCCAACCTCAAGTCCGGCGGCGTCGAGTTCACCCAGAACGAGCCCGACCAGGCCGCGTCCAAGGTGACCGCCGCCCTGGCCGCCAAGCCCGACCTGATCGGCATCTTCGCCACCAACCTCAACACCGGCGAGGGCGCCGCCACCGGCCTGCGCAACGCCAACAAGATCGGCGCGGTCAACCTGGTCGGCTTCGACGCGAGCCCCACCGAGGTGGAGGGCCTCAAGGCCGGCGAGTTCCAGGGCCTGATCGCCCAGGACCCTGCCACCATCGGCCGCGAGGGCGTCAAGCAGGCCATCGCCAAGCTCGAGGGCAAGGACGTCAAGCGCAACATCGAGGCCCCGCTCGTGGCCATCACCAAGGACAACATGTCCGCCAACGAGAAGTACTTCTACAAGACGAACTGCTGACTCGCCTCCCGGGGCGGCGGAGCCTATCCTTTACTCGTGACCGCTGCGGTAAAGCACGACGGCGACGACCCACCGCCGCGCCGGACTAAGGTGAGCAGCAAGAACCAGGTGACCCTCCCGGTCGCCGCGCTGGCCGCCGCCCGCGTCAAGTCCGGCGACATCCTCCAGGTCGAAGTCGAAGGCGACGGCGTCCTCCGCCTGACCCGCTACCGAGATCCCCGCCTCGACCTGCTCGAGGAGTTCATCGGCTCGGCGCCGGGGATCTCCGCGGCGGCCAACCTGGAAGAGTTGAGGGACGAGTGGGAAAGGTAGTGCTGGACACGAGTGTGCTGCTCGGCCTGCTCGACACCGGCGACGCGCACCATCAGGCCGCGGCCCGCGCGGTCACCCAGTGCATGGTCGCGGGCAGCGACTTCGGCCTACCGGCGAGCGTTCTGGCGGAGGTGCTGGTGAGCGAGGCGCGCCGCAGCCGGCCGGCGGTGGAGCAGCGCCGCATCCGCGTGCTTACGTTGTTCGGCCCGGTCCGCCCGATCGACGAGGCGGTCGCCGTCCATTCCGCCCAGCTTCGGGCCAGGCATCCGTCGCTGCGGCTGCCGGACGCGCTGGTGCTGGCCACCGGAATCGTCGACGACGCCGAACTGGTCCTGACCGCCGACAAGCGCTGGGCCGGTCTCGACAAGCGAGTCCGCCTGCTCGACTCCGGCTAGGGGGACAGCAGCCGGTCGGCGGCGGTGTAGGGGTCGAGGTGGCCGGCGACCACCTGTTTGGCCAGGTGGGTGAGGGTGTCGGCGCCGTGGTGGGTGAAGCGGGAGCGGAGCGTGGCCAGGGCGATGGCCTCGATCTCGCCTGCGGCGCGGCGGGTGCGGCGGGTTTCGAGCTCGCCGTGGGTGGTGAGCCAGTCGTGGTGGGCATCGAGGGCCGACATCAGGTCGTCGATGCCGGCGGCGGTGCTGGCGACGGTGGACACGACCGGAGGCCGCCAGCGGGGGCCGGTGATCTCCTTGCGGGACAAGGAGATCATGTTCTTCAGGTCGCGGGCGGTCTGCTCGGCGCCGTCCCGGTCGGACTTGTTGACCACGAAGATGTCGGCGATCTCGAGGATGCCGGCCTTGGCGGCCTGGATGCCGTCGCCCATCCCGGGGGCGAGCAGGACCAGCGTGGTGTCGGCCAGCGACACGATGTCCACTTCGGACTGTCCGACCCCGACGGTCTCGATCAGGATCACGTCGCAGCCGGCGGCGTCCAGCACCCGCAGCGCCTGGGGCGTGGCCAGGGCCAGGCCGCCGAGGTGGCCGCGGGTGGCCATGGAGCGGATGAACACCTCGGGGTCGGTGGCGTGGTCGTGCATCCGGATCCGGTCGCCGAGCAGGGCGCCGCCGGAGAACGGGGACGTGGGGTCGATGGCGAGCACCCCGATCCGGGCGCCGCGCGCACGAAACGCGCTGATCAGCGCCGAGGTGGCGGTCGACTTGCCGACCCCGGGCGCCCCGGTCAGACCCAGCACCCGGGCCCGGCCGGTGAGCGGCGCCAACTCCTCGGCGACCGCGCGCAGGTGCGGGCTCTCCTCCTCGACCAGCGAGATCAGCCGGGCGACCGCGCGCGCCCGGCCCGCCCGCGCCTGCTCGACCAGGGCGGTGACGTCGATGGGCATGGCGGAAAGTTGTATCAGCCCTTCGGCACGCTGATGAGCAGGGCGTC
>NZ_DASTBH010000465.1:0-13698 GCF_035712165.1 Actinophytocola sp. | reverse complement strand
CGGCCACCCGAACCTGACCGCGCGGATGGCCGGTCCGCTGCCGGGCAAGCCCACCCGGTCCCGCCGGTGGTGGGCGATCGCCGCCGCGGTGCTGCTCGTGCTGGCCGCGTTCACCGGCGGCTGGTTCGCCCACGTCGGGTTCGCCGACGCCACCAAGGAGGTGGAGGCGGCCAACGGCGGTGTGCTGGACTACGGCGAGCAGGGGGCGGTGCCCCAGTTCAAGCTGAGCGACGGCTACTGCGCGGCGGCCGAGCTCAAACCGGGCGTGCGCATCCCGTCGCAGAGCTCGTGCGACGAGCCGCACGCCATCCAGGTGTTCGGGGTCAACACGGTCCTCGGCAAGACCAGCGACGTCGACCCGGACTACCCCAGCCGTGAGCGGCTGTCCGCCTACGGGCAGGCGTGGTGCTCGATGGTCTTCGCCAGCAAGTTCCTGCCCAGCGAGGACAAGGCCACCCAGCTGAGCTTCGTCACGCTGGTGCCGACCGAGGAGGAGTGGAAGGACGCCGAGCGCCAGAGCAAGGCGCCGGTCATCTGCGTGCTACGCGCCCGGGACAACTCACAGCTGACCAAGTCGATGATCGTGGGGAACTGACACATGGGTATCGCCAGGGACGAACGCGCCGCGCTGTGCGACCTGTTCGCCGAGATCGGCCCGGACCAGCCGACCCTGTGCACCGGCTGGCTGACCAGGGACCTGGCCGCCCACCTGGTGATCAGGGAGCGGCGGCCGGACGCGGCGCCCGGCATCCTGCTCCCGCCGCTGGCCGGCTGGACCAAGCGGGTGCAGGACGGCTATGCCGCCCGGCCGTGGCCGGAGCTGGTCGAGCTGATCCGCACCGGCCCGCCGTGGTACGTGCCCGGCTTCCTGGACGAGATGATCAACGCGACCGAGTACTTCGTGCACCACGAGGACGTGCGCCGGGGCGCGCCGGACTGGGAGCCGCGACCGCCGGACGGCCACCGCGACGCCGTGCTGTGGGCGGCGCTGTCCCGCACCGCGCGGCTGATGCTGCGGCGCAGCCCGGTAGGCGTGGTGCTGCGGCGCTCCGACGGCGGGCTGGAGATCACCGCCCGGCGCGGGCCGAACACCGTGATCATCTCCGGAACGCCGGGGGAGCTGTTGCTGTTCGCGTTCGGCCGGGACAAGGTGCGGCTGGATTTCGACGGCGAGCAGTCCTCGATCGGTGCGGTACAGGGTGTGACCAGGGGTCTGTAGACCATCCGGGTGGTCGAGACCAGGTAGCGTTCTCCCATGACCACAACCCCCTCAGCGGCGCCCGGCCGGCCGTTCGGCCAGGTGCTGGTCGCCATGGTGACCCCGTTCACCGCCTCGGGCGTGCTGGACCTGGACGGCGCCCAGGCGCTGGCCGCCCGCCTGGTCGAGCAGGGCGCCGACGGTCTGGTGCTCAGCGGCACCACCGGGGAGAGCCCGACCACCTCCGACACCGAGAAGGCCGAGCTCATCCGGGCGGTCGCCGACGCGGTGGGGGACCGGGCCACGATCGTGGCCGGTGCCGGCACGTATGACACCGCGCACAGCGTGCACCTGGCGCGGGACGCGGAGAAGGCCGGCGCGCACGGCGTGCTGGTGGTCACCCCGTACTACTCGCGGCCGCCGCAGCACGGCCTGCTGGCGCACTTCACCGCCGTGGCCGACGCCGTCGGGCTGCCGGTGATGCTCTACGACATCCCGCCGCGCACCGTCGTGCCGATCGAGGTCGACACGCTGTGCCGGCTGGCCGAACACCCCCGGATCCTCGCGGTCAAGGACGCCAAGGGCGACCTGCGGGCCGGGGTGGAGGTGATGAGCCGCACCGGGCTGGCCTACTACTGCGGGGACGACGCGGTGAACCTGCCGTGGCTGTCGGTGGGCGCTGTGGGCTTCGTCAGCGTGATCGGGCACGTGGTCGCCGACCGCCTGCGCCAGATGACCGACGCCTACGAGGCCGGCGACGTGCGGACCGCCCGGGAGATCAACACCGGCCTGTTGCCGGTGCTCCGGGCGTTCAACCGGGTCGGCGGCGTGATCTTCAGCAAGGCCGCCCTCGGCCTGAGCGGGCTGCCCGTCGGCGAGCCGCGGCTGCCGCTGCCGGCGGCCACCGCCGAGGAGCTGGAGCTGATCCGGGCGGACCTGGCGGAGGCGGGGCTCGAGGTGGGGGCGCGTTGACGCCGTCCCCGCCCGCGTTTCCCGCCGGTTCGCCCCTGGGGCCGCCGCCGGCCCTGCCCGAGGGGGCGCTGCGGGTCGTGGCACTCGGCGGCATCGGCGAGGTTGGCCGCAACATGACGGTGTTCGAGTTCGACCACCAGTTGCTGATCATCGACTGCGGGGTGCTGTTCCCCGAGGACATGCAGCCGGGCGTGGATCTCATCCTGCCGGACTTTCGGGCGATCGAGGACCGGCTGGCCGACATCGAGGCGATCGTGCTCACCCACGGCCACGAGGACCACATCGGGGCGGTGCCGTTCCTGCTGCGGCAGCGGCCGGACGTGCCGGTGGTGGGGTCCCGGTTCACCCTGGCGCTGCTCGCCGCCAAGTGCCGCGAGCACCGGCTCAACCCGACGCTGATCGAGGTCAAGGAGGGTGGCCGGTGGGGGTCCGGGGACTTCGAGTGCGAGTTCTTCGCGGTCAACCACTCGATTCCGGACGCCCTGGCGGTTGCGGTGCGGACCCCGGCCGGGCTGACCCTGCACACCGGTGACATCAAGCTGGACCAGCTCCCGCTGGACGGCCGGCTGACCGACCTGGCCGGGTTCTCCCGGCTCGGCGACGAGGGCGTGGACCTGTTCCTGGTCGACTCCACCAACGCCGAGGTGCCCGGGTTCCTGGTGTCCGAGCGGGAGATCGGCCCGGTGCTCGACGCGGTGATCGCGCGGGCCGACCAGCGGGTGATCGTGGCCTGCTTCGCCAGCCACGTGCACCGCGTGCAGCAGGTGTTCGACGTGGCGCAGCGGCACGGCAGGCGGGTGGCCCTGGTCGGCCGGTCCATGGTGCGCAACATGGGGATCGCGGCCGACCTGGGGCTGCTGCGGGTGCCCGACGGGCTGCTCGTCGACATCGACGAGGCGCTGGAGCTGCCCGAGGGGCGGGTGCTGTTCGTGTCCACCGGCTCGCAGGGAGAGCCGCTCTCGGCGCTGTCCCGGATGGCGAAGGGCGAGCACCGGCAGATCCGGATCCGGCCGGGGGACACCGTGGTGCTGGCCAGCTCGATGATCCCGGGCAACGAGACCGCGGTGATCGCCGTGGTGAACGGGCTGATCCGGTTGGGCGCCAACGTGGTGCACCAGGGCAACGCGAAGGTGCACGTCTCCGGTCACTCCACGGCGGGGGAGCTGCTGTTCCTCTACAACGCGGTGCGGCCGAGCAACGTGCTGCCGGTGCACGGCGAGTGGCGGCACCTCAAGGCCAACGCGGAGCTGGCGATCGCCACCGGGGTGCCGGCCGACCATGTGGTGATCGCCGAGGACGGCGTGGTGGTCGACCTGGTGGACGGCCGGGCCCGGATCGCCGGCCGGGTCGAGGTGGGCCACGTCTACGTGGACGGGCTGTCGGTCGGCGACGTGGGCGAGTCCACCCTGTCCGACCGGCTGATCCTGGGCGAGGGCGGGTTCATCGCGATCACGGTCGCGGTGGACTCCACCACCGGCCGGGCGGTCGCCCCGCCGACGGTCTCCGGTCGCGGCTTCTCCGACGACCCCAAGGCGCTCGACGACGTGGTGGCGCTGGTCGAGGTGGAACTGTCGCACATCGAGTCGGAGGGGATCACCGACACGCACCGGATCGCGCAGTCGGTGCGGCGGGTGGTCGGCCGCTGGGTGGCCGACACCTACCGCCGCCGCCCGATGATCGTGCCGACGGTCATTCCCGTTTAGGACGAATATTTCCCGTTCAGGGCCCAATTTTTCCCGTTCAGGGCCGGAATATTCCCATGTGGACCCCGAAGCCGCGCCGACTCCGGCTGGCGTGCGGGCCAGGTGGGTGATCGCGGCGGCGGCTTCGGGGCGTGGCTGGTCCATCGGGTCCGCGTGGTCGGCGGCCGGCAGGGCGAAGTGGTCATCCCGTCCACAGGGCCTGGAAACCGGCTCCTCGGCCTGTCCGCGCCCGGCGGACCAACACGTCTAGCGGGGCCGGGCCGCCGAGGCGATCACCACGGCGAAGCCCACCGAGATGATCTGGCGCAGCAGGGCGCGTCGGGCCTGGCGCTGTTGTCTGCGGGTCGGCTGCCGCATAGCGTCCCCTCCTCGGCTGGTGTCCGGGCTGATCCCAGCACGGTGAGCGGCCCTGGCACCTCACCTTCGGTGGGTGGTAATCGCACCCGTCACCCGATAGTGGTACGTTGCCGGATCGTGACCACCCGGCGCACCCCCTCGCGGCCCGTTCTTCCGGTCCTCGTCGCCGTTTTCCTCGGCGCGTCGACGGCCGGCACGGCGACGTTGATGGTCCAACCGGGGGAGACCTCCCAGAAGGCCCAGGCGGCGCTCGCCGCGTCGTTCGTCAAGGCCAACCGGCCGCAGGGCCGTCCCGGCCAGCCGCAGGCCGCCCGCCCGGCCCCCGCCGCGCCCGGCCCGGCCGCACCGGACGCCCGGCCTGCCGAGGTCACCAAGACCGAGACCGCGACCCCGGTGCCGACCACCACGGTGACGGTGACCCCGCCGGCCACCACGACGCCGGAGGCGACCACCGTTCCCGGCGACCCGGCGAAGCAGGCCGAGAAGGTCGTCGAACTGGTCAACGTGGCCCGGGCGGAGAACGGCTGCGCCCCGGTCACGGTGGACGCGCGGCTCACCGCGGCGGCCCTGGCGCACAGCACCGACATGGCGGCCCGTGACTACTTCCTCCACACGACCCCCGAAGGTGTGACCTTCGACCAGCGGATCCGGGAGGCCGGGTACCTGTCGCCCGGCGCCGAGAACATCGCCCGCGGCCAGCAGAACGCCGCGCAGGTCATGAAGGACTGGATGAACTCCCCGGGCCACAAGGCCAACATCCTCAACTGCGAGTTGACCGCCATCGGCGTCGCGCTGGTCTCCGACGGCTTCTACTGGACCCAGGACTTCGGCCGCTGAGCGGTCCGTACGGCCCCGTTCGGCCCCCGGACCGGCAATCCCACCCCAGACATGCGAGAAGGCCCGCACCGTGACGGTGCGGGCCTTCTCGTACTACGCCGTTGGGCGAGATCAGACGATTCGGACGGCCTGCGCCTGCGGGCCCTTCGGGCCCTGGCCGATCTCGAACTCAACGCGCTGACCCTCGTCCAGGGACCGGTAGCCCGCGCCCTGGATCTCCGAGTAGTGCACGAAGACGTCCGGACCGCCGCCGTCCTGGGCGATGAACCCGAAGCCCTTCTCGCTGTTGAACCACTTCACACTGCCGTGCGCCATATCTTCAATCTCCTCTGGCCACCGAAACCCGGTCATCACGCTGAGGACCCGGGTGGCCGCGCCACGATACTGCCATGCCGGCCCGGGCGCCCGCGCGCCGGGGCCACCAAGGTCACATCCGGCGGGCCCGAAAGTCGGCCAATCCCGCCGCGCGGCGAGTCCGAATGCGGGCTGATGGGGCGAGCGACCTCATCGAAGAAGGAGTTCACCATGGCTCACCAAGAGCAGTTCGAGGACGCTGCCGCCGCCGCGCCGGCCGGGATCTCCCGCCGCAGGCTGATCGTCACCGGCTCCACGCTGGCCGTGGCCGGCGTCGCGGTCGGCGCCGCGATCCCGCTCGTGACCGGGCAGGACAGCCACGCCGAGGCCGGCGCCGCCGGCCCCGCGCCGACCGACCCGGTGATGGTCCACATGCGCAACGCCGACAGCGGCGAGTTCGTCCTGTTCGTCGGCGAGCGGCGGGCCGAGTTCACCGACCGCGCGCTGGCCGCCCAACTGTCCCGGGCCGCCGCCGGCGCCAGCTGACCCACCCGTTCCCGCCGCGAGATCCCCCCACGCCGGGCGCCATCGCCGCCCGGGTCACCCTTTCCATTCTTTGTTGTGAGGTTGAACCATGTCTTCCCACCGCGAGGCACCCGAGATCTCCAAGGACCCGGTCGCCGACTCCACCGACGTCTACGCCTTCGTGAGCCCCGACCGCCCCGACACCGTCACCCTGATCGCCAACTACCTGCCGGCGCAGGCCCCGGCCGGCGGCCCGAACTTCTACGAGTTCGGCGACGACGTGCTCTACGAGATCCACATCGACAACAACGGTGACGGCCGGGCGGACATCACCTACCAGTTCAAGTTCACCGTCGAGGTCCGCAACGAGAACACGTTCCTGTACAACACCGGCCCGATCCTGTCGATCGACTCGCCGAACTGGAACCGGCGGCAGTTCTACTCGGTGACCCGGATCGACCGCAACGGCCGCGACTCCAAGCCGATCCGCCGGCTGCCCTGCCCGCCGTGCAACATCGGCCCGCTGTCCACCCCGGACTACGCCAAGCTGGCCAACCAGGCCGTGCGGGACATCGGCGGCGGCCGCAAGGTGTTCGCCGGGCAGCGCTCCGACGGGTTCTACGTGGACCTCGGCGCGGTGTTCGACCTGCTCGACCCGCGGCCGTTCGCCGACCTGCACAACCACTTCGGGCTGGGCAAGTTCCCCAAGTCCGGCCCCGGGGTGAACACGTTGAAGGACTTCAACGTGCACACCATCGCGTTACAGGTGCCGATCAGCGACCTGACCCGGGACGGCTACAAGGGCAAGGACGTCAACGACCCGCGCGCGGTCATCGGCGTGTGGACCACGGCCGGCCGCCAGCGGGTGCGGATGCTGGACACCGACAAGAACAACACCTGGAGCACCGGCCCGTTCCGGCAGGTCTCCCGGCTGGCCATGCCGCTGGTCAACGAGGTCGTCATTCCCATGGGGCGCAAGGACTACTGGAACACCCAGCCGCCGGCCGGGGACGCCGAGTTCGCCAAGTACGTGGCCAAGCCCGAGGTGGCCACCCTGCTGCCGGGCCTGTTCCCCGGCGTGTTCCCCAACCTGGACAAGCTGAACAAGTCCGGCAAGTCCCGGGACGACCTGCTGGCCATCCTGATGACCGGCATCCCGGCCGGCCTGATCCCCGGTTTCCAGAACTTCACCGGAAAGACGCAGGCGGACCTGATGCGGCTCAACACGGCCATTCCGCCCAACCCGAAGCCCAGCGTCTTCGGCCTGCTCGGCGGCGACCTCGCCGGCTTCCCGAACGGCCGCCGGGTGTTCGACGACACCGTGGCGATCGAGTTGCGGGCGATCGCCGGCGCGACCTACGCGCTGGTGGACAAGACGTTCACGCCCGACGCCGCGGCCTCCCAGGTGGACGACGGGGTCGGTCCGGACTCGCTGAACCTGCCGTTCCTCACCAAGTTCCCCTACCTGGGGGTGCCGAACAGCGGGTTCGACGTGCCGTCGCCGGCTCCGGCTCCGGCTCCGGCGAAGAAGTGACGTTCTGACAAGGAAAGGGCGGGAGTCATGGGACACGGACACGCACACGGCCAGCATCACCACCACCACGGTTCCGGTCACGTCACCCGGGGTTCGGGCAGCCTGGTGCTCGACATCGGCGGTGACCTCGGGGCTCTGGTCATCCACACCAGACCGGAGCAGGACGACCTCGAGATCGAGATCAGCCCGGGCCGGGACAGTGCGGCGCCGCGTAGTCACAACCAGGTACACGCCCGGCAGAACCGGCACGGCACCAGCTACTCAGCGGTGTTCCCCGCCGTGCCCGCCGGCGACTACACGATCTGGCGCCACGGTGAGACCCCGGAGGCCAGCGTGACCGTTCGCGGCGGTGAGGTCACCGAGTACCACTGGTGCTGACCGCCCGGTGCGGCGGTGGGTGCGGCGCGCACCCACCGCCGCTTCGCGCCGTCCCCGGTGTATATCCTTCGCCGGTCATTTTCTCTGGGGCGCGAGCGAGAACGGGGCTGGCACGAGGCCTCCGACCACGAAGGGTTCGTGCATTGCCAACTCTGTTACGACGACGCGCCGTAGTGGCGTTGTCCGCTTCCGTAGCGGTCCTCGCGGCGGTCCCGGTGCTTGCCACGCCGGCCGCCGCCGAGATCGGGTACGCGGTTCCTTCCTCCTGGTCCTACATCGATCTGAGCAGCCCCCTGCGCAGCTTCGACCAGGGTGACGCGCCGGTCGGCTCCTGGCGCGACGAGGCGGGCCGCTTCCACTTCGCCGCGAAGTCCTACTTCACCTTCGACCTGACCCCGTACCAGGGCGGTCGGGTGCAGCGCGTCACGGTGTCCACCAGGGAGACGTCGGTGAACGACTGCACCAAGCCGCGGACCACGCAGCTGTGGGTGACCGACCAGCCGGACCACCTGAGCTGGCTGCATCAGCCGGCGCTGCGGAGCATGCTGCCCGGCCCTGGCGCCGCTCCAGGTTGCGTGTCCTCGTACCTCGAGTGGGATGCGGCGGCCGCGGTCAACGCCGCCGTGCAGGCGGGTAAGCGCAGCATCACGTTCGCGCTGCGCCTGCCGATCGAGCACCAGTTGGACCCCGCCTACGGCCGGCACCACCGCAACAGCTTGACGATGTACATCGACCACAACGAGCCGCCGTACGTTCCCACCAACCTGAGCAACGGCGGCAAGCCGTGCGCGGAGGGTTCGTTCTTCGGCAACACCGACCTGAGCCTGTCCGCCTTCGTGGACGACCCGAACCACGACCACATGGACGCGACCTTCGCCATCTGGCCGGTGGACCGTCCCGACCAGCGGCGTGAGCTCACCGCTGCCGGCACGTTCGGTTCGTTTTCGACGGTCGTGCTGCGGCAGGGGACTTTGGCCGACGGGGTGACCTACCAGTGGGCAGTGCGGGCCACGGACCGTACCGAGGTTCCGGCTGCTTCGGCGTGGAGCGAGCCCTGCCGGTTCACCGTGGACATGACCCCGCCGGGCCTGCCGACGGTCAGCTCCACGGACTACCCGGAGAACCCCCCCGAGCCCATCGGCGGCCCGGGCGTGCCCGGCCGGTTCACCTTCGACGCCAACGGTTCCGCGGACGTCGTCGGCTTCCGCTATGGCGCGTTCGGGGAGAAGTACGTGGCGGCCGACCGGCTCGGCGGGTCCGCCACGGTGGACTTCGCTCCGGACTGGTCGGGTCCGTTCGCCCTGCAGGTGCGCAGCGTCGACCGGGCCGGCAACGCGTCCGAGACCCGCAGCTACGGCTTCTTCGTGCGGGACAACACCCCCACGGTCACCTCGCCGACCGGCGAGGGGGGAACGCTGGGTGAGTTGAAGAGGTTCGACTTCAGCCCGGGTCCGTCCGGCGCGGTCGCCTACGACTACCGGCTCAACTTCGGGCCGGTGGAGACCATCCAGGCCAACCCGGACGGCACCGCGTCGATCAGCGTCGAGGTCGCCCCGGAGTTCAACGACATCATGGTGTGGAGCGTCTCGGCGACCGGCGTGCGGTCCAGCCCGAACTGGTTCTTCTTCTACATCGAGGTGCCCGGCAGCTGACGGAGGCCACCGGTTGGAAAGCGAGTCACATCGCTTTCCAACCGTCCCGGCCGGCGGCGCGGAGGCCGGCCTGGAAGCGGGTCCGGGCGCCCAGGCCGTCCATCATGTGCCGGACCCGGCGTTCCACGGTGCGCAGCGCCACGCCGAGCCGGCGGGCGATGGCCTGGTCGGTCAACCCGGCCGCGAGCAGGGCGAGAAGCTGCTGGTCCTTGGTGCTCAGCGGCTCGCCGGCCCGCGCGGGCGGCCAGTCGTGCCACAGCGGGGTGGCCTGCTCCCAGAGCGTGTCGAACAGCGTGACCAGCCCGTCGAGCAGGGTCGACTCGCGCAGCAGCACGGCGGTCTCGGTGACCGGCGGCCCGCCGGGCACCTCGTGCGGGACCAGGCCCAGCCGGCGGTCGGCGATGACCAGCTTCATCGGCACCCCGCCGAGCACCCGGGCCTGCTCCCCGGCCACCGCGAGCTGGCGCAGCTTCTCCATCCGCTCGGCCGGACCGAGCGCGTCGTCGGCGTAGATCGTCCGGTACCGCACGCCCCGCTCCTGCAGCCGCCGTTGCAGCTCGTGCTGGGCGCCGTCCGGGTCCACCACGTAGGGCGGCTTGTCCAGGAACAGCAGCTCCCGCCGGGCGATCTGCTGGAGCTGGTGGAACCGGTCGGCGACCGCGGCCCGGCCGCTGACGATCTCGACCGGCGGGGCGCCTGGCCGGGCCGGTTGCCGAACCCGCGCGCAGAACGCGGCGGCGGCGATCCGGGCGGTCTCGACCTCCTGGGCGGCCCGCAGGCCCAGCACCTCGATGGCGAGGTCCGGCGGCGCCGGCGCGACCCGGGCCGGCCGCTGCCGGGTGAGGCTGACCAGCCCCTTGCCGGACAACGACCGCAGCACCGACCGCAGCCGGGCCCGGCCGAACCCGGTGAGGTCGGCGAGCTCGGCCAGCGTGCGGTCGGGATGGCCGAGCACGACCTCGTAGAGTCGTTGCTCGGCTGAGGTCACCCCGAGTCCGTGCAGTTCCATCGCCGTCTCCTCGGCGAGCCGGTGGCGGGGGCGCGGACACTTCTCGTTTCGTTTCTCATCGTGCCATGTCCGGTCAAGGTCTAGACCACCTGGTTTGCCCTGTCCGGCCGGGGATTGTAATGGCGCTCGCGCGGGTTCGCTTGATAACGAATACGAGCCGGTCGGGGACTCCGGTAAATGGCGCGCGGCGAGCGCCGGATATGGCCGGGCGGAAAGCACGGTTCCACTAGGGGATCCGTTCGCGTGCACAGCGCCCGGACAGGTTGCGATATGCCTCCGCATCGATCAAGCCGACGGCCCGGAAGCCTGTGCGCAATGGTCTAGACATTGACACCTCATGTGGTCTAGACCACACTGGGCCACGACCCCGCAACCCCTGCTGCCCTGCTTGCGAGGAGGCGCGTTATGCGCATGCGACGAATGTTCCCGACCGCCGTGATCGCCGCGCTGGCGGCCGTGGTGGTCGTCCCGATTCCGGCCGCCGCGGCGCCGGCGACCGCGACCTTCACCAAGGTCTCCGACTGGGGGACCGGTTTCGAGGGCAAGTTCACGCTGGTCAACGGCACCACCAGCCCGATAAACGGCTGGTCGGTCTCGTTCGACCTGCCGGCCGGGTACTCGATCTCCTCCTCGTGGGACGCGGTGCGCAGCAACAGCGGGCAGCGCTACACCTTCACCAACCCGACCTGGGCGCCGACGCTGCCGGCCGGCGCCAGCACCACGTTCGGTTTCAACGGCAGTCCCGGCAACTTCTCCGGCGTGCTGAACTGCAGGTTCAACGACGCGGACTGTGCGGGCGGGCCGAGCACCCCGGGTGCGCCCGGCGCGCCGGGAACGCCCGGCGTCACCGCCACCACCAACACCTCGATCGCGCTGTCCTGGGGCGCGGCCAGCGGCACCGTCACCGGCTACCGGGTCTACGAGGGCAGCACGGTGCGGGCCACCGCGACCGGCACCTCCGCCACGGTCTCGGGCCTGGGCGCCTGCCAGTCGCACACCTACACGGTGGCGGCGTTCAACAATGTGGGGGAGTCGGCCCGCAGCGCGCCGGTGACCGGCACCACCACCGGTTGCACCACGCCGCCGCCGGCCGGCCGGCGGGCCGCGCCCTACCTGTACCTGGGCTGGGGCAACCCGCCCGCGCCCGGCACGGTGATGAGCGCGACCGGCGTGCGCTGGTTCACGATGGCGTTCATGCTCTCCGGCGGCGGTTGCACGCCGGCCTGGGACAGCAACCGGCCGCTGCAGGGCGGAGTCGACGCGCAGACGATCTCGGCCATCCGGGCCGCGGGCGGCGACGTGATCCCGTCCTTCGGCGGCTGGAGCGGCAACAAGCTCGGGCCGAACTGCGCCACCCCGGCCGCGCTGGCCGGCGCCTACCAGCAGGTGATCAGCGCGTACAACCTGCGGGCGATCGACATCGACATCGAGAACACCGACGAGTTCGAGAACGAGGCCGTGCAGGATCGCATTCTCACCGCGCTGAAGACGGTCAAGCAGAACAATCCCGGTCTGCAGACCATCATCACCTTCGGCACGACGACGTCCGGCCCGAACTTCTGGGGCAACCGGTTGATCAGCCGGGCCGCCGCGTTGCAGGCCAACATCGACATATTCACGATCATGCCGTTCGACTTCGGCGGCGGTGCGAACATGTTCCAGAGCACCGTCAACGCCGCTGAGGGCCTCAAGAACAGCCTCAAGAGCGCGTTCGGCTGGACCGACGCGGTGGCCTACGGCCACATGGGTCTTTCCGGCATGAACGGCCTGTCCGACCAGCAGGAACTCACCAGCGTGGCCACCTGGACCCAGATCCGGGACTGGGCCAGGGATCGCGGCCTGGCCCGGCTGGCGTTCTGGTCGGTCAACCGGGACCGGCCGTGCCCGGGTGGCGGGGTGGTCTCCGACTGCAGCGGCATCGCCCAGGGCACCTGGGACTTCACCAGAGTCACGGCAGGTTTCTGACCGGGTGGCGGGTGGGGTGGCCGAGTTCGTCTCGGCCACCCCACCCGTTTTCGTATGCGATATTTGAACGATTTTGTTTTTTGAACGATTCCATTTTCTGCGCCCAGACAATGGAATAGTTCCAGAGTTAACACGGAATTATCGGAGCTGAGGTACCGCTAATATGGGAGAACTGGCGAAACTGCCGATACTTTCGGTCCGCTATTAGTCAAAACTCCCTAGGGGACTAGGAAATTCGTTATGCGGCGGGGCACACTGGACCAACGCCACCTGTGTTTCCCCCCGTGGAAACAGGGTACTCGTCCAATCGGGAGATTTGTTGTGCGACAGCCATTTAATCCAGCCACGAGTAGACTGGCCCCGCGCCTGCGGTCCGTGGAGGCGAGCGCCATCGAACGACTGCGCCGGATCAGCCTGCCGCTGCTCCGTCTCGCGATCGGCATCGTCTTCATCTGGTTCGGCGCCCTCAAGATCGCCAATGTGACGCCCGTCGGCGACTTCGTCGCCAACACGCTGCCGTGGTTCGACCGAGCCTGGGTGGTGCCCGCGCTCGGCATCTTCGAGGTGCTGCTCGGCCTGGCCCTGATCTCCGGCAAGGCGCTGTCCCTGGTGTGCGCCGCGCTCGTGGCGCACCTGTGCGGCACCTTCCTCGCGCTGGTCATGCAGCCGAACGTGACCTTCCAGGACGGCAACCCGCTGCTGCTGACCACCGAGGGCGAGTTCGTCGTGAAGAACCTGGTCCTCATCTCCGCGGCGCTGGTGATCGCGGCCAAGTTCCACATGCAGGAGGTGGCGGACGCCGAGGCCGAGGCCGCGGCGCCGCTGATCCTCACCGCGGAGACCGCCGAACCCGAGACACCGCTGATCCTCACCACCGACCTGGCCACCGAGGCCGAGGCGAACTAACCGACCGGCACATCCTTCGCCCTGTCGCGGTGCAACCGCGGCAGGGCGATCACTGTCAGCAGCAACAGTCCGGTGACCAGCGGCGCCGCTCCCACCGCCCAGGCCACGAACACCAGCACCGCCACGACCTCGATGCCCAGCCCCGCCACGGACGTCACCGTGGCCCGCGCCGGGCCCTCGATCGTTCGCTGCAGTGCCGCGTCCACCACCACCACGACCATCCGGTACAGGCCGTAGAACACCGCGATGCCGGCCACGCCGACCGGCAGCCGCAGCAGCACCGCCAGCCCGAACAGCGCCACCCCGACGCCGAGCAGCCCGGCAAGGGCGAGTGGCCGCAGCCGCGCGGCCCGGCCGCCGAGCACCGC
>NZ_DASTBH010000464.1:0-10550 GCF_035712165.1 Actinophytocola sp. | reverse complement strand
TGATCACATGCGTTCCATGACCACGACCGAGGCCGCGCAGAACTTCGACGCGGTGCTCGATGAGGTCGAACACGGCGAGGTCGTTCTGGTCACCAAGGACGGGCGCCCGGTCGCGCGCATCGTCCCGGAACGACTCTCCGTGGCCGACCGGCTGGCGGAAGTCATGGAGCGATATCCGGCCGACCCGGACTTCGGCGCGGACCTGGAACGGGTGATCCGCGAGAACCGCGAACTGATGGACGACCGGGAGCGGAAGTGGCCGTGGGCCGACGAGTGATCCTCGACACCAGCGTTCTCGTCGCGTCGGAGAAGCACAAACTCGAGCTCAGATCCGTGATCGGCCATGATGACCCGGCAGTCGCCGCGATCACCGCAACCGAGTTGCTGCTCGGTGTCGAGCGGACCGATGACCATCGCCGGGACGAACGCGCCGTACGCATCGAGGGGATCTTCGCCGTGCTGCCGATCGAGGCGTACACGTTGGAGGTTGCCCGGTCGCACGCCATGCTGCTGGCGCACGTCTCCCGGGTTGGGCGACCACGCGGGTCCTTCGATCTGATCATCGCGGCAACTGCCTGCGCCACCGGGCGCACCTTGATCACGGCTGATCAGGCCGCCGCCTTTCATCAGTTGCCCGGGGTTCGGGCGGAGGTTGTGCGGGTCAGGTGAAGGCCGCCTCGAGGTCGGCCAGAGTGAGGTTGGCCAGGGAGTCGCGGAAGGTGCGGCGGGGGCCTGGGGGGACGGGGACTTCGCTGGGGACGACCAGGACGGTGCAGCCGGCGGCGGTGGCGGACGTGACGCCGGTGGGTGAGTCCTCGATGGCCAGGCAGTGGGCGGGGTCGACGGCCAGGCGGCGGGCGGCGGTCAGGTAGGGGTCGGGCAGGGGTTTGTTGCGGCCGTGCACCTCGTCGCCGCAGATGGTGACGTCGAAATAGTGCCGGCCGATGGTGTCCAGGGCGATCTCGGTGAGGGCGCGCTCGGTGGAGGTCACCAGGGCGGTGGGCAGGCCGGTGGCACGCACCAGGTCCAGCGCGGCGCGGGCGCCCGGCTGCCAGGGCGGGTCGCCGGCGAGCAGTTCGGCCATCCGCTTGTCGATCCAGCGGGCGGCCTCGGCGCGTTCCTCCGCGTCGGGAACGACGCCGACGTCGCCGAACAGCAGGTCCAGCGTGGTGGGGACGTTGCTGCCGACCATGGCGGCGCGGGTGGCCGCGGAGAGTTGGCCGCCGAGACGTTCGGCCAGCTCGAACAGCGGCACGTCCCACAGTTTCTCGGAGTCCAGCAGGGTTCCGTCCATGTCCCACAGGACGGCGGCGGGCAGCAGCGTCAAAACCCTGCCGCCTCGCAAGCTCGGCGGCACGGCAGTGTTCGATGGTTCGCTCGCAAGCTCGCTCACGTATTGAAGTACTTCGCTTCGGGGTGGTGCAGCACGATCGCGTCGGTGGACTGTTCGGGGTGCAGTTGGAACTCCTCGGACAGCTTCACCCCGATCCGCTCCGGACGCAGCAGGTCGACGATCTTGGTGCGGTCCGCCAGGTTCGGGCAGGCGCCGTAGCCCAGCGAGAACCGGGCGCCCCGGTAGCCGAGCTTGAAGAACTCCTCGACATCGGCCGGGTCCTCGGCGGCCACCGACGCGCCGGACGCGAACCGCAGCTCCTCCCGGATGCGCAGGTGCCAGTACTCGGCCAGCGCCTCGGTGAGCTGCACGCCGAGCCCGTGCACCTCCAGGTAGTCCCGGTAGCTGTTGTTCTGGAACAGCTCCTGCGCGAAGTCGGCGATCGGCTGGCCCATGGTCACCAGGGTGAACGCCACCACGTCCACCTCGCCGGACTCCCGGGGCCGGAAGAAGTCGGCGAGGCACAGCCGCCGCTCCCGGCGCTGCCGGGGGAAGGTGAACCGGGTCCGCTCCGCCGCGTCCACCGTGGGTTCGGTCAGCACGACCAGGTCGTTGCCCTCGGCCACACACGGGAAGTAGCCGTAGACGACGGCGGCGTGATGCAGGATGCCGTCGGTGGTCAGCCGGTCGATCCAGCTGCGCAGCCGAGGCCTACCCTCGGTCTCCACCAGTTCCTCGTAGCTCGGGCCGGCGCCGCCGCGCGCCCCGCGCAGCCCCCACTGGCCCAGGAACGTGGCCCGCTCGTCGAGCAGCGCCGCGTAGTCCGCGACCGCCACGCCCTTGATCACCTTGTCGCCCCAGAACGGCGGCGTCGGAACCGGCACGTCGGTGGCGACGTCCGAGCGCGCCGGCTGCGGCGCGTCGTCGGCCGGTTCGGCGGCCTTGCGGGCTTCGGCGATGCGCAGCGACCGTTCCCGGCGGGCGCGCCGCTCGTCGGCCCTGGCCTTGAGCTCCTGGTCGACCAGCGGGGACTCGCCGCGCTTGGCCGCCATGATCGCGTCCATCAGCCGCAGACCCTCGAACGCGTCCCGGGCGTAGCGGACCTCACCGAGGTACATCTCGGTGAGGTCGTTCTCCACGTAGGCCCGGGTGAGCGCGGCGCCGCCGAGCAGCACCGGCCAGCGCGCGGCCATCCCGCGCGAGTTCATCTCCTCCAGGTTCTCCTTCATGATCACCGTGGACTTGACCAGCAGCCCGGACATCCCGATCACGTCCGCCCGGTGCTCCTGGGCGGCGTCCAGGATCGTGGTGATCGGCTGTTTGATGCCGAGGTTGACCACCTCGTAGCCGTTGTTGGACAGGATGATGTCCACCAGGTTCTTGCCGATGTCGTGCACGTCGCCCTTGACCGTGGCCAGCACGATCCGGCCCTTGCCGCCGTCGTCGGACTTCTCCATGTGCGGCTCCAGATGCGCCACGGCGGTCTTCATCACCTCGGCCGACTGCAGCACGAACGGCAACTGCATCTGCCCGGAACCGAACAGCTCGCCCACCGTCTTCATCCCGGACAACAACGTGTCGTTGATGATCTCCAACGCCGGCCGCTGCTCGAGCGCGGCGTCCAGGTCCGCTTCCAGGCCGTTGCGCTCACCGTCGACGATGCGCCGGGCCAACCGCTCGAACAGCGGCAGCGCCGCCAACTCCTCGGCCCGCGACGCCTTCGACGAGGACACCGTGGCGCCCTCGAACAGCTCCATCAACCGCTGCAACGGGTCGTAGCCATCCCGCCGGCGGTCGTAGACCAGGTCCAGGGCCACGGCGCGCTGCTCGTCCGGAATCCGGGCCATCGGCAGGATCTTCGACGCGTGCACGATCGCGGTGTCCAGCCCGGCCTGCACACATTCGTGCAGGAACACCGAGTTGAGCACCTGGCGGGCGGCGGCGTTGAGTCCGAAGGAGACGTTCGAGACGCCCAGCGTGGTCTGGACCTCCGGGTAGCGCCGCTTGAGCTCGCGGATCGCCTCGATCGTCTCGATCGCGTCGCGGCGGACCTCCTCCTGCCCGGTGGTGATCGGGAAGGTCAGCGTGTCCACGATGATGTCGCAGACCCGCATCCCCCAGTCGCGCACCAGGTCGTCGATGATCCGGCTGGCGATCCGGATCTTGTTGTCCGCGGTACGGGCCTGGCCCTCCTCGTCGATGCACATCACGACGACCGCGGCGCCGTGCTCCCGGACCAGTTCCATGGTCCGCTGGAACCGGGACCCGGGGCCGTCGCCGTCCTCGTAGTTCACCGAGTTGACCGCGCACCGGCCTCCCAGCCGCTCCAGCCCGGCCCGGATCACCTCCGGCTCGGTCGAGTCCAGCATGATCGGCAGCGTGGACGCGGTGGCGAACCGGGCCGCCAGTTCGGCCATGTCCTCGGCGCCGTCCCGGCCCACGTAGTCCACGCAGAGGTCGAGCAGGTGCGCGCCGTCGCGGGTCTGCGCCCGGGCGATCTCGACACAGTCCTCGTACCGGCCCTCGAGCATGGCCTCGCGGAACGCCTTCGAGCCGTTGGCGTTGGTGCGCTCCCCGATCACCAGCACCGAGGCGTCCTGCTCGAACGGGACCGCCTGGTACAGCGAGGAGACGCCGGGCTCGGCGCGCGGCCGGCGGGTGGCCGGGGCCAGGTCCCGCAGCGCCTCGACGATCGCCCGGACATGGTCGGCGGTGGAGCCGCAGCATCCGCCGACCAGCCGCACGCCGAACTCCCGCACGAACGTGCGCAGCGCCTCGGCCAGTTCGTCCGGACCCAGCGGGTACACCGCGCCGTTCGGGCCCAGGATCGGCAGACCGGCGTTGGGCATGACGGACAGCGGGATCCGGGAGTGCTTGGCCAGCGTGCGCAGGTGCTCGCTCATCTCGGCCGGACCGGTCGAGCAGTTCAGCCCGATCAGGTCGACCCCGAGCGGCTCCAGCGCCGCCAGCGCCGCGCCGATCTCGGTGCCGAGCAGCATCGTCCCGGTGGTCTCCACCGCCACCTGCATGATGACCGGCACGGTGCGGCCCTCGGCGGCCATCGCCCGGTGCGCCCCGATGATCGCGGACTTCGCCTGCAGGATGTCCTGCGCGGTCTCCACGATCACCGCGTCCACACCGCCGGCCAGCAGCCCGCGCACCTCCTCGGTGTACGCGTCGCGCAGCGCCGTGAACGCGATGTGACCGAGAGTGGGCAACTTGGTGCCCGGCCCCATCGCGCCCAGCACGAACCGCGGCCGGTCCGGGGTGCTGAACTCGTCGGCCACCTCGCGGGCGAGGCGTGCGCCCGCCTCGGACAGCTCGAAGATGCGGTCGGCGATGTCGTAGTCGCCCAGGTTGGTCAGGTTCGCGCCGAAGGTGTTGGTCTCCACCGCGTCCGACCCGGCCTCGAAGTAGCCCCGGTGCACGGCCCGCACCACGTCCGGGCGGGTCACGTTCAGGATCTCGTTGCAGCCCTCCAGCCCGGCGAAGTCGGCCAGCGACAACGACACGGACTGCAACGCGGTACCCATCGCACCGTCGGCCACCAACACACCATGGTCAAGAGCGGTGAGCAGGGCCGATTCAGGCTTGTCTGGCATGGTCCCAGCCTACGATCTCCAGCAAACCCGATCGGGTCGTAGGCTTACCCGGTGACCGATCCGGACATGCGCAGCCCGGCTGAATCCGAACTCGAGCCCGCCCACCCACCGCTCGTCGAGCCGGTGATGGTCGCCGCGTTCGAGGGCTGGAACGACGCCGGCGACGCCGCCAGTACGGCGATCGAGCACCTCCAGCTCACCTGGGACGCCACTCCGCTGGTGGACATCGACCCGGACGACTACTACGACTTCCAGGTGACCAGGCCCACAGTCCGCATGGTGGACGGGATCACCCGCCGGGTCGAGTGGCCGACCACCCGGCTGTCGGTGTGCCGCCCGCCCGGAGCGGACCGGGACGTGGTGCTGATGCACGGCATCGAGCCCAACATGCGCTGGCGCAAGTTCTGCGGCGAACTGCTCCACCACGTCGACCGGCTCGGGGTGACCACCGTGGTGACGCTGGGTGCGCTGCTCGCCGACACGCCGCACACCCGGCCGGTGCCGGTCACCGGCACCGCCTACGACGCGGCGTCGGCGGCGCACTTCGGGCTGGAGCGCTCCCGCTACGAGGGGCCTACCGGGATCGTCGGGGTGCTGCAGGACGCGTGCGTGCAGGCCGGCGTCCCGGCGATCTCGATCTGGGCGGCGGTGCCGCACTACGTGTCCCAGCCGCCCTCCCCGAAGGCCACGCTGGCGCTGCTGCACCGGGTGGAAGAGGTGCTGGACATGGAGGTGCCGCTCGGCGGGCTGCCCGAGCAGGCCGAGGAGTGGCAGCGCACGGTCACCGAGATGGCCGACGAGGACGAGGACGTGCGCAACTACGTGCGGGCCCTCGAGGAGCGTGGCGACGCGGAGACCGCCCTCAACGAGACCAGCGGGGACGCCATCGCCGCCGACTTCGAGCGCTACCTGCGCCGCCGGCGTCCGGGTGGCCCGACGATCGGCGGGTCCGGGCAGTCCGGAGTTTGACCCGGGCCCAGGTCGCCCGAACAGGCCTGTACGCCGGCGGGTTCCTCGGTCCGTTCGGCGGCGGGGTCACCGTGGCGATGCTGCCCGAACTGGGCGCGGACTTCGGGGTGTCGCCGTCGGCCGCGGCCGCCTCGCTGACCGCCTACCTGGTGCCGTTCGCCGGGTTGATGCTGGTGTCCGGCACGCTGGGCTCGCGCTGGGGAGCGCGGCGCAGCGTGCGCGCCGCCTACCTGGTGTACGTGGTCTCGTCGCTGCTGTGCGCGGTGTCGGCCTGGTTTCCGCTGTTCCTGGCCGGCCGGGTGCTGCAGGGCGCGGCCAACGCGTTCACCACGCCGCTGCTGCTGGTCGCGGTCGCCGCCAGCACCCCGAGGCATCGGCTGGGCCGGGCGCTGGGCCTGTTCTCCTCGATGCAGGCGGCCGGGCAGACCAGCGCGCCGCTGTTCGGCGGTCTCGCGGCCGAGGTCACCTGGCGGTTGGCCTTCCTCGGCGTGGCGCTGGTCGCGCTGGCCCTGGCGGTGGCCGGCATGCCGGGCCAGGAGCGCGCCGGCGCGAGCGAACCGGTCCGGCTGCGCTCGGCGTGGCGGCCGGCCGTGCTCCGGCTGGGCGTGGCCGTGCTGGTCGGCTGGGCCTGCCTGGGCGGGGTGTCGTTCCTGGTGGCGTTCCGGGTCGAGGACGACTTCGGGCTCGGCGCCGGGGCGCGCGGACTGCTGCTGACCGGGTTCGGCGTGCTCGGGCTGCTCTGCGCCCGCCGGGTCGGCCACCTGATCGACCGGATCGGCGGCCGGACCTCGGCGATGGTCGGTGCGCTGGCCGGGGCGGTGCCGGTGGCGCTGGTCGGGCTGTTGCCCTCGGTCGCCGGGGTGGCCGTGCTGTGGGCGCTGGCCGGCGTCGCCGCGCAGTTCCTGCTGGTCGGCGTGAACGCGATGGTGCTCTCCGGCGAGGGGGCGAACCGCTCCGGGGCGATCTCGGTGGTGCAGGCGTTCCGGTTCTTCGGGCTGGCTCTCGCCCCGGTGGTGTTCACCCCGGTCTATCACGCCTCTCCGGCGGCGGCCTTCCTCGTGCCGGCCGCGCTGCTGGTCCTGGTCGTGCCGTTCGCCCTACACCGAAACGCCGAGTAACGCGTCGACGGCGGCGCGCAGCCGGCCGGGCGCGTCCGGGTCCGCGCCGCGCCCGGAACGGGCCTCGCTCACCCAGGCGTCCACGGCCAGCAGCGCCCGCTGCGTGTCCAGGTCGTCGGACAGGTGGGTGCGCAGCCGGGCGATGGTGTCGGCGGCCGGCGGGCCCGCCGGCGCGGTCAGCGCCGAACGCCAGTCGGCCAGGCGGGACGTGGCCGCTTCCAGCAGGGCGGGGGTCCACTCGCGGTCGGTCCGGTAGTGCCCGGAGAGCAGGGCCAGCCGCACCGCCATCGGGTCGACTCCCCCGCCGTCGCCGCGCAGCTTGGACACGAACACCAGGTTGCCGCGCGACTTGGACATCTTCGCGCCGTCCAGCCCGATCATCCCGGCGTGCACGTAGTGCCGGGCGAACGGGTGCTGCCCGGTCAGCGCCTCGGCGTGGGCGGCGCTGTACTCGTGGTGCGGGAAGATCAGGTCGGAGCCGCCACCCTGCACGTCGAACCCCATGCCCAGCCGGTTGAGCGCGATCACGCTGCACTCCACGTGCCACCCGGGGCGGCCCGCGCCGAGCTCGCTGTCCCAGCTCGGCTCGCCGGGCCGGGCCATCCGCCACAGCAGCGGGTCCAGCGGGTGCCGCTTGCCCGGCCGGTCCGGATCGCCGCCGCGCTCGGCGAACAGCGCCAGCATGGTCGGCTCGTCGTAGTTGGACTCCGAGCCGAACCACTGGGTCGCGGCGTGGTCGTAGTAGACGTCCGGGTAGGACTCGTCGCCGACCCGGTAGGCCACCCCGCCGGCCAGCAGCTTGGCCACCACCTCGGTGATCTCCGGGATCGCCTCGACCGCGCCGATGTACTCGCGCGGCGGCAGGATCCGCAACGCCTCCATGTCCTCCCGGAACAGCGCGGTCTCCCGCATGGCGAGCACCACCCAGTCGGCGGCGTCCCGCGCGGCCCGCTCCAGCAGCGGATCGTCCACGTCGGTGACGTTCTGCACGTAGTGCACCTCGTGCCCGTTGTCCAGCCACACCCGGTGCACGAGGTCGAAGGCCAGGTAGGTGGCGGCGTGGCCGAGGTGTGTCGCGTCGTACGGGGTGATCCCGCACACGTACATCGTGGCGATCTGTCCGGGCGTGGTCGGTCGGATCTCCCGGGAGGCGGTGTCGTACAGCCGCAGCGGTCGCGGCGGCCCGGGCACGTGCGGCACCGGAACGGATTGCCAGGTCTGCATATCTCGACAGTAAACGCCGAGGTCCACGAGCCGGGAGTGGTCCCATCCGGTGATCACCGTGGGCATCCGGCGAACTACTCCGCCAGCGGGAAAGTATGTGGCGCCCGTCACACCATCCGCGGACCGGCCGATGGGACGAATAACAGACGCGAGGGCTCGTTTCGCGAGTCGAAGAGGGTGGAGAAGATGACGCAAGCGGCCGCCGCCGGCACCACAGGCCGGTATCTAGTGCTGCTGGAGGACGACGCAGTCGCTGCGGGGACGCGGGAGCTGGCCGACCGCGCCGGGATCCGGACCTGGAGCACCGCCGACGCCGGTGCCACACCGGTCGCGCCGGCGCCGGACCTGGACGGCATGGTCCTGCACGAGTTGGGCGTGGCCGTGGTGACCGCGGACCACGACCAGGTCCGGGAGCTGGCTCGGGCGGCCGCCGAGCCCGGTCCGATCGCGTTGATCGAGCCGGAGCGGATCGTGCACGCGATCGAGCCGGCCGCGCCGGCCGTCGCGGAGCAGGCCGCGATCGACGAGACCATGTTCACCTGGGGGCTGCAGGCGGTCGGCGCGCCGAACAGCACCGCCACCGGCAAGGGCATCCGGGTCGCCGTGCTGGACACCGGGCTCGACCTCGGGCACCCCGACCTGGCCGGCCGCACCATCGTGTCCAACTCGTTCGTGCAGGGCCAGGAGGTGCAGGACGGCCACGGCCACGGCACGCACTGCGTCGGCACGTCCTGCGGGCCGCGCGAGGTGGCCGACGGTCCCGGCTACGGGGTGGCCTACGAGGCGGAGATCTACGCGGGCAAGGTGCTGTCCGACCAGGGTTCCGGAGCGGACGGCGGCATCCTGGCCGGCATCTCCTGGGCGATCAGCAACGGCTGCGCGGTGATCTCCATGTCGCTGGGCGCGGCGACCCGGCCGGGCCAGCCGTACTCCCGGACCTTCGAGCGGGTCGCCCTGCGCGCGCTGGACCGCGGCACTCTGATCATCGCCGCGGCCGGCAACGAGAGCAGCCGGTCGGCCGGTCTGGTCTCGCCGGTCGGCCACCCGGCGAACTGCCCGTCGATCCTGGCGGTCGGCGCGCTGGACGTGAAGCTGATGCTGGCCGACTTCTCCTGCGGCACCGTGGACAACGTCGGCGCGGTGGACGTCGCCGGGCCGGGCGTGGACGTGTACTCGAGCTGGCCGGTTCCGTTGGGGCACCGGCGGATCAGTGGCACCAGCATGGCCACGCCGCACGTGGCCGGGGTGGCCGCGCTGATCGCGCAGGCCAGCGGCGCGCGCGGCTACGAGCTGTGGGCGCGCCTGGCCCAGACCGCCAGGCGGGTTCGGCTGCCCAGCACGGATGTCGGGGCAGGCCTGGTCCAGGCACCCTGATTCGGCCAGGATGGGTCCGTGCATCGCACGGACGGCCAACCGGTCGGCATCGTGGTATCCGTCGCCGACGACCACCTCGACGGGATCGACGAGGTGGTCGCCGGCCTGCGCGCGGCCGGCATGCGGGTGGACGGCGTCCTGGACACCGTCGGCATGGTCACCGGCTCCGCCGCCCCCGACTCGCTCGACGCCCTGCAGTCCGTTCCCGGCGTGGCCGACGTCGAACGCCAGCACCATCATCAGCACGCACCGCCGGAGTCGGACATCCAGTAGTACTAGGGACTTCGCGATGTGGTCGCGGATGTGTCGGGGTTGCGCCGCACGCCGAGGACATGGAGGTTGCTCGACGGAGCGGGTTCGGCACGCCGCTGATACGTGCCAGGCGGGGTAGCGTCGCGATCGCCGAGTTGGGAGGGCGACGATGAGCGAGGCGAACCGGGGCCGGGTCAGGGTCGAGACGAGTCCCAAGCGGGTGCGGGTGTATCTGGCCGGGCGGTTGGTGGCCGACACCGCGCGGCCGGTGCTGGTATGGGAGAAGCCCTACTACCCCACCTACTACCTGCCGGTCGCCGACCTGACCGCGAAGCTCGAGGCGACCGGGCAGACCAGCCACTCCCCCAGCCGCGGTGCGGGCACCGGCTACGACGTGGTGGTCGATGGGCGGGTGGCCCGAGCGGCGGCGGTGGGCTACCGCGACTCGCCGATTCCCGAGCTGCGCGACCTGGTCCGGATCGAGTGGGCCGCCATGGACGAGTGGTTCGAGGAGGACGAGCCGGTCTACGTGCATCCCCGCGACCCGTACAAGCGGGTCGACATCCTGGCCAGCAGCCGGCACGTGGTGGTCGAGGTGGACGGGGTGCGGGTGGCCGACTCCCACGCGCCGCGCATCCTGTTCGAGACCAGCCTGCCGCCGCGGTACTACCTGCCGCT
>NZ_DASTBH010000463.1:0-5105 GCF_035712165.1 Actinophytocola sp. | reverse complement strand
CGGAGCCGACCGGAATGTCCACCGGGAGCTTGCCCTGCGGCGAGATGTCCCCGAGTAGCACCTTTGCCAATGATTCCATCGATGTCGCCCGCCAGGAGTAGGTGGCCAGCCAGGTCGGGTTGTCGACGAAGCCGGCGTCGTACGGGATCTGGGTGGCCACCGCGATGACCGGTTTTCCGGTGGCCTGCAAGCGGGTCAGCAGCGCACGCAGCTGCGCCCGGGTGCCGAGGCTGTTGGTCAGCACCACCACGAGGTCGGAGCTCTGCGCGGCGGTCACCGCCTGGGTGATCACCGCCTCGCTCGGGCTGGTTCCGCTGGGCAGCGCGGTGGCGTTGACCCCGCGGGCGGTCAGGCTGCCGGCCAGCCAGGTCGGCGTCCGGGCCGGCAGCACGGTGTCGCCGACGCCGGTCACCAGCACGTTGGCCGGCCGGGTGCGGACCGGCAGCAGGCCGGCGTCGTTACGCAGCACGGTGGTGGTGCGGTCGCTGACCCGCTGCACCTCGGCCAGGTGTGCCGGCGTGCCGACCAGGCTGTCCACCTTGGCGACGTCCACCAGCGGGTTGGTCAGCACCCCGCGCTTGAGCTTCTGGATCAGGATGCGCAGCACGCTCTGGTTGATCCGCTGCTCGGTCAGCCGGCCGGACCGCACCGCGTTGATCACCGCGTTCTTCGCCAGGTCCAGGTTGGGCGGCATGAGGAGTTCGTCCGCGCCGGCCTCGACGGCCATCACCGGGATCTCCTCGGCCGGGAACACGTTGGCCCCGCCCATGCCCAGCGCGTCGGTGACGATCACCCCGCGGTAGCCCAGTTCGCCGCGCAGCAGGTCGGTGAGGATGCGGTGGGACAGGGTGGCCGGCACCCCGGACGGCTCCAGGCTGGGCACCTCGATGTGCGCGGTCATGATCGCGTCGACGCCGGCGGCGATGGCGGCCTGGAACGGCGGCAGGTCGATCCGCCGCCACTCCGCCTCGGTCCGGTTGATGATCGGCAGCGAGGTGTGGCTGTCGGTGGCCGCGTCGCCGTGGCCCGGGAAGTGCTTGGCCGCGGACGAGACCGTGGCGCGGGGCAGGCCCGAGTTCTGGAACCCGGCCACCTCGGCCCGCACCAGATCACTGGCCAGATCCGGATGCGAGGAGAACGACCGCGCCCCGATCACCGGGTTCAACGGGTTGGAGTTGACATCCGCCACCGGCGCGAAGTTCTGGTTGATCCCCATCGCCCGCAGTTCATGCCCGTTGATCGTCGCCAGCGACCGGGCGTCGCCGGTGCTGCGCCCCGCCCCCACCGACATGCTCCCGGGGAACTCCGTGGCCGGCGTCTCCAGCCGCGTGACGTTCCCGCCCTCCTGGTCGATCGCGATGATCAGCGGCAGCCGCAGTCCGGACCGCATCGCCGCCTGCTGCAAGCCGTTGGAGAACTCCGCCACCTGCCGCGGGCTGTCCACGTTGTCGGTGCCGGAGTTGTTGAAGTAGATGACCCCGCCGACGTTGTACCGCTCCACCACCTGTGCGGGCGTGTCCACCCCGTAGTTGGCCCGGTTCGTCGGGTGCGCCTCGTCGGCGGACTTCCCCCACACCGACACCACGAACATCTGCCCGACCTTCTGCTCCAACGACAGCCGGCCCAACATCTGCCCCGCGAGCGCCTCCACGCCCACCTCGCCGGCAGCCGCCGCGGACGGCACCCCATAGAGAGCGGTCCCCAGCAACGCCCCCAGCCCCAGCCCCACGGACACCCTCAGTCGGAGCGACTTGGCCACCACAGCCTCCCTGGTCAACCCGAGGCGTCTGGAAACCCATTCACCGACACCATCAAGTATCGGTAAGTTACCCACGCCACACTCAGCAGGTCAACCAACTCTGCTCCCCACCCCCAGCAACCACCAAGCCCCCAAGCTCCGGCGCCCCCGCGCCCACAACGACCCCGGTTACCCGATCACCGGTTTCCGCCCAAGGTGACCCATCCGCCCAAAGTGACCCCAGCCCACCCGTCCGTAACCGGGGTGGGGGGGTCCTGGGGGCACCGCCCCGCCGGCCGGGGGTCTGGGGGCTTGGCCCCCAGAAAATAGGACTGGGCGATCCCCGCCCGCTCTCTCTGCGGGCAGGGATCGCCCAAATCGTCCAGCGCGAACATCCGGGCTACCAAGCGTGCAACGGTGTCGTATATTCCTGGCCTCGGCGTCCGGCGTCCCAGTACGCAGTCCCGTGACGACATGCCTCCCGCGGCGTGCTGAGCGTGGGTGCTCCGGTGTTCGCGCACGGAGCTCTGGCGGGGTGGACTGGGGCTTCTCTTCGCCTCGTCCCTGGCCGTTCAGAAGTCCGCACCTTCTTTCTACCGAGTGGGACCAGGCACTTCAAGTGCACATATGGGTGCACCGTTAAAGAGCCCGCAGGTGGTCGACGGACACGGCCGGTGAGCGTATTCTCAAGGGCTCCTGCCTGCGGATACCGGCCCATCGAGGGAATATTCCTTTTCCGGTATCCCGAATTCTTTTCAGCGTTTCCGTCGGCGGTGCAGGCCGTACCACGTGACGCCCGCCGTGGCAAGAGCGCCGATCCCGATCGCGGTGACCGCGACGGCCGTGCCGGACGGGGCGTGGAACCGCGACCGCAGCGACACCGGCTTGGAGAACGTCAGCACCGGCCAGCCCCGTTCGGCGGCCACCGCGCGCAGCGCCCGGTCCGGGTTCACCACCGCCGGGTTGCCGACCACCTCGAGCATCGGCAGGTCGGTGACCGAGTCCGAATAGGCATGGCAGGACTCGAGGTCGTACCCGCGCTCGGCGGCGAGTTGCTTGATCGCGGCGGCCTTGTTCTCGCCGTAGCAGTAGAACTCGATCTCGCCGGTGTAGCGGCCGTCGACGGCGACCATGCGGGTGCCGACGCTGCTCGTGGCGCCGATCATCTCGGCGATCGGGGCGACGATCTCCTCCCCGGACGCGGAGACCACCACGACGTCATGGCCCTGTTCCCGGTGGCTGGTCACGAGTTCCGCGGCTTCGGCGTAGACCAGCGGATCCACGATGTCGTGCAGCGTCTCCTCGACGATCGAGCGCACCTGCTGGACGTCCCAGCCCGCGCACAGGGCGGTGAGGTGCGCCCGCATCCGCTCGACCTGGTCGGCATCCGCGCCGGAGGAGACGAACACGAACTGCGCGTAGGCGCTCTTGAGCACCGCTCGACGGTTGATCAACCCGCCCTGGAAGAACGGCCGGCTGAACGCCAGGGTGCTGGACTTGGCGATGACCGTCTTGTCCAGGTCGAAAAATGCCGCCACCGTGGGTTCGTTGTCCCCGGTCGCGGCGCTGCGCGGGCTGGTCATCCGGTCAGCATACGAGTGCGTTGGTGGATCGGTCCGGAACGAACGACAACCGTTTCGGTGTACCTGTTCTCACCCCGGCGGACCTGCGAAGGGGATACAGTAGACCGAGTCCGGCATTGACCGGGCGGTTCAGTCCGACCCCCCGGGACTGAACCTTCAGGCGGCCCCCGTCCCTCCCCCCTGGCGGGGGTCGTCCTCTGTCCGCGTCCTGCCGCGACAGTCCAACGTGGACGCCCCCGCGCAGCTTCGCACAGCCGGCCGACGAAACCCGGCCCACAAGATCGTCCAAGCGGTAGTTGTCCACAGCCGGGCGGGTTTTCCACATCTTGATCACTGGCCGTTGTCCCCGGACCCGCCCCGGCCCGATCGTGAAATCGCGGCCGGCACCCGCCTGCCGCCGACGAAACGACCGGCTTGCAGGGGACCCGATGGACACGAACCGACCGCTGGCGTTGATCGACGACGACGAGTTGCTCGACGACGTGCTCAAGCTCGCGGCCGCGGCCGGCTGCGCGGTGGAACGGATACCGGACGCCGCCGCGGCCCGGGTGCGGTGGGCCAGCAGCCCGCTGGTGATCCTGGACGGCGCCGGCGTGCGGCGCTGCCGCGAGCTGGGTCTGGCCCGGCGGGACCAGGTGCTCGTGGTCTGCGCCGGGCCGCCACCGGCCGACCTGTGGCCGGACGCGCTGGAGCTGGGCGCCACCCGGGTGGTCCAGCTGCCGGCCAGCGAGTCCTGGCTGGTCGGGGCGCTGGCCGACGTGGCGGAGACACCTGCCGGCAGCACCGGCCGGGTGCTCGCCGTGCTCGGCGCCCGGGGCGGGGCCGGTGCCTCGGTGTTCGCCGCGTCGGTCGGCCTGACCGTGCTGCGCGGCGGGAACAACGCGCTGCTCGTGGACTGCGATCCGCGCAGCGGCGGCCTGGATCTCGTGCTGGGAGCCGAGACCGATGACGGCATGCGCTGGCCGGAGCTGCGGCTGCGCACCGGTCGGGTGCCGGTCTCCGCGTTGCACGCGGCGTTGCCCGGCCGGACCAGGGGAGCGGCCCGGCTCTCGCTGCTGTCCGGAGCCCGCGAGGGTGTCGGGCCGGAACCGGACGCCGTGGTCGCCGTGCTGGAGGCCGGTCGCCGGGCCGGCGAGACCGTGGTCTGCGATCTGCCCCGCGAGCTCGGGCCCGCCGCCTGCGCCGCGCTCGACCGGACCGACCTGACCGTGATCATCGTTCCGGCCGAGGTGCGGGCGAGCGTGGGAGCCCGGCTGCTGGCCGGCCGCCTGCGGGATCGCGGGCTGGTGCCGCAGCTGGTCGTGCGCGGTCCGGCGCCCGGCGGCCTGCGGGCCGAGGAGGTCGCCGAGGCGGCCGGCGTCCCGCTGCTCACCGTCATGCGGCCGGAGCCGTTCCTGGCGCAGTCGCTCGACCGTGGCGATTTTCGGCCCCGGCCGCGCGGTCCGCTCACCTCGGCGGCCCGGGCCACGCTGCGTGTGCTCGCCGAGCAGCCCGGCCACGAGCTGCGGAGCGTGTCATGACCGCCGAGCTGATCGACCGGGTCCGCGCCCGGCTGGCCGGGACCGGCGCCGAGATCACCGACGCGGTGATGGCCGAGGCCGTGCGCGACGAGGCCGGCGGTGTGGTCGGGCATTCGGACGTGCTGGCCGCGTTGCGGTTGCTGCGCCGGGAGTTCGGTGGTGCCGGCCTGCTCGAGCCGCTGCTGCGCGACCCGGCGACCACCGACGTTCTGGTCACCGGGCCGGGCGAGGTGTGGGTGGACGGAACGGCCGGGCTGACCCGGA
>NZ_DASTBH010000462.1:0-3645 GCF_035712165.1 Actinophytocola sp. | reverse complement strand
TGGTACTTCCACATCACCCGGCCGAAACGGGCGGCGACGACCAGCAGGACCTGCGGCGGGTGCCCGCCGCCGGCCGCCGCGCTGGCCCGGCCGACCAGCTGACGCAGGGCGAAGTCACCGGCCGGCACCGGCTCGAGCGCGTGCGTGAACGGGTCGTAGTGGTACATCCCGGCGGCCAGGCCGGACACCCGGCGCACCACCGGATAGAGCTCCAGCCCGTGCAACGCGCCGCCGGACGGGCTGGGCCGCAGCGACACCTCGGTCTGGTCGTCCTGGGCCGTCCGGCGGACCCGAGCCGACCGGTGCAGAAACTCACCCAGCTGGGCGAGGGTGAGCGGGTGCGCGTCGTCGGGTTCCCGGACCGACCGCCTGGCCTCGAGCACCGCGGCGAACGTGGCGCCGGGTTCCGGCTCGGCGGGTTCGGGTAATCGGACCGCAGTGCCCGACCAGACCGGCCGGCGGGCCGGCAGCGGGGGGTACCGGCCGGCCGCCCACAGCGTCGCGCCGAACGGATGGTCGTGGTGACCCTCCCGGCTGCGGGCGTGGAACCACAGCTCGTGCTCGCCCCACTGTTCGATGGCCAGGTCCGAGCGGAGGTCCTCCTCCGCCTCCCGCACGAAGCCGTACCAGGCCAGCTCGGCGACGAGGTCGGCCACGACGTCCGCGCTGAGCCCGGCGGGCACGCAGCGCTCGGCCGCCACCGCCAGCCGGTGCAGCACGGTCAGCACGGTCAGGTCATGCAGCCGCACCGAGGCCGGGCAGCGCGGCGACTCCAGCACCATCGCGTCGCCGTCCCTGCGGATCAGCGCGAACCGGGACAGCCGGGGCGCGACCAGGTCCGCGCCACGCGGCTCCCGGTTCGGACCGTGCGGGTGGATGGTGATCAGCGGGCGACCCCGGTAGGTGAACCGCGCGGTGAGCCAGCCGCCGGCACGCAGCCGGTCGAGCAGCACCGGCACGTCGGCGCCGAACTTCGCGACCAGTTCGGCCTCCGTGTGCTCGGCCGCGGCGAGCTCGCGCAGCATCTCGCGCTGGCCCGCGGAGAGCACCCCGATGTGCTCACCCCACCTGGTGGCCTGCAACAGCGCGACCTGACCGGCCGCGCTGGTGGCGATGTACGCCTCCGGCCGGAGGCGGAGGTGCCGGACGCAGCTCTCCTCATTCACCGCGGCTCCGAGCCCACCGCGCGTACCTCCTCGACCCCGTGCCACGGGTGACGCCCGTTCCGCTCGACACCCGCAATCCGACACCGCCAGCCGAATGTGAAACAGGGCGAGCGCTTACCGGAAGTGTTGAATCCGCCGCAATGAAATTCCGCATCGATCTTCAATTGGCGCTAATCCGGCACACCGGGCGGATGCCTGGCTGTGATCCACACGCGCGGGGCGCCACCCTCGCCAGGCTACGCGAAGCACGGCCCACGTCAGACCCCTTGTTCGCCAAGCAGGAACCTGATTCTCGAATAACCTGCGGCAATTCGTCAAATGGCAACGCCACCTGACACCGACCTCCCCACCGGCAATTCCTGCACTCCCCCGGTTGCCGTCCCCGCGCAACCACCAAACCGCCGAATCCACCGCCATTCGGCGGATCCGGCGTCAAACACGCAAGTTTCCTTTCACAAGCTTACGCTCCGGCGGCCGGCAACCCGAAGGCGAAAACGGCGAAGGCCGCCCGCACCCGGGGGTGCAGACGGCCTTCTGGGTTGGTGGGTTAGCGGTAGTCGCGACCGAAGTCGTAGTCGTCCAGCGGGACGGCTGGGCCGGTGCCGGTGCCGAAGACGTCGGGGGTGTAGTACCCGTCGTCGTAGGACGGAATGGCGTAGGCGGCGACCCGGGCTTCCTCGGTCGGCTGTACCTGGATGTTGCGGTACTTGTTGATACCGGTGCCGGCCGGGATCAGCTTGCCGATGATCACGTTCTCCTTCAGGCCGACCAGCTTGTCCGACCGGCCGTTGATGGCGGCGTCGGTCAGCACGCGGGTGGTCTCCTGGAAGGAGGCCGCGGACAGCCACGAGTCGGTGGCCAGCGAGGCCTTCGTGATGCCCATCAGGACCGGACGACCGGAGGCCGGCTCGCCGCCACCGGCGACGACGCGGCGGTTCTCGCGCTCGAACTCGGCCCGCTCGATGAGCGCGCCGGGCAGGAACTCGGCAGCACCGGAGTCGAGGATGGTCACCCGACGCAGCATCTGCCGGACGATCACCTCGATGTGCTTGTCGTGGATCGACACACCCTGCGCCCGGTAGACCTTCTGCACCTCGTCTACCAGGTGCAGCTGGGCCTCACGCGGACCCATGACCCGCAGCACCTCGTGCGGGTCGGGCGTGCCCTCCAGCAGCTGCTGTCCGACGCGCACGTGGTCGCCGTCGGCCAGCGGACCACCCTGCGGGGTGAGCGCCAGACGCTGCCGCTTGGACAGCTTGTCCAGGACGATCTCCTCGCTGCCGTCGTCCGGGATCAGCGTGATCTTCCAGTACCGGTCGCCGTCCTCGATCCGCACCCGGCCGTCGACGTCGGCGATCGGCGCCTTGCCCTTCGGCACGCGGGCCTCGAACAGCTCCTGCACACGCGGCAGACCGGTGGTGATGTCCTCACCGGCGACACCGCCCTGGTGGAAGGTACGCATGGTCAGCTGCGTGCCCGGCTCGCCGATGGACTGCGCGGCCACGATGCCGACCGCCTCGCCGACGTCCACCAGCTGCCCGGTGGCCATCGACCGGCCGTAGCAGGTGGCGCACACGCCGACCGCCGACTCGCAGGTCAGCACGCTGCGTACCTTCGCCCGGGTGACGCCCGCGTTGGCGAGCTTCTCGATCGCCGGGTCGCCGAGGTCGTCACTGCGGTTGAGCAGCACGTTGCCGTCGCCGTCGGTGATGTCCTCGGCGAGGGTGCGCGCGTAGACGCTGGTCTCCACGTGCTGGTCGCGGATGATCGTGCCGTCCGCACCCGCCTCGCCGACCGTCATCACGATGCCGCGGTTGGTGCCGCAGTCGACCTCGCGGACGATCACGTCCTGCGACACGTCCACCAGACGCCGGGTCAGGTAACCCGAGTCGGCGGTCCGCAGCGCGGTGTCGGCCAGACCCTTCCGGGCGCCGTGCGTGGCGATGAAGTACTCCAGCACGGACAGACCCTCGCGGAAGTTGTTCTTGATCGGCCGCGGGATGTACTCACCCTTCGGGTTGGACACCAGACCACGCATACCGGCCAGCGACCGGACCTGGGTCATGTTGCCCGCCGCGCCCGACTTCACGATCATCGGGATCGGGTTGTCCTCGGGGAAGTTGTCCTCCATGGCCCTGGCGACCTCTTCGGTCGCCTGGCCCCACACCTTGACCAGCTCGTTGTTGCGCTCGGAGTGCGAGAGCTGACCACGCTGGTAGCGCTTCTCGACCGCGTCGGCCTTGAGCTCGTAGGCGTCCAGGATCTCCTGCTTGTTCGGCGGCACCACGATGTCCGAGATGGCGATCGTGACACCGGACCGGGTGGCCCAGAAGAAGCCGGCTTCCTTGAGCTTGTCCAGGGTCCGAGCCACGGTGACCATCGGGTACCGCTCGGCGAGGTCGTTCACGATCGCGGCCTGCCGCTTCTTCGGCATCGCCTCGTTGATGAACGGGTAGTCCTCGGGGAGCAGGTCGTTGAA
>NZ_DASTBH010000461.1:0-16887 GCF_035712165.1 Actinophytocola sp. | reverse complement strand
TGGCCGGCGCCGCCCGGCTCGCCGGCGACGGCGCCACCCCGCTGCCGATGACCGGCTACAAGGTCGCGTTGCTCATCGCCACGGTCGAGGACGTACTCACGCAAGCCGCGGGATAGGGCAGCCGCAACTGGCCCGGATGATCAGCTGGGTGGGCAGCCGCAGGTCCTCCGGCGGCAGGTCGCGGACCCGCAGGCGGCGTTCGAGCAGGGTGACGGCGGCAGCGCCGATGGGCTGCATGGGTTGGCGGACGGTGGTCAGGGCCGGGCGGACGTGCCGGCCGAGGTCGATGCCGTCGAAACCGACCACGGCCACCTCCTCGGGCACCCGCACGCCGCGGTCGCGCAGCGCGGTCATCAGGCCGATGGCCATCTGGTCGTTGGCGCACACCACGGCGCCCGGCACCGGATCCAGCACCTCGGCGGCCTGCGCCCCGGTGTGCTGGGTGAAGTCGCCGACCAGCGGCAGCGGCACCGGCAGCCCGGCGGCGGTGAGCGTGGCGCGAAACGCCGCCCAGCGTTCGGCGGCGTCCGGCGAGTCCGCCGGGCCGCCCAGGTAGGCCAACCGCGTGTGGCCGTGCACCTCGATCAGATGGGTGACCAGTTCGGTCATGCCGGCGGCGTTGTCCACCCGAACCTGGTCGACCCAGCCCTGGTCGTCCTCGCACCGCCCGGCCACGACCACCACCGGCAGCCGTTTGAGCCGCTGGATCGCCGAGCTGGGTGCGGCCTGGCCGAGCAGCACGATCCCGTCGGCCCGGCTGGCCAGCGACACCGCCAGGTCCAGCGCCGCGTCCGGGTCCTGCACGGCGCCGATCAGGATCGCGTAGCCCCGCTCCCGGGCCGCGCGCTCCATTCCGCGCACCACGCCGTCGATGTAGAGCATCGCGTCGTCGCCCGCGTCGGACTCCGGGTCGCCCTGGTCGAGAAAGCACAGCGCCAGCACCCGGGTCTTGCGCGACGTGAGCCCGCGGGCCGCGCCGTTGGGCAGGTAGCCCAGTTCCTCGATCGCCTGCCGGACCCGTTCCAGGGTGTCCGGATGCAGCTTGTCGGCGTCGCTGAGCGCCCGGGACACGGTGGCCGTGGACACCCCGGCGCGGCGGGCCACGTCGTGCACGGTCGGCGTCTTGTCGGTCATCCTCCGGTGAGCTCCAGGTAGGAGATGCCCGGCATGGGCAGCGAGAACGTTACGGTCACGGTCGTGGTGTCCGGTGCGACCTGCAGCCGCTCGGACAGTTCCTCCAGCACGTTAGCCGCCTCCAGCGTCGCCCACTGGTCCGCGTCCGGCCAGTCGCCGCCGCCGAGCCGCTCCCAGACCCGTTGCACGTTCGAATGGTTGCGGTCGATCCGGTAGTGCCGCACCAGGTAGGCCGCCTGCGGCAACCCGTCGACCCGCAGCCGCACCACGCGGTCCAGCCGGTCGGCGCCGTTGGACAGGTTCTGGTCCAGGCCGAGGTTCCACACCAGCACGCCGACCGTGCCGTCGGACCGGCGGGCCGCCCAGACCTCGACCAGCCCGCCGGCCCCGTCCCCGGTCAGCTCCGCGGTGAGCTCCTCGTCACCGAGCTGGTTGGCCAGCCACAACGCCCAGTACCGCGGCTTGCGCAGGTTTCCGACGGTGAGCAGGCCGAACCCGCCGTGGAACAGCGCAGGCGGCCGGCCCAGCTCCTCGAAGTGGTCGGAGATCACCCAGTGCCCGAGCCCGTCGATCCGCCCGCCGGCCGATCGCATGCCGCGCAACAGGAACGCGGCGGCGAACGTGTCGTCGCCGACCGGGTTGAAATGGGTCGGCGTGGGGCCCCACTCCGTCCACAGTAGACTTAGGTCGGCCCGGCCGTGCCGGGCGGCGAGCGGCCGCAGGTCCAGCGGCGGGCTGCCGTAGGTATGCGTGGACAGGAAGTCCAGGGGCGCGCCCGAGGTCTCCAGGTGGTCGAGCAGTGCGCCGATCCACCCGGCCGCGGCCGACGCCGGCCCACCCACGCGCAGGCCGGCGTCGACCTCCTTCACCGCCCGGGCGGTGACGTCGTAGAGCCGGAAGTACTCCTCCCGGGTGCCCGTCCAGAACACGTCGAGGTTGGCCTCGTTCCACACCTCGAAGGCCCAGTTGTCCCGCACCTCGGTCAGGCCGTAGCGATCCACCAGATGGGCGACCAGCGCGCGGACCAGTTCGGCCCAGCGGTCCCAGTCCCGGGGCGGGGAGATGATCCCCCGGTACTCGAACACGGTCCGCTCCGGGTCCGCGGCCAGATCCCTCGGCATGTAGGACAGTTCCACGACCGGCCGCAGCCCCAGCCCGAGGACCCGGTCGTAGACGCGGTCCACGCCGCTGAAGTCGTACACCGGCTGACCGTCCACCTCCCGGTACACGCCGAGGTCGTCGCCCAGGATCGCGTGCGCGCGCACCGTCCGGACGCCCAGTTCCTCGCGGGCCAGCCGCAACGCCTCGGCGAGCTCGGCGCCGATCGGCCGCCCGCCGACGGTTTCCTGGCTCAGCAACAGGCTCAGGTGCTCGGAGCCGATCAGTTCCCGCCACGGCCGGTGCACCGGGCCGGCCACCCGGTTCGCGCGGACCCGGGCACGCACGACCGGCGGCGCGCCCGGGTCCGCCGTAGCCGAGGCGGCGACCGGCTCGCCTCGCTCCCCCGGGACGGCGACGTCGGCCATGGCCACCACCGCGTAGTGGTAGGTACGGCCGGGTTCGCCGGTGGTATCGGCGTACGGCGGGTGCGGCACGGCCAGCACGTCCCCGCCGCGGTGGTCGACCACCTCGAACGGGCCGGCCGGATCGTCGGCCCGCAGCACCAGGTAGCCGACCGCGTCCGGCACCGGCTGCCAGTCCAGTGTCACGTGGCCGAGTCCGGGCTCGGCGCGCAGCGCCGCCGGTGCCGGCAGTACCGGGGTCAGGCTATCCGCCTTGGACGTCACGCCAGTCCTCCATCGCGATCAGCGGGCGCAGCCTGGCGATCGGCCCGTTGGTGAATGCCCGGCGCAGCACGTCGCCGCGCAGTGCGTTGGTCGCGGCGGCGAGCACCATGCCCTGGTCCAGCGCCAGGTAGGTGCGCGACACCGCACCCGTGCCCACGTTGACCGCGTCGTAGAAACCGCCCGGCCCGTAGGCGCCGAAGTCCCGCCGCAGTTTGTCCAAGTTGGACAGTGCGGCGTGCGGCGCGTAACGCAGGGCCAGGAACGAGGCGTGCGGTGTCACCACGCCGTCGCCGAAGGACGCCGGCGGCGGCACGGCCGGCCGGTCCGGGCAGTCACCGAAGCCGTCGTCCACCGAGGTGCGCTGGACGTCGGAGGTGTAGCCGGGTCCGTCCATCCCGATCGCGTCCACGCCCCACTCCCGGTAGGGCGGGGTGCCGTCCGGGTTGTTCGACGGCGAGAAACCCCAGTAGCCGTACCGGGCTTCGGTCAGTCCGTGCTCGATCTGCGCCTTGACGTAGCGCGGGTGGTTGCGCCCCCAACTGCGTGGCCCCCAGGTCTCCTCCGGCACCACCAGCGGCACCATCAGCGCCTCGAACATGCTGCCGCCCCAGGTGGGCACCAGCCGCATGCCCCGGTAGGCGTAGGTGCCCTCGAACACCGGCACGCCGAGGTAGGTCGCGTCGTGCCCGACCGGCTGCTGCTCCTGCCAGGACCAGTCGCAGGTCGGCGGGAAGGTGCGCCAGCCCGCGAAGTAGTGCGCGGCCGGGATCTGGCCCAGCGCGATGCCGATGTAGCTGGCGATCCGCGGCTCGGTGTTGAACGCGCCGTAGTGGTGGCAGGTGTACCAGACCTCCGGGCCGCGGTCGCGGTAGTTGTCCAGCACCGAGCAACCGGGCGGCTGCTCGTCCCAGAAGCCGCCCCGGATCAGCCCGGCCGGGACGTCCGCGCCGCGCGCCGCCGGGTCGTAGTAGAACCCGAAGTCCATGCCGGACAGCACCGACCACGCCGGGCCGGCCAGGTCGGGCAGGTCACCGGCGACCGTCAGCAGGCCGCTGGCCAGCCAGCCGTTGTCCACACTGGACAGGAACGGGTGCACCGTGCTGCCGTCCACCGGCCAGGTCCGCAGCACCGCGCCGGTCGCCGGGTCGTACCAGTTGTAGAACTGGCCGGACGCCGGATGGCGGGCCAGCGTGCGCAGGGTGGTCAGGGTGCGCCGGATCCGGTCCTTGGCCTCGCCGGTCCGGATCAGGCCGAGGTGCCGGGCGCTGACCGTGGCCCACAGGTACATCCCGACGTTGGTGGGGGAGGTGTACCGGGACCGCGACGCCGGGTCCAGCGCTCCGTCGATGTTGTCGGCGGGCAGCGCGGTCGCCGGATCGACCAGTGCGGCCATGGACCGCCAGGTGTCGGCGGCGTAGGTCGCCAGCACGTTGTGCCGGGTGGCCTCCGCCGGCAGCGGGGTGGCCAGCGCCGCCACGGTGGCGAGCACGGTGAGCAGGCGTAACACTTCTGCCTCCTACTTGATTCCGGTCAACGCGATGCCCTGCACGAAATACCGTTGCAGGACCACGAAGATGAGCAGCACGGGCAGGACGACGACGACCGCGCCGGCCATCAGCAGGCCGAAGCGGGTGGAGTTCTGGCCGACCGAGTACAGCGCGAGGGCGACCGGCAGGGTGTACTTGTCCTCGGTCTGCGCCATCACCAGCGGCAGCAGGAAGTTGTTCCAGGCGCCCAGGAACGTGACGATCGCCAGCGCCGCCAGCGCCGGCCGGGCCAGCGGCAGGATGATCCGCAGGAAGATCGTCGGCTCGCCGGCGCCGTCGATCCGGGCGGCGTCCACCAGTTCGTCGGGCAGTTCCGCGATGTACTGGCGCATCAGGAAAACCCCGAGCGGGCCGGCCAGGGCCAGCAGCGGCAGCACCATGCCGGGATAGGTGTTCACCAGCCCGAACTGGCTGACCAGCACGAACTGCGGGACGAACGTCACCATCGCCGGGATCATCAGCGTGCCGATCACCAGCAGGAACAGCACCCGCCGGCCCGGAAAGTCGATCTTGGCCAGGGCGTAGCCGAGCATCGAGCACAGCGCCAGGTTGCCCACGGTCACGGCGACCGCCACGATCACCGAGTTGGCGAAGTAGGTAGGGAAGTCCAGCCCGGTGAAGATGGTGCGGTAGTTGTCCAGGGTGAGCGTCTCCGGCAGCCACGTCGCCGGCACCCGGCGCAGTTCGCTCTCCGGCTTGAACGAACTGGCGAACATCCACACGAACGGCCCGGCGAAGGCCACCAGGCCCAGGCCCAGCACCACGTACAGCAGCCGGCGCGCCGTCATTTCTGCCTCAGCAGCCGGAACCAGACGGCGGTCAGCGCGACGATCACCATGAACAGCGCGTAGCTCATGGCGCTGGCGTAGCCGTAGTTGCCGAAGCCGAACTGGTTGTAGACGTTCATGGCCACCGACAGGGTCGAGTTCAGCGGGCCGCCCCTGGTCATCACGAACGGCTCCTCCAGATACTGCAACTGGCCGATCGTGGTGATCACCACGGCGAACAGCATGGTGCCGCGCAGCATCGGCAGGGTGACGAACCGGAACCGGGCCCACCGGCCGGCTCCGTCGATCTCGGCCGCCTCGTAGACGGTGCGCGGGATCGCCTGGAGTCCGGCCAGGAACACCACCATCACGAAGCCCATGCCGCGCCAGGCGGTCATCACGATCAGCGAACCCATCGCCGTGGCCGGCTGGTCCAGCCAGTGCGGCCCGTCGATGCCGACGGCGCGCAGCGCGCTGTTGACCAGCCCGTTGTCCGGTTGCAGCAGGAACCGCCACACGATCGCCACCGCGACGATGCTGGTGACCACCGGCAGGTAGAAGCCGACCCGGAAGAACGTGCGCATCCGGGTGATGCCGCGATCCAGCGCCAGCGCCACCGCGAGCGCCAGCCCGATGGTCAGCGGCACGCTGCCCAGCACGAACGTCGCGGTGTTGCCCAGCGCCTGAAGGAACACCTCGTCGCCGAGCAACCGCACGTAGTTGTCGAAGCCGACCAGGTTCACCGCGAACGGGTCGCGCAGGTCGGTGCCGCGCAGGTCGGTGAAGCTGATCGCGAGCGAGGCCAGCACCGGCCCGGCCATGAACGACGCGAACAGCGCCACGAACGGCAGGGCGAAGCCCCAGGCGATCAGGCCGCGACGGGCACGCAGGCTCATCGGCCTGCGCGCCGTGCCGCGGCGGATCGTGATCGCCTCGCTGACCATGGCCGCTACAGGCCGATCGAGGTGGCCTCGGACTGCATCGCCCTGGCCGCGTCGGCCGGCGCGGTGACGCCCTTGACGACCTCCTCCAGCTTGGTGTCGATCACCGTGGCGACCTGCTCCCAGGTGGCGATGGCCGGTGGCGACTTGGCATCGTCGAGTTGCTCGCCGAACGTCTTGAGCATGGGGTCACCGGAGAGTTTCGTGTCCTGCCAGGCATCCCGCACCGACGGCAGGTCGCCGGTCTCGCCGTACCACTTGACCTGGACCTCGGGCCGGGTCAGGTACTGCACGAACTTCCAGGCGGTGTCCCGGTTCTTGGCGTCCTTGAACACGGCGAGGTCCCCGCCGCCGACGAACGAGGTGCCGGCCTTCTCCTTGGGCATCCGGGCCACCGCCCACTTGCCGTCGAGGCCGGCGCCGCCCTGCTCGCGGATCAGGCTCATGTGCCACGGGCCGGAGAAGAACGAGCCGAACGACCCGTCCACGAAGCCCTGCTCCAACTCGCCGGGCCGCAACAGCGTCGCCGGCGTGAGCTGCGCGTCGAAGAAGCTCTTGTAGTACTCCAGCGCCTTGACCACTTCCGGACTGTCCAAAGTGTACTTCTTGGCGCTGTCGTCGGTGATGTCGCCGCCCGCCTGCCACACGAACGGCATGAAGGTCTGCCAGGCGCCCTTGCCGCCGGCCTGCAGGTTGATCCCCCACTTCGCGCCCGCGTCCTGCTTCATCCCGGTGGCGAACCCGGTCAGTTCCGCCCAGTTCCCCGGCGCCTGCTCGGTTGCCTTCTGGGCGAGATCGGTGCGGTAGTACAGCAGTCGCGTCTCCACGTACCAGGGCACTCCGTAGGACTTCCCGTCCACCACCGTGGTGTCCCACCCGCCGGGGAAGAACCGCTTGCCGTCGATCGTCTCGGGCGTCGGGTCCAGCGCTCCGGACCTGGCGAACTCGGCCATGTAGGTGGTGCCGACCAGGCTCACGTCCGGCGTCTGCCGCCCCGCGATCGCGGTGGAGATCTTGTCGTGCGCCGCGTCCCACGGGATCGCCGTCACGTTGACCTTGGCCTGCGGGTTCGCCGCCTCGAAGTCCTTGGCCAGCACCGATAACTTCTCACCCTCGGTGCCCATGGCCCAGACGGTGATCTCGCCGGTGGCCGGGCCCTCGTTCACCGGCGCCGCCGCCTGGTCGTCGTTCTGTCCGCCGCCCCGCCCACACCCCGCCGCCAGTACCCCCGCCAGCACCACGCTCGTGACCCGTGCCCGTCGACTCACCACTGAGCCCACCTCCCGGCGGATGTAAACGTTTACATCACACCCTCCCCGGCGCGGCTCCCAATGTCAACAGCCACCGGCTGGTAGCACTGCGCCATGCTTCGGATGATCCGCGCCCGCGGCGGTGATGTTCGGTTGACGTTCGTCCTGCCCGCCAACCACCCGCCCGGCCGAGTCAGCGTGGTCGGGGACTTCAACAGCTGGCAGCCCGGCGTGCATGAACTACGCAGACGCAGCAACGGCACCCGCTCCCTGGCCCTCACCGTCCCCGAAGGCACCCCGCTCCGGTTCCGCTACCTGGCCGAGAACAACCACTGGAGCAACGAAACCGACCACCCCGCCGTCCAGCGCATCGACGACGACAGCCTCGTCATCGCCACCGCCCTCTAAGCTCCCCGGCTACTCCGGGAAGATCTGCGGGCCGGGCGTGAGAATGTGCTGCGGGTCGAAGCGTGCCTTGGCCGCGACGACTCTCGGATACTCGGCGCCGTAGTGCCGGCGCCAGTCCTGCGGGGTCATCGGAATGGCGCCGATGGCGTACTGGGTCGCGCCGAGTTCCCGGGCCTGTTCGTAGAGCTCGGCGTTGGCGCGGAGCAGCCGCCGCACCTCGGCCCGGTCCGGCGGGATCACCATGCGCAGCAAGGAGAACAGGAACACCACCGGGGTGCGCGGCACCGGCACGAACGGGCGGGTCAGCGCCTCGCGGCGAACCGGGTAGAGCAGGATCACCCCGCCGCCGGTGTCGGCGGGGGTGAGGTCGGCCAGCGTGCGAGCGACGAACTCGTCCACCACGGTGTCCGGCAGGAACAGGTTGAGCCACGGGTTGGGCAGGCGCAGCTCCGCCAGCTCGTCGACGATCTCCGAGATCCGGTTCAGCCAGTCGAAGTACGGCAGCTCCTCGATCTCGGTGGTCAGCGGGCTCAGTCCGGCCAGCACCGCGGCGTCGGCGGGGGAGTTCGGGGCGGTGTAGTAGACCGCGCCCTCCAGCTCGTAGCGATAGCCGCCGCCCTCCTCCGGGAGCACCTGGCCCTGCAGGTGGTCGAACCGGCCGTCGGCGAGCACCGTGCGCTGCCCGGCGGTGAGCGCCGCGACGCTGGCATAGGTGAGCCGGTAGATCCGCGCGGTCGCCCGGGCCGCAACCAGGGCGACGGTGGCCCGCGCGATGATCCCGAACTGGCCGAGACCGCCGAGTACGGCGTCGAACAGCTCGGCGTCGTGCCGGGCCGAGCAGCGCACCAGCCGGCCGTCCCCGGTCACCACCTCCAGCTCCCGCACGGTGTCCACCTGCAGCCCGTGCCGCCCGCTGGCGCCCCCGATCCCGCCCACGGACAGCGTGCCGCCGACCGAGAGGCCGAGGTAGTCGGTGGCGACCGGAGGTGTGCGGCCGGCGGCCAGCGCGGCGCGGGTCAGGTCGCCCCAGCGCACGCCGGCGTCGACCACCGCGCTGTCCGGGTCGATCCGGTGGATCGTCGCCAGCGCCCTGGAGTCGATCACCAGGGTGGCCCGCGCGGCGCCGTACACCCCGTGGCCCTGGCCGCGCATCGCGACGGTGATGCCGTGCTGGTTGGCGAACCGCACCGCGGTGACGATGTCGCGCACCGAGCCGGGCCGCAGCACGGCGACCGGAGGCCGCCGCACCACGTGCCCGTAGTCCTCGCCCGCCTCGGCCAGCACCGCGGGGTCGACGACGAGCTCGCCGTCCAGTCCCGGAATCTCGATGCCGCCCGGCGCGGTCGTCCGGTCGAGATGCATGGCACTCATCGTGCCGTGCGGGCTACGAGGCGGTGTCGCTGGCGAAGGTGACCTGGTAACCCAGCGGCTGGATCATGCCGATCAGCATGGCCCGGGTGTTCTTGTCGGCGCGTTCGAGCAGCCCGGCGCTCTTGGCCGCCTCCGCGATCTTCTGCTCGCCCGCGGTGTAGAACTGTTGCTGGTCAGGCACCTCGAACAGGGAGGTCAGGCGGTCCCAGATGCCGCGCTGCTGAGCGAAGAGGTAGCTGCGCTTCTGGTCCAGGTTCGGCTTGTCCAGCTGTGCGGGAGGCAGTCGGATCTCCACCGACTTGCGGTCCGGCGAGACCTTCAGGGCGTCGTTCTTGAGCTGGGAGAAGTCGACGTAGGCGTTGACCGTCCCGGCGGCGACGAACAGGGCACGCTCCCCGGCCAGGAACGACGGCACCCAGTTGACGTCCTTCTCCAGGTCGATGACGACCTGGAACTCCCCGACCGCGGCATGGAACTGGGCCAGGTCCTTGATCGACTGCAGCAGCACCGGCTGGCTGCGGTCCACGTCCTTGCTGGAGAACGGGTTCAGGTTCGGTAGCAGGGTGGTCACGCCCATGACCCCCAGCACGAGGACAACCACCCCGGCCAGGAATCCCACGATCCGCCATTGGCGCTTGCGCTCGTCGGCAGCCATGACGGATGGATACCCACTGGCCACCCCGGAAAACCAGGCGCGGCCCGGGCCGGCGGGCGCGGATACTGGGATCATGACGGTCTGGGTGGTACTGGGGTTACTGGGGATCGCGGTCCTGTTCGGGGTGTGGCGCTACCTGCGGGGCGGCAGCCTGGCCGAACGGCGGGAGCTACGCGAGGAGATGCGGCGGATCCAGGGGCGGGACGGACGGCCGGCCGACGTCGCGCTGCCGCCGGCCGACCGGGCCGAGCTTCCCGGCCTGCTGTCTCGCTACGGCGGCACCGACGGCCTCGGCGGGGGCGGACTCGACGGGGGCAACGGCTGAGCCGGAGCAGGGGTCAGTAGACCTTTGGCGGATTGACGTCGCGCCGGCAGCCGGCAGAGTTGCTGCACATGAGCCTCCGCCGCCTCGCCGCGCTCGCCGCCGCGGTACTGGTGCCGACCCTGGTCACGGCGCCCACCGCCGTTGCCGACCACACACCGCCGCCGCAGGCGGTCTCGGTGCCCGGCTCGCACGGCAGCGCGCTGGGCTGCGCCGGGGACTGGCAGCCGGAGTGCGCGCAGGCGCAGCTCACCCTCGATCCCGCCGACGGGGTCTGGAAGGGCTCCTTCGCGGTGCCGGCCGGCTCCTACGAGTACAAGGCGGCGCTGAACAACGCCTGGACCGAGAACTACGGCGCGGGCGGGGTGCCGGGCGGCGCCAACATCCCTTACACCACAACGGGTGGGCCCGTCTCGTTCTACTACGACCACGGCACGCACTGGGTGACCAGCAGCGCGCAGGGACCGATCGTCACCGCGCCGGGCAGCTTCACCAGCGAGCTGGGTTGCCCCGGCGACTGGGCGCCGGAGTGCATGCGGTCCTGGCTGCAGGATCCGGACGGAGACGGCGTGTTCACCTTCTCCACCACGGACATCCCGGCCGGACAGTACGAGGTCAAGGTGGCGCACGGACTGTCCTGGGCGGAGAACTACGGGGCAGGCGGCGTGCCGAACGGGGCGAACATCCCGTTCTTCGTGGCCGCGGACGGTGATCGCACCACGTTCAGCTATGTGCTCGCCACCCACGTGCTCACCGTGACGGCCGGACTCGCCCCGCCGAACCTGCGCGAGCAGCGGGCGCAGTGGCTGACCCGCGACGTGATCGCGCTGGACCTGCCGGACGCCGCGGCGAACTGGACCTTCCGGCTCTACCACGCCCCGCGGGGCGGACTCGTCGCGACGGCGGACGGGGTCAACGGCGGCGAGTCGGTTGCCCTGCAACGGGATCCGGCCGGGCTGCCGGCCCCGTTGCGCCAGCGCTACCCGCATCTGGCGGCCTACGAGGCGTTGCGGGTGCCGGCCGCCGACCTGGCCGCGATCCTCACCGGGCAGGCGGCCGTCGCCGCCTTCGACCCCGCCGGACGGCTGGTCGACGCCACCGGGGTGCAGAACCACGGGGTGCTCGACGACCTCTACGCGGCGGCGGCGAACGCCAAGCTCGGTCCCGCCTGGCACGGCCACCGGCCGGCGCTCGCGCTCTGGGCGCCCACTGCCAAGACGGTCACCCTGCTGCTGGACGAGACCGGACCGGCGCCGGAGCGGCGGGTGGCGATGCGCCGGGACGCGGACGGCGTCTGGCGGGTCACCGGCCACCCGTCCTGGCGCGACGCCCGGTACGCCTTCGAGGTGACCGTGTACGTCCCGGGTGAGGACCGGGTGCTCAGCAACGTGGTGACCGACCCGTACTCGCTCGGGCTGACCACCAACGCCGCCCGGTCGATCCTGGTCGACCTCGACGACCGGGCGCTGCGGCCGGACGGCTGGGACCGGCTGGCCAAACCCCGGTTGGCCAAACCCGAGGACACCACCGTCTACGAACTGCACGTGCGCGACTTCTCGATCAACGACCGGAGCGTCCCGGCCGCGCACCGGGGCACCTATCTGGCGTTCACCGACCAGAACAGCAGCGGCATGCGGCACCTGCGCGGGCTGGCGCAGGCCGGCCTGACCTCGCTGCACCTGTTGCCCACCAACGACCTCGCCAGTGTCGAGGAGCGCCGCGACGCCCAGCAGCGGCCGAACTGCGACCTGGAGTCGTTCGGCCCGGCCGCCGAGGACCAGCAGGCGTGCCTGGAACCCATCCGGGACACCGACGGGTTCAACTGGGGGTACGACCCGTTGCACTACACCACCCCGGAGGGGTCGTACTCGACCAACCCGGACGGCACCGCGCGCAACCGCGAGTTCCGCGAGATGGTCGGGGCGGTCAACCGGGCGGGCCTGCGGGTGGTCATGGACGTGGTCTACAACCACACCCCGGCCGCCGGGCAGAGCCCCAACTCGATCCTGGACCGGATCGTGCCCGGCTACTACCACCGGCTCTCGGCGACCGGCCGGGTGGAGAACTCCACCTGCTGCGCCAACACGGCGACCGAGCACCGGATGATGGGCAAGCTCATGGTCGACTCGGTGGTCACCTGGGCACGTGAGTACAAGGTGGACGGGTTCCGGTTCGACCTGATGGGACACCACTCCAAGGAGAACATGCTGGCTGTGCGGGCGGCGCTGGACGCGCTGACCCCGCAGCGGGACGGCGTGGACGGCCGCGCCGTCTACCTCTACGGCGAGGGTTGGAACTTCGGCGAGGTGGCCGACAACGCCCGGTTCACCCAGGCCTCCCAACTGAACCTGGCCGGCACCGGGATCGGCACGTTCTCCGACCGGCTGCGCGACGCGGTCCGCGGCGGCGGCCCGTTCGACGCCAATCCCCGCATCCAAGGGTTCGCGAGTGGATTGTTCAACGATCCCAATGGTGACCCGGTGAATGGGACCATCGAGCAACAACGGGCCCGGCTGCTGCTCTACCACGACCAGATCAAGGTCGGCCTGGCCGGAAACCTGCGCGACTACACCTTCGTCGACCGGACCGGCGCGACCGTGCGCGGCGCCCAGGTGGACTACAACGGCCAGCCGGCCGGCTATGCCGCCGATCCCAGCGAGACGATCACCTACGTCGACGCGCACGACAACGAGACGCTGTTCGACGCGCTGCAGTACAAGCTGCCATCCGGCACGGCGATGGCCGACCGGGTACGGATGAACACGGTCGCGCTGGCCAGCGTGGCGCTGGCCCAGGGGCCGGCGTTCTGGCATGCCGGCACCGACCTGCTGCGGTCGAAGTCGTTGGACCGCAACAGTTTCAACTCAGGCGACTGGTTCAACCGGGTGGACTGGTCCTACCGGGACACCACCTGGGGGTCGGGTCTGCCGCCGCGCGGGGACAACGAGCCGAAGTGGGACTTCATGCGCCCGCTGCTGGCCGACCCGGCGCTCGCGCCCCGCCCGGCGGACATCCGCGCCGCGCACGACCGGGCGCGGGAACTGTTGCGCATCCGGTTCTCCTCGCCGCTGTTCCGGCTCGGCTCGGCGCAGTTGGTGCAGCAGCGCGTGGGATTCCCGACCGGCGGGCCGGAGCAGACCCCCGGCGTGATCGTGATGACCCTCGACGACCGCGCCGGACCCGACCTCGACCCGCGCACCGAAGGCATCGTGGTGGTCGTCAACGCCACGCCCGCGTCCACCACCCAGACCCTGCCGGCGCTGGCCGGCGCCCGTTACACCCTGCATCCGGTGCAGGCGTTGGGCGGTGACCCGGTGGTGCGCTCGGCCGGCTACGACCGGGCCACGGGCGCGTTCACGGTGCCGCCCCGGACCGTCGCGGTGTTCACCACCAGGCAGTAGTCGCGGGCAACGGTGACAACTGATCCAAACTGACCGAAATCAGTTCACTGAAACCGTCGGTTAATTGGCCGGTATTCATGCGACGGGTCCGGGTTTCGGGAGCCGGATCGGACTGGTAGCGGTGGTACCGCGGTTCGAGTATGGTCACAATCTCTCTTGTTGAGTGCGCCGCGGGGTGGGCAAACTTCTCAGTCGGAAGAAATGGTGTCGCTCGAATGGCTTTTTCTGTCACGGCCGCGGCGGACGGGAACGATACGGCCCCGCCGAGCATCGCTCGCATTCGCGACTACTGGCTGGGCGGCTCGCACAACCGCGAGTCCGACCGCGTCTTCGCCGACCGTACGGCGGTGTGCGTGCCGCATGTTCCCTATCTGGTGCGGGCCCAGCGCACGTTGCTGCGCCGGATGGTGCGCTACCTGATCGGGCAGGGCATTCGGCAGTTTCTCGACCTCGGATCGGGTGTGCCGGCGCTGGGTCACGTGCACGAGATCGCCCGGCGGGTCGAACCGTTGACCCGCGTGGTGTACGTGGACAACGACCCCGGGGTGGCCGCCGAGGGACGCGCGCTGCTCACCGGGACCGACAACGCCGAGTATCTGCACGCCGACGTGCGCCTGCCGGACACCGTGCTGCGGCAGGTGTCGCTGCTGGACCTGGCGGCGCCGGTCGCGCTGCTGGCGATCGACACCATGCAGCACATCCCCGACGAGCAGGATCCGCAGGCGATCCTGCGCGGGTATCTGGCCGCGTTCTGCCCGGGCAGCTTCCTCGGGTTGTCGCACTACGGCCCCGACGACCAGCTCGTCAACGGCTTCGGCCTGTTCGACCAGATGGGCTTCGGACCCCGCCCGCAGGTCAGCCTGCGCGACCGGCAGGCCCTGGAGCCCTTCTTCGCCGGCCTGGACCTCGTCCCGCCCGGCATCGTGCCGGTCCCGCTGTGGCGCCCCGATCCCGAGGACGACGACCAGGTGCGCAACCCCGAGCGCGTCCCCATCAACGCCGCCCTGGCCCGCAAACCCTGAGCGCTCAGGTGAGGGGGGCCACCGTCATGCCGATCATGGCGAGGGTGGCCGGCGGGAAGGCCCGGTGCCGCAGGTGCCAGGAGTCGGTGGGGGAGTGCGGGTGGCGCAGCACGGTGGCGGCGGTGGAGGCCGGCCAGGCCTGGAGGGTGACCAGCGGCACGGCCCAGCCGAGGCCGTACTGGCGCCACAGACCCCAGCCGGTGAGGGTCAGCCCGGTGACGAACGCGGTCAGGGACAGGGCGGCGGCGCCGGCCGGACCGTGGCGTGCGGCGGGGGTGCCCAGTCCGGCCGCGGTGTCGGCGGCGCGGTCGGGCACCGACCACAGGGTCATCCGGGCGACCGCGAGGATGCCGAGGCCGCCGGCGACGGGCCAGGACGCCGGGTCGACGCCGGGCCGCACCGCCCAGTGGGCCAGCAGGAACGGCAGCACGAACACGGCCGCGCAGAAGGCCACCACCCCCGGCAGGCCGCGCCGTTTGAGCCGGACCGGGTCGAGGTTGTAGAGCACCTGCAGGACCACGGCCAGGACCGCCGCGGCCAGGATCATCGGCCGCCCGGTACCCGCCGCCACCGCGCCGGCCAGCAGCAGCGCGACGGCCAGTTCGGCCGTGGCCAACCCGATCACGCGGCGCCGGCCGACCCGGCGCAGCGCCGCCGCGACCGCGGACCGTTCCGGGTGGCGGGTGTCGGTGCGGGTGTCGGCGGCGGTGTTGAGGGCCAGGGCCGCGACGATCAGCAGCAGGTTGGCGATGACCGCGGCCGGCACTGCCGGGTCGGCGAGCCGCGCCGGGTCGCCGGCCGCGACCGCGGCGCCCCAGGTGGCGTAGCACAGGTAGTTGACCGAGAACGGGAACTCCAGGCGGTGGATCGCGGCGAGGTCCCGGGCTAACGCTGGCATCTCGGCACCCGCAGCGTCACCCCGGCGGGTGCCAGGATCTGGCCGCGCAGCCGGCCGGCCCGGCCGGCCCGCCCGGCCAGCCGCCACCGCCGGCGGCGCAGCAGCAGCGCTGCCGCGATCATCCGGATCTCCAGGAGCGCGAGCTGGCTGCCCAGGCAGTACCGGGACCCGCCACCGAACGGCAGGTAGTGCTGTGGCAGTGGCCGTCCCTGCCGGAACCGGCCCGGGTCGAACCGGGTCGGCTCCGGCCAGGCGTCGGGATGGCGGTGCGCGGCGTAGATCGCCGGGGTGAGGGTCGTGCCCGCGGCCAGGTCCCGGCCCGGCGCCGGCCGGTCCTCGGGCACGGTCCGGTGCCCGGCGAGGGTGGCCGGCGGGGTCAGTCGAAGCGATTCGAGGACGACCGCCTGCAGGAGCGGGACGGCGGCCGGGTTCGACCCGTCCGAGCCGGTGGCGGCCAGTTCGGCCTCCACGTCGTGCCGTATCGAAGCGTTTCGACCCAGCCAGTACAGCGTCCAGGCCGCGCCGGCCGCCGTGGTCTCGTGCCCGGCGAACAGCAGGGAGACCACCGCGTCCCGCAACTCGCGGTCGCCGATCCCGGCCAGCGGCCCGTGTCGCAGCCGTTCGGCCAGCGCGGGCGGTGCGCAACCATGCGCCGCGCGGACCAGACGCCGCTCCAGCGCGGGGTCCGGCCCGGGCAGCCCGCCGAAGAGGTAGCGGTAGGCGAGCGTCCGGTGCCGGGCGCCGAACGCCTTGTCCGCCCAGTCGGTGACCCCGGCCAGCAGGGTGTCGTCGACCGGACCGAGCAGCAGCCCGGCGATGATCCGCAGAGCGATGCCGCGGGTCCAGTCCAGCAGGTCGGCCTCCCGCCCGGCGGCCAGGTCGTCGATCGCCAGGTGCACCGGCCCGGCGATGAGGTCGTGCCGCTCGGCGAGCCGCTTTCCGCGCAGCGGTGGGCCGAGCACCCGCCGGTAGGCATCGTGCCGGGACCCCTCCGACCACAGCAGCGAGCGCGGCCCGAACAGCGGGGTCAGGCTGCGCCCGCCGGTATGGCACAGCTGCGCGTCCGACCGGAACAGCCAGTCCAGCAGTTCCGGTTGCCATACCAGCAACTTGTCCGGGCGTACCGCCAGCACCCGGCCCGCGGTGTCCACATGGGACTCCAGGGTGGCCAGTGGCCGTACCGCCATGGCCAGTTCCAACCAGTTCACGAACGCTCCTCCCCATCGGGTGTCTCCCGTGACCCGTCACCATCCGCCGAGCCGGACGCCGGCCAGGTGCAGCGCGGCCAGCCCCTCGGCGCGCACGATCCGCGCCGGCGTGTAGAGGTCCTTGTCGTGCCACAGCGCCGGGTACGGTTCGCCGGCCAGCCGGAGCAGCGCCCCCC
>NZ_DASTBH010000460.1:0-11686 GCF_035712165.1 Actinophytocola sp. | reverse complement strand
GCTCGCCGAACTGGCCGGCCGGGAGGCGTTCGGGCGGGCGGCCCGGCCCGCCGAGGTGGCCGACGTGATGGTGTTCCTGGCCAGCGACCTCGCCGGGTACCTGACCGGCGAGGTGATCTCGGTCAGCAGCCAGCATCCCTGAGAGAGGACCAGATGACGGAGCGCCGCACCGAGTTGCTCGACCTGGCCGCGAAGATGTTCGCCGAGCGCGGCTTCCGGGCCACCACCGTGCGCGACATCGCCGACGCCGCGGGCATCCTGTCCGGCAGCCTCTACCACCACTTCGACTCCAAGGAGTCCATGGTGGACGAGATCCTGACCCGGTTCCAGGAGCGGCTGTTCGGCCGGTACGAGGAGATCGTGGCGCAGGGCAGGGGACCCCGGGAGACGCTGGAGGCGGTGGTGGTGGCCTCGTTCGAGGCGATCGACCGCAACCACGCCGAGGTCGCGATCTACCAGAACGAGTCGAAGTACCTCTCCGAGTTCGAGCGGTTCGCCTACCTGCGCGACCGCAACCGGCAGTTCCGCAAGCTGTGGGCGGGAATCCTCACCGACGGCGTGCGCGCCGGCGTGTTCCGCGCCGACCTCGACGTCGAACTGGTCTACCGGTTCATCCGGGACACCGTCTGGGTGGCGGTGCACTGGTACCGGCCGGGCGGCAACCAGCCGGCGAGCGAGATCGCCCGGCAGTACCTGGGCATCCTGCTCGACGGGATCGCCACCCGCAGGCGCAGGTCATGACCGAGGCCTATGTGGTGGATGCGGTGCGCACCCCGGTCGGGCGGCGCGGTGGGGCGCTCGGCGACATCCACCCGGCCGACCTCGGCGCACACGTGCTCACCGCGCTGGTCGACCGGACCGGTGTGGACCCGGACGCGGTGGACGACGTGATCTTCGGTTGCGTCGACACGCTCGGCCCGCAGGCCGGCGACATCGCCAGGACCGCCTGGCTGGCCGCGGGGTTCACCGAGGAGGTGCCCGGCGTCACGGTGGACCGGCAGTGCGGGTCCAGCCAGCAGGCCGTGCACTTCGCCGCGCAGGCCGTGCTGAGCGGAACTGCCGACCTGGTGGTGGCCGGCGGGGTGCAGAACATGAGCCGGATCCCGATCGGCGCGGCGATGAGCGCCGGCGCGGCGTTCGGCTTCGCCACCCCGTTCGCCGGCTCGCACGGCTGGGCGCACCGGTACGGCGACGAGGAGATCTCCCAGTTCCGGGCCGCCGACCTGATCGGGCAGCGGTGGGGGATCAGCCGGGCCGCGATGGAGCGCTACGCCCTGGCCAGCCACCAGCGCGCGGTCGCCGCCATCGACACGGGCCGGTTCGACCGGGAGATCGTGCCGGTCGGCGGCGTCGACACCGACGAGGGACCGCGCCGCGACACCAGCCTCGCGGCCATGGCCACGCTCCCGCCGCTGCGGCCCGGCGGCCTGGTCACCGCGGCGCTGGCGAGCCAGATCTCCGACGGGGCGAGCGCGGTCCTGATCGCCTCGCCACGGGCGCTGCGCACCCACCGGCTGACCCCGAGGGCCCGGGTGCACCACCTGTCGGCGCGCGGCGGCGACCCGGTCGCGATGCTCACCGCGCCGATCCGGGCCACCCGCTACGCCCTGGACCGGGCCGGCATGTCCATTGCGGACATCGACCTGTTCGAAGTGAACGAGGCATTCGCGAGCGTGGTGCTGGCCTGGCTCGGGCAGACTGGCGCTGACCCGGATCGGGTCAACGTCAACGGCGGCGCGATCGCCCTCGGCCATCCGATCGGGGCCAGCGGCGCCCGGCTGTTCACCACCCTGCTGCACGAACTGGGCCGCCGCGGGGCCCGGTTCGGCCTGCAGACCATGTGCGAAGGCGGCGGTCAGGCGAACGTGACCATCGTCGAGCGGATCGAGTAACTTGCCCCACCTGGTTTCAGCCGCTCGACTAATCGATCGGATGCGGCCAATCGGGCGTGGAATAACTACAGTCATGGAGTTCGTCCGAGGAGGTTGGTCATGGCGCTGATGCCCGTCACGGACTCCCTGTTCCTGCTCGCGGAGTCGCGGGAGCACCCGATGCACGTCGGCGGCCTGCAACTGTTCGAGAAGCCGGAGGACGCCGGGCCGGACTACATCAGCGAGATGCACCGCACCCTGGTCCGGACCACCGACGTGCGGCCGCTGTTCCGCCGCCGGCCGATGAACCCGGTGAGCAGCATCGGCCAGCTGGCCTGGACCAACGACAACGATCTCGATCTCGAGTACCACGTGCGGCTCTCCGCGCTGCCCACGCCCGGGCGGGTGCGCGAGCTGCTCGAGCTGACCTCGCGGCTGCACGGCACGCTGCTCGACCGGCACCGTCCGCTGTGGGAGTTCACGTTGATCGAGGGCTTGCAGGACGGCCGGTTCGCCACCTACAGCAAGGTGCACCACTCGCTGCTGGACGGGGTGTCGGCGCTGCGGGTGCTGCAGGGCTCGCTGTCCGAGGACCCGGCCGAGCGGGACATGCGTCCGCTCTGGTCGCCCCGGGTACGGGACAACGTGTCCAACCTCCGCCCGGAGCCGGAGGCCGGCGCCTCGCCGCTGCAGGGTCTGCGCGATGCCGCGAGGGCCGTGTGGGACATCGCCGCGCTCGGCCCGACCGCGCTCAAGGTGATCAACGACGCGTTCCGGGAGCAGGCCGCCGGGCTGGCGTTCAAGGTGCCCAAGACGATGTTCAACGCGGCGATCACCGGAGCCCGCCGGTTCGCCGCGCAGGGCTGGCCGCTGGAGCGGATCAAGGGCGTGCGCAAGGCGGTGAGCGGCGCCACGCTCAACGACGTGATGCTGGCCATGTGCGCCGGAGCGCTGCGCCGCTACCTGATCGAGCTGGACGCGTTGCCGGACAAGCCGCTGGTGGCCGCGGTGCCCATGTCGCTGCGCACCGACTCGGCCCGCGGCTCGTCGGAGAGCACCCTTGGCGGCAACGCCATCGGCATCATCCTGTGCAACCTGGCCACCGACACCGACGACCCGGTGACCCGGTTCGCCGAGATCCGGGAGTCCATGCAGCGCGGCAAGAAGGTCTACCACGGCATGACGCCGCTGCAGATCACCGCGCTGTCCGCGATCCCCATGGCGCCCCTGGCGATCTCCATGATCCCCGGTGCGCTGCGGGTCACCCCGCCGTCGTTCAACGTGATGATCTCCAACGTCCCCGGCCCGCACAACCCGCTGTACTTCAACGGCGCCCGGATGAGCGGGATCTACCCGCTGTCCATCCCGTACGAGGGCCAGGCGCTCAACATCACGGTCACCAGCTACGCCGGCAACCTCCAGTTCGGGCTCACCGGCTGCCGCCGCAGCGTCCCCCACCTGCAGCGTCTCCTCACCCACCTGGAGGACTCGCTGGCCGAACTGGAGAAAGCCCTCGGCGCCTGATAGCACTTTCGCCTGAATGCTATCATGGGTCTGTGAAGCAGATGATCACGCGCATCGAGGACGAGCTGCACGCCCGGATCAAGGCGCAGGCGGCCAGCGAAGGGCGCAGCGTCAACGAGTTCGTCGTGCGTGCGCTCATCCTCGCGCTGGACGGTTCCACCGGCCGGCAGGCCGTCCGGGAGCGGGCCAGGGCCACCGGCCGGTTGGTCGTGCCGGAACCGCCCGTGGGTGCGGTGGTCGAGGGCCGCGCCGTGAGCGCCGCGTTGGCCGAGGAGCGCTCAGCGCGGTGACCCTGTTCTATGCCCACACCAGCGCAGTGATCAGGACGTATCTCACCGACGGGGGCGAGTTGGGCGAGCTTCTCCTCAACGGCCCGGACCCAGTGGTGACAAGTGAGCTGACCCGGGTTGAACTGGCCGCGGCCGCTCGTGAATCAGGGGTCGCTGATCCGAATGTGGTGCTGGACCGGTTCGACAAGGACTGCGGCGAGGGCGGGGCGTTCACGCTGCTGCGGCTGGACAGCCCGGTCGTGCTGCCGCTGGCGCGGCGGCTGGTGACCGAGCATGCCGTCCGGACGCTCGACGCGATCCACCTGGCGGTCGCCCTCACCGACGGGACGGCGCTGGCCGCCGGGGAGCCGGTCGTGCTGGTGACCCGGGACCAGCAGCAGGCCGTCGCGGCCAAGGCACTGGGGCTACCGGTCCTCTAGGGCCGGGCGGTCGGGGTTGGGCTCCGGCGCCGTGTCGACCACGGAGTCGACGACGATGGTGGAGTCGACGACGATGGCGCCGCCGTGGCGGGCGGAGCGGGCGCGGCGTTCGGCCGCGGCGGTGAGCCGGCGGCTGACCAGGCCGCGGGTCGGGGGGAACAGCAGGGCGAGGGCCAGCACGTCGCTGATGAAGCCGGGCGCGATGACCAGCACGCCGGCCGCGGCGAGCAGCACCCCGTCGATCATCTCCTTGGCCGGCACCCGGCCCGAGCGAACCGCCTGCTGGTAGGAGACGAGCGTGCGGGCGCCCTCCCGGCGCAGCAGCCACATCCCGGCCAGGGACGCGAGGATCAGCAGCAGAACCGTCGGCAGGAACCCGATGGCCTGCCCGACCAGGACCAGCACCGTGATCTCGGCGATCGCGGCGATGAGCAGAAACAGCAGAACCGGCACATCCGGTTCAACGAACGATCGTCGGGAATTGCTCCCCGCCCCTTTACAGCGAGGATCTTTCACGTTTAGCTGTGCGTAGCGGTCCCCTCACTGTGCAACGGAGCACCTCATGTCCCGTGGTCGCCAGTTGATGCGCATCGTCCCCGTCACCGCCCTGGTCGCCACGCTGGTCTGCGTGACACCGGCCAGCGCCGAACAGCCCCAGGTGCTGCTCGCACCCAACGACTTCTGCCTGAGCCAGTGCGACGACATCCTGCCGCCCGGCCAGAACGGCAACGCCACGTTCACCGAACTGCTGGCGTTCCAACTGCTCGGCCTGCGCCCGGCGCACTCCTCCGACACCCGGGCCACCTACGAGAACCTGGTCTGGAACTCGGCCGGGCTCACCGACGAGAAGATCAGCCAGTTCTACAACGACGCCTCCTTCGGGGTGCCACCCAACCAGGTGGAGAGCCGGATCCAGCCGCGCCCCGACGTGACCATCACCCGGGACCGCGCCACCGGCGTCCCGCACGTCCAGGGCACCACCCGGGCCGGCACCATGTTCGGCGCCGGCTACGCCGCCGCCCAGGACCGGCTGTTCCTGATGGACGCCATGCGGCACGTCGCGCGCGGCGAGTTGACCCCGTTCGTCGGCGGCGCCCAGGGCAACCGTGAGTTCGAGCAGCAGCAGTGGCAGAAGGCCCCCTACACCGAGGACGACTACCAGCGGATGTTCGACCGGGCGTCGCGGTTCGGCGCCGTCGGGCTGACGCTGCAGGAGGACACCCGCAACTACATCGCCGGGATCAACCACTACATCGCCACCGTCGGGATCGCCTACCCCGGGGAGTACGTGGCGATCGGCGGCCGCACTCCGCAACCGTGGAACGTGCGGGACGTGATCGCCATCGCCAGCCTGGTCGGCGGGCTGTTCGGCGGTGGTGGCGGCGGCGAGGTGGACTCCGCGCTGGCGCTGATCGAGGCCCGGGCGCGGTACGGCGACACGCTGGGAACCCAGGTGTGGCAGGCGTTCCGGGCGCAGAACGACCCGGAGGCGCCCACGACCGTCCACAACGGACAGTCCTTCCCCTATCTGCAGACCCCGGACAACCCGGCCGGGCGGGTGCTGCCGGACCGGGGCAGCGTGGTCCGGCAGCCGGTGGCGGTCGATCAGACCGCCGCCGCGCAGCGGCCCGGGCCGGCGGACGTCACGCCGAACTCCAGCACCGGCAAGGCCACCGCGCCCGCCCGGCCGCTCACCGAGGCCGAGCGGGCCAAGGGGCTCAAGCCGGGCATGCTCGACGGCGGCCTGCTGCCCCCGGGCTTCGGCAAGGGCGGCATGTCCAACGCGCTGGTGGTGTCCGGGCAGCACACCGAAAGCGGCAACCCGGTGGCCGTGTTCGGCCCGCAGACCGGGTACTTCGCCCCGCAGATCCTGCTGCGCCAGGAACTTCAGGGCCCCGGGATCAGCGCGCGCGGCGCGGCGTTCCCCGGCATCAGCTTCTACGTGCTGCTCGGCCGGGGCGTCGACTACTCGTGGAGCGCCACCTCGGCCAGCCAGGACATCACCGACAGCTACGCGGTGGACCTGTGCGAACCGGGCGGCGGCACCCCGACCCGGGACTCGATGCACTACCTCTTCCGGGGTCAGTGCCTGCCGATCGAGGTGCTGTCCAAGCGCAACTCGTGGACCCCGAACCTGGCCGACAGCACCCCGGCCGGCTCGTACACGCTGACCGCGCAGCGCACCAAACTGGGTCTGGTGACCCACCGCGGCACCGTGGCCGGCCGGCCGGTGGCGTTCACCAGCCTGCGGTCCACCTACCTGCGCGAGGGCGACTCGGCGCTGGGCTTCCAGCAGCTCAACGATCCGGACCGGGTCAACTCCCCGCAGACCTTCCAGGACGCGGCCAGCAAGATCGGGTTCGCGTTCAACTGGTTCTATGTGGACTCCGCGCACGACGCCTACTTCAACTCCGGCGACAACCCGGTGCGCGCGACCGGCGCCGACCCGCACCTGCCCACCCGGGCCGAGCAGCGCTACGAGTGGGCCGGCTGGAACCCGGACACCAACGACGCCACGTACACCCCGTTCGAGCAGCACCCGCGGGTGATCGACCAGGACTACCTGACCAGTTGGAACAACAAGCAGGCGCCCGGATACAGCGCGGCGGACGGCAACTACAGCTTCGGCCCGGTGCACCGCAGCCAGCCGCTGGACTCCCGGATCGCGCCGGTGATCGGCAGCGGCGGCCGGTTCACCCGGGCGGAACTGGTCAGCGCCATGGCGGACGCCGCGACCGTGGACCTGCGCGGCCAGGAGGTGCTGCCGCTGCTGCTGCGGGTGCTGAACAGCGCGCCGGTCACCGATCCGGCGCTGGCGGCGGCGGTCGGCCAACTGACCGCGTGGCAGCAGGGCGGGTCGCACCGGAAGTCCGCCGGACCCGGGGTGAACCGCTACGACCATGCCGGCGCCATCCGGATCATGGACGCCTGGTGGCCGCGGCTGGTCACCGCCGAGTTCCAGCCCGGCCTCGGCGCCGACCTGTACGGCGCGCTGCGGTCCGTCATGGGCCTGCACGACGCGCCCGGGCATCGCGGTTCGGCGTTCCAGACCGGCTGGTACGGCTACGTGCACAAGGATCTGCGCCGGGTGCTCGGCGACCCGGTGGCCGGCGGCTTCCCGAACACGTTCTGCGGTAACGGAAACCTCGCCGCCTGCCGGGCGACCCTGCTGGACGCGCTCGGGCAGGCCGTCGCGGCGCCCGCGGCCGAGGTCTACCCGGCCGACGCCGACTGCGCGGCGGGCGACCAGTTCTGCCACGACTCGATCGTGCACCAGCCGATCGGCGGCATCACCCAGGACCGCATGCACTGGGTGAACCGGCCGACCTTCCAGCAGGCCGTTGAGTTCCCGGCGCACCGCGGGCAGAACATCGCCAACCTGGCACTGGGCCGGCCGGTCACGGCGTCCAGCACGGAGTCCGGGTTGTTCTACTCGCTGCCGGCCCGCAACGCCGTCGACGGCGACCCGGACACCCGGTGGGGCAGCCGGTTCAGCGACCCGCAGTCGATCACCGTGGACCTGGGCACGGCGGCGCCGGTGGGCCGGGTGATCCTGCGCTGGGAGGCGGCCTACGGCCGGGCCTACCGAATCGAGGTCTCCGCCGACGGCGCCAGCTGGCGCACCGTGGCCAGCACCACCGTGGGCGACGGTGGTGAGGACAACGTGGCATTTGCCCCGACCCAGGCACGTTTTGTGCGGATGACCGGTACCCAGCGTGCGACAAGCTACGGATACTCCTTGTGGGAACTGGAGGTCTACCAGACCTGAACGGCGAAAACCGAGTCGAAAGACCTGACTTGTCGTGATTTCGTAACCGTGTTCCGGCACCCGCCGATGGATCAACAGAACCGCAAGCAGCGGGGATGGGGAATGCTTTCGACAAGGCGGGCGCAAAAGTGAACAGTGTAGGCAAAAACGAGCCCACGGAATCGCCGGGAAGGCTTCGTCATCGGGCGGTCACGCGGCGGCTGAACCGACCGGCGCACGCCGGGCAGCACCGCCGGCCGCCCGGTCCGGACCGGCCGGTGCATCGGCTCGCCCCGGTATACCGCACCCTTGTCGCCGTTGACATCGAGGGTTCCACGGCCAGAACCGACGTGGTGAAGGCCCGCCTGCGCTCCGTGATGTACGAGCTCCTGGAGGCAGCGCTCTATCTCAGTGGAATAGCTGAGAAACACCGCGATCCGCTCATCGACCGTGGCGACGGCGTGGTGCTGCTCATCCGCCCGGTCGACCAGGCGCCGAAGACGTTGCTGCTGACCAGTTTCATTCCGCTGCTGAACGACCTGCTGGCCGGGCACAATGCCGAGGACCCGGACCAGATCCGGCTTCGGGCGGCGATCCACGCCGGTGAGGTGAACTACGACCGCCGGGGCTGCTTCGGCGAGGCCATCGATCTGACCTTCCGGCTGCTGGACGCACCGGAATCGAAGACCGCGCTGCGAAACGCCGGCGAGCCGCTGGTTCTCGTGGTGTCCGATCCGGTGTATCAATCCGTTGTGCGGCACGGCTATCACGGGCTCGACGAGCAGACGTTCGCGCCGCTGGTGCACGTGGAGATCGCCGGACACCAGCACTACGGCTGGCTCACCCGGCTGACGGCCGCCGGGTCCGCCGAAACCCTGGCGCAGCGCCGCGCCCGGCGCACCTGGTACGGCTATCCACTGGCCCGCCCAGCCGAAACCGGCTAGCGGTCCGCCTCTCCGGAATTTTCCTGCGGTTGTTGCGTTCCGGCGAATGGGTGCGATATCGGGTGGATGGTGGCTGGGTGCCGTCACGGTCCCTGAGGTAGCTGTTGGTCGGATGCGGACCTCAGCGGAACCATGGGACGGGTCCTAGCAGAGCAGGGTGCCGTCCAGGACGGTGACGGCGCGGCCGGACAGGTGTACCCGGTCGGCGTGCATGGAGGTGCGCACCAGTCCGCCGCGCGGGGACGCCTGCAGGCCGACCAGACCGTCGCGGCCCAGCCGGTTCGCCCAGTACGGGGCCAGTGCGGTGTGCGCGCTGCCGGTGACCGGATCCTCCGGGATGCCCACCGCCGGCGCGAAGAACCGGGATACGAAGTCGTGGTCGGCGGCGTCGGCCGGCGCCGTCGCGATCACCCCGCGGATGCCGTCCCGCCGGGTCAGCGTGTTGAGCGCGGCCACGTCCGGCTCGAGCGCGCGCACCGCGCGTTCGTCGGTGAACACCACCAGCACGTCGCCGAGCGCGCCGGTGCCGAACACCGCGTCGGGCTTGGCGCCCAGCGCCTCGGCCAGGCCGCCCGGCGCGGCCCGCATCTCCAGCCGCGCGACCGGGAAGTCCAGGGTGACCGAGCCGTCCGGTTCGGCATGGGTGACCAGCACGCCGCTGCGGGTGCTGAACCGCACCGTGCCCGGCGCGCCCCGGTCCTCGCGCAACACGTGCGCGGTCGCCAGCGTGGCGTGGCCACACAGCTCCACCTCGACCGCCGGGGTGAACCAGCGCAGCGCCCAGTCGGCGTCCCCGGAGCCGTCCAGCGGGTGGGCGAACGCGGTCTCCGCGAGGTTCAACTCGGCCGCGACGGCCTGCATCCACGTCTCGTCCGGCCAGGCGTCCTCGAACAGGCACACGCCCGCCGGGTTCCCGCCGAACGCCCGGTCCGCGAACGCGTCCACCACCCGAACCCGCATACCCGACCCTAGCTCAGGGCAGCCGCCCGAGGATGTCGCGCGCCTGGGTGACGATGTGTGTGATCAGTTCCGCGCAGCTGGGCAGGTCGGTGAGCAGGCCGGTCACCTGTCCGGCGGCGAGCACACCCGTGTGGGGGTTGCCGTCGACGAGGGCGGACCGGAGCAGCATCGGCGTGTTCGCCGCCATGATCGTCTGCGACCAGGTCAGTCCCCGGGCGCGCCGCACGGCCCGGCCCTCCCGGAGGAGGTCCGGCAGCGACCGGCCGGTCGCGGCGCGGAAGCGGGCGGCGTTGCGCAGCGCGTGCAGCAGGCCGCGCACCGAACCGGTGCGTTCGAGCGTCTCGACCAGGCCGGTGCGCAGCACCCGGTGCGGCACGCCGTCCACCTTGGTGGTGACCACCGTGTCGGCCAGGCCGGCGGACAGGTAGGCCCGCTTGACCGCCTCCGGCACCGGGCTCTCCGCGGTGAGCAGGAACCGGGTGCCCATGGCGATCCCGGCCGCGCCATAGGCCAGCGCCGCGGCCAGGCCACGGCCGTCGAAGAACCCGCCGGCCGCGATCACCGGAATCCGCACACTGTCCACAACGGACGGGAGGAGCAGCGTGGTGGCGATGCTTCCGGTGTGGCCGCCGCCCTCGCCACCTTGGACGATCACCGCGTCCGCACCCCAGCCGGCGACCTTCTCGGCGTGCCGGACGCTGCCGACGGTCGGGATCACCAGCACGCCGCCCGCGCGCAGCCGGGCGATCTGCTCCGGGCGGGGGGCCAGGGCGAACGACGCGACCCGCACCCCGGTCTCGATCAGCAGCTCCACCCGCCGGGCGGCGTCCGCCGCGTCCGCGCGCAGGTTGACCCCGAACGGCTCGGTGGTCCGGGCCCTGGTCTCCCGGATCGCCGCGACCAGTTCCGGGTACGACATGGTGGCCGAGGCCAGGATGCCCAGCCCGCCGGCCGCCGCGGTGGCCGATACCAGGCGCGGGCCGGCGACCCAGCCCATTCCGGTCTGCACCACCGGATGGCGCACCCCGACCAGCCGGGTGAGGTCGGTCTCGATCACGGCCGCACCTCGCGCTCGCGCAGCCCGTCCGGGTCCAGCTCCTCGAGCAGTCGCAGCTCCGCCGCGCTCGGCGTCCGGGTGGCTGGCACCTCGCCCGGCGGTAACGCGAACCCGGTCAGCGCGCGCACCTCATCCGGATCCACGCCGGGGTGCACGGAAACCATCCGCATGGTCCGGTCGGCGGTCGCGAAGTCCAGCACCGCGAGGTTGGTGACCACCCGGTGGACGTCGTGGTATCGGCCGGCGGGCCGGTCGTACCCCACGCCGCTGACCACGTCCACCCGTTCGACGAACACCCGGGCGCTGTGCCGGGGCACCCAGTAGCTGGTGCGGTGGTTGACCGTGTTGCCGGGCGCGCCCCGGAAGCCGAGCAGTTGCCGGTCCGGCCGGGCGTGCGCGCCGATGCACGAGATGTTCTGGTTGCCGTGCCGGTCGATCTGGTTGGCGCCCATCACCACATGGCGGGTGCCGTGCGCGACCACGTCGAACACCCGCCGGTACGGCAGCCAACCCTCTACAGTGGACAGATCGGCGCCGAGCAGCAGCGCCTCCCCGTCGGACACCAGCAGGTCCGGGGCGAAGGTGCGCCGGGCCAGCCGGGCGCCCAGCGTGGGCAGCAGGCCCATCGGGCTGGCCAGAATCTCACCGGCGCCGCGAAACAGCTCGGCGCAGGCGACCACACACACGTCGGCTCTACCCATGCAGCACCGCGCGCTGGTAGTCCGCCTCGTCGCCGGCCAGGTACCGGGCGGCGAACCGATCCCAGTCCCCGGGGTCGGCCGCGGCCGCCGCATACTCGCGCTGGAAGGCCTCGTCCCGCCCGTAGTCCGGCACGCAACTGGTGAAGTGCGCGCCACCGGGCGACTCCACGAC
>NZ_DASTBH010000459.1:0-4807 GCF_035712165.1 Actinophytocola sp. | reverse complement strand
CCGCGCCGCGGCCGGTCGCCGTCGACCCGCGGGCTCCGGAGCCGCCGCCCGAGCCCGACGACTATCCCGAGGACTACGTGGAGCCGGACCCCGATCCCGGGCCGCGCAACGACTCCGCGGCCGCGTTCGCGCTGCTCAAGGACAAGCTCGGCGCACGTGAGCTGGGCTGAGAACCGCTACCCCAGGTAGGTGAGGATGCCGTCGGCGATCGCCGTGGCATAGCGCTGCCGGCCGTCCGGGCTGGACAGCGTGGCGGCCTCGGTGGCGTCGCGCATGTTGCCGCACTCGACCAGCACCGCGGGTCGCTCGGAGAGGTTGAGCCCACCCAGGTCGTCGCGCGGGGACAACCCGGCGGAGCCGATGTAGGTGGAGGTCGCGATGCCGGCGCCGCGCATGGTGTCCCGCACCGTGCGGGCCAGCCGCAGTGACGGTTCGCCCTGCGCGGCGTTCAGCGGCGGCGCCGAGTAGGCGACGTGGAAGCCGTGCGCCCCGGCCGCGGTCGACCCGTCGGCATGGATGGACACCACGGCGCTCGCGTTCTCCCGGTTGCCGATCGCGGCCCGCTCGTCCACGCACGGCCCGACGCCGGTGTCGTTCGGCCGGGTCAGCACCACCCGGACGCCCCGGCTGGTCAGGATGTCCCGCACCCGGTTCGAGACGTCCCAGGTGAACGCGTGCTCGGTGAACCCGGCGTTGGTCGCGGTGCCGGTCGTGTTGCACGGTTTGGTCCGCCCGCGCCCGGCCGGGACCGACTGGTTGATCCGCGCCGGGTTCGAGGCGTTGCCCCCGTTGTGGCCCGGATCCAGCACCACCACCCGCCCGGCTGCCGGCGCCGGTTTCGGCTTCGCCGGTGCCGGCGCGGCCGCAACGCTGCTCGGCGGCACGCTGGTGCTGACCGGCGGCGGTGTGCTGGGGGCGGAGGACGGCGCGCTGACCGGCGGGGGCGGACTGCTGCTGCCGGCGACGGCCTCGCCGGAGACCGCGCCCTGGCCACAGGCGGACAGCGTGACGGTGAGTGCGCCGGTCACCATGACGATTCCCCAGGGGCCGGCGACACGGCGGGGGAGCACGGCGCTCACCATGCCATACCCGGGCCGTGACTAGGCTGGCGGTACTTCGACTTACAGGAGAGGAAGCGCCGTGCAACCCGGTGGCCTACCCGACATGCAGCAGATCTTGGCGCAGGCGCAGCGAATGCAGGAGCAGTTGCTGTCCGCGCAGGAGGAGTTGGCCGACGCCGAGGTGACCGGCAGTGCCGGCGGCGGCCTGGTGACGGCGACCGTGTCCGGGGCGGGTGAGCTGAAGAGCCTGGTCATCGACCCGAAGGCGGTCGACCCGGAGGACACCGAGACGCTGGCCGATCTGGTCGTGGCCGCCGTGCGAGACGCCAGCGGCAAGGCGCAGCAGTTGGCCGCGGACAAGATGGGGCCGCTGGCCGGCGGCCTGGGTGGCGGGCTCGGCCTGCCCGGTATGTAGGTCGGGCCGTTGTACGAGGGACCGGTCCAGGACCTGATCGACGAGCTCGGGCGGCTGCCCGGCGTGGGGCCCAAGAGCGCCCAGCGCATCGCGTTCCACCTGCTCGCCGCCGAGCCCGTCGACGTCAACCGGCTGATCAGCGCGTTACAGCAGGTCAAGGACGGCGTGATCTTCTGCGACCTGTGCGGCAACGTCTCCGAGGAGACCCGGTGCCGGATCTGCCGGGACGCCCGGCGCGACCCGGCGGTGCTGTGTGTGGTGGAGGAACCGAAGGACGTCCTGGCGGTCGAGCGGACGAGGGAGTTCAAGGGTCGCTACCACGTGCTCGGCGGCGCGCTGGATCCGTTGTCCGGGATCGGTCCGGACCAGTTGCGGGTGCGGGAACTGCTGGCCCGGATCTCCGACTCGGAGGTCACCGAGGTGATCCTCGCCACAGACCCGAACACCGAGGGCGAGGCGACCGCCACGTACCTCGCCCGCATGCTCCGCGACTTCCCCGGCCTCACCGTCACCCGGCTCGCCTCCGGCCTGCCGATGGGTGGCGATCTGGAGTTCGCCGACGAGCTCACCCTCGGCCGCGCCCTCTCCGGCCGCCGCGCCGTCTGACTGGTCCACACCCCCACCGACCTGTCCACACCCGCCCGCCACCCCTCCACCCCCAGCATTTCCGCAGGTAGAATGGCCAAGGGGTCGCCCCCCAGGGAGCGGTGGGGGCTGTCTGAGGTAGGGGCGGGAACAGCGCGGGGTTGACGTTGTGCCTTGTGTGTTGGTCAGGCCGCACACCTTGCCGAGCACGCGGATCAGGCACCACAGCGCATGGCGAAGATCAGCCAACCGGGCCGGATCCAGGTCGACCCGGCCCACCTGCCCCGATACGGGAATGATCAGCGAGGATGAACCGGCAGCACGGCCTCTCCCATGATCATGCGACACTCACATGATCAACACGAAGGTGGTGCCTGCCTCCACCGGCCGAGGCCCTGCCAGGGAGCGTCTGAGTAGGGGCAGGACGTTGTGCCCGGCAGATCCCGGGATTCGTGACTGATACAAGGTCCTCCGCGGCGAGGCGATCTTGGGTGGGTGCGTGGTGATCGATCTGGCGGTGCGCGATCTGGTGCCGCGGTTGGGGGCGGTGCGGCTGGTGGCGATCGATGGGCCGTCGGGGTCGGGGAAGTCGGTGTTGGCGGACCGGCTGGTGGCTGGGTGGCGGGATGTGGGGGTAGCGGTCGGGTTGGTGCGGACCGACGACTTCGCGACCTGGGACGAGCCGGTGGGGTGGTGGCCGCGGCTGGTGGCAGGGGTGCTGGAACCGTTGGCGGACGGGCGGCCGGGGCGATACCAGCGGGTCGAATGGGTGGATGGGCGGCCGCGGCCGGGTGACTGGGTGCCGGTGGACGTGCCGGAGGTGCTGGTCGTCGAGGGGGTTTCTGCGGGGCGGTGCTCGGTACGGCCGAAGCTCTCGGCGCTGGTGTGGTGCGAGTGGCCGGACCAGGCGCGGCGGCTGGAGCGGGCGGTGGGCCGGGACGGGGAGGAGTGCCGGGCGCCGCTGCGGGCCTGGCAGGAGTTCGAGGACGGCTGGTTCGCCGTGGATGCCCCCATGACGGTCGCAGATGTCCGATATCCGGACATAAGCGCACGCTATGGATGAATGATTAGACCAAACAGGGCAGTGATTGCTACGCCCTGTGCTGGTAAGACTGCTGTTCGGACACAAAGTGCCACTTTTGGCCGGATCGTGACCCTCCCGTGGTTAAGGGATGAAGAACGAAGGGGTTAGGGTCGGCGACCGTACGGCGATCCCGCACGAATCGAGGAGTAGGCGAAATGACTTATGCCGGAACCGCGCGGCTGCGACTGGCAGCCGCCGCCGGACGGGTCGTGGGATGACGGCGCCCCTCGAAGTCACGGACGCCAGTGCGGCGGCCGATCCGGAGGCCGCACTCCAGGGTGTGAGCAAGAAGGCCATCCAGGGCCGGTCGCTGGGTCAGATCGCCTGGATGCGCCTCAAGCGGGACCGGGTGGCGATGGCCGGCGGCGCCGTGATCGTGATCCTGATCCTGACCGCGATCAGTGCCGTGTTCGTGGACCGGATGTTCGGCTGGATTCACCCGAACCTGCCGCACCAGGACCTGATCGACGGCGCCACGCTCGCCCCGAAGGGCTTCTTCGGCGGAATGAGCGCCGACCACCCGCTGGGCATCGAGCCGCTGTCCGGCCGCGACATCCTGCAGCGCGTCTTCGCCGGTTCGTGGATCTCCCTGCTGATCGCCTTCCTGGCCACGATGGTGTCGGTGCTGATCGGCACGGTCATGGGCATCATCTCCGGCTACTTCGGCGGCTGGGTCGACTCGACCATCAGCCGGCTGATGGACATCTTCCTGGCCTTCCCGCTGCTGGTCTTCGCCATCGCGCTCGCCGGCATGCTGAACACCTTCAACATCAACGGCGAGGGTGTGCGGATCTCGGTCCTGATCTTCATCATCGGCTTCTTCAACTGGCCCTACATCGGCCGGATCATCCGAGGTCAGACGCTGTCGCTGCGCGAACGGGAGTTCATCGACGCGTCCCGCAGCCTCGGCGCCCGCGGTCCGTACATCCTGTTCAAGGAACTGCTGCCGAACCTGATGGCGCCGATCCTGGTGTACGCGACCCTGCTGATCCCCACCAACATCCTGTTCGAGGCGGCGCTGTCCTTCCTGGGCGTCGGCATCCAGCCGCCGACGGCGACCTGGGGCGGGATGATCTCCGAGGCGGTGTCGTACTACACGCTGCCGCACTTCATGCTCTGGCCAGGCCTGGCGATCTTCATCACCGTGCTGGCCTTCAACCTGTTCGGCGACGGTCTTCGGGACGCACTTGACCCGAGATCACGATGAAAACGTGAATCTGTTTCATATTCACACCCGACTCCCGAGAAGAAGGAGTGCTACAGCAAGATGATCAACAAACGTGTGACCATCGGGGTGGCCGCGACCGCGGCTGTCGCGTTGGCTCTCACCGCCTGTGGCGGGACAAAGAGCGGTGGTACCGACAACAACTCCAGCAGTGGCAGCACCAACACTGCGGCGTTCAACGCGGCGCTCGGCCAGGTGTTCAACCCGTCGGACAAGAAGGGCGGGATCATCAAGCTGGCCAACCCGGACGACTGGGACTCGGTCGACCCTGGCGACACCTACTACGGGTACTCCTGGAACTTCGCCCGGCTGTACACCCGGTCGCTGCTGATGTTCAAGGTCGCGCCGGGCAAGGCCAGCGAGGAACTGGTGCCCGACCTGGCCGAGAGCCTCGGCGAGCCGAGTGACGGCGGCAAGACCTGGACCTACAAGATCCG
>NZ_DASTBH010000458.1:0-4395 GCF_035712165.1 Actinophytocola sp. | reverse complement strand
CGGCGCGCACCGACGAGATGTCCACACTGGACTGGTCGACGCCGGACGGCCGGTACTCGGTGCCGGTGCGGGTCAACGGCCGGGACGCCAAGATCCTCATGGCCGGCTACGACCTCGGCGGGCAGCGCCTGGTCTGGTCGACCTCGGAGTTGATGACGCACGCCTTCATCGGCGGCCGGGACGTGGCCCTGCTCTACGGCCGGGCGGGGGAGTCCGGCTCGACCGTGCTGCGCTACCGGTCCCGCCCGTCGGTGCGGGTGCTCGACGGCCAGGTGCGCTCGTCCTACGACCCGGCCAGCGGCGACCTGCGGCTCGACCACGTCCACTCGGGTCTGGCCCGGGTGCTGGTCAGCGGCGGCGGCCGGCGGCCGATGCTGCTGCTGGTCGGCACCGACGAGACGGTGGCCACGTTCTGGCGGCTGGACACCAATGCCGGGCCGGTGCTGGTGCGCGGCACCTCGCTGGCCCGTTCGGCCCACCTCACCGGCGGCACGCTGCGCCTGCGCGCGGATGTCGAGGCCGACGGGGAGGTGGAGGTATTCGGACCGGCGCCGGCGCAGCGGCTGACCCTCGGCGCCGGTCCGGTATCCGTCCACCACCCGGCGAGCGGCTCACTGCTCGGCCGGGTGCGTGGCCCCGACTCGGTGCGGCTGCCGGCATTCACCGGGGGGCGGCAGCGCACCGAGGCGCCCGAGTCCACTGTGGACTTCGCGGACGCCGGCTGGACCGTCGCGGACAAGACCACCTCGACCAGCCCGCTGCCGCCGAAGACCCTGCCGGTGCTCTACGCCGGCGACTACGGGTTCGACTACGGGCACGTCTGGTACCGCGGCCACTTCACCGCCACCGGCGCGGAGACCGCGGTGACGCTGAACGCGATCACCGGCAAGAACGGGATCTACCAGGTGTGGCTCAATGGCCGCTATCTCGGTGTGGCCAACGGCGGCACCCAGGCCGACACCGATCCGGACAACCCGACGCCCAACCCCGACCCGGGCCGGGGCGACTTCCCGATCCCCGCCGGACTGCTCACCCCCGGCGCGCCGGCCGTGCTGTCGGTGCTGGTCGAGAACATGGGCCACAACGACGACTGGATCGCCAACGACATGCGGTTCAAGCAGCCGCGCGGCCTGACCGGCGCGGTCGTCGCGGGCTCGTCCGGGCCGATCGCCTGGCGGATCCAGGGCGCCCGGGGCGGCCGGGACCTGGCCGACCGGGTGCGCGGTCCACTGAACAACGGCGGTCTGTTCGGCGAGCGGGCCGGCTGGCACCTGCCGGAGTCCTCCGACAGGTTCTGGCGGCCGGTCGGCGTGCCTTCCAACGGCGCGCTGAGCCCGGGGATCTCCTGGTACCGCACCACGTTCCGGCTGGACCTGCCGCGTGACCAGGACGTGCCGGTCGGCCTGCGGTTCGGTGGCGACACCGCCCGGAACTACCGGGTGCTGATCTTCCTCAACGGGTGGAACGTCGGCAAGTACATCAACAACCTGGGCCCGCAGCGCGACTTCGTGCTGCCTGCCGGCCTGCTGGACGAGCGCGGCCAGAACACCCTCGCACTGGCCGTGATCACGCCGGAGGCCGCCGCCGGTGGACCGGGCCCGGTCAGCCTGGTGGCGCTGGGCAACCAACGGGGAGGTGTTCGGCAGTGAACACAGAAGGGTTGGGACGCCGGGGTTTCCTGACCGCGGCCGGCGCGCTGGCGGCGGCGACCGCGCTGCCGGTCCCGGCGGTCGCGGAGCCCTTCCATGGCGCCCGGGGCAACCGGTACGAGCTACAGCGGCGGTTCGTCGACTGGCGGTTCGGGATGTTCCTGCACTTCAACATGGGCACGTTCCATGACCAGGAATGGGTCAACCCGAACCAGGATCCGTTGTCGTTCAACCCGACCGCGCTGGACTGCGGGCAGTGGGCGGACGCGGCGCGGGCGGCCGGCATGAAGTTCGCCGTGCTGACCGCCAAGCATCACGACGGGTTCTGCCTGTGGCCGTCGCGGTTCACCGACTACGACGTGATGAGCAGTTCCTACCGGCATGACGTGGTGCGCCAATACATGGACGCGTTCCGGTCCAGGGGCGTCACGCCGTGCCTGTACTTCTCCATCTGGGACCGCACCAACGGGGTCGGCCCGCCGGTGTGGGACGAGCCGGCGCCGATCGACCTGGAGCTGGTCAAGGGCCAGCTCACCGAGTTGCTCACCCGGTACGGGCGGGTGCCGCTGCTGATCTTCGACGGCTGGGCCTGGCATCCGAAGCTCGGCCACAACACGATCTCCTTCGGCGACATCCGGGCGCATGTCGCGTCGATCCAGCCGGACTGCCTGGTCCTCGACCTCAACGGGCTGACCGTCCCATGGGACGCCGACCTGCTGTTCATCGAGGAGCCCAAGGGCGGCGTGTTCTGCCCGGAGGGCAACACCTACGCGGCCAGCCAGGGCCAGACGATCTCGCCGGCCGGCTGGTTCTGGCATCCGGCGACCCCGGACGTGTTGCTCACCCCGGAGCAGATCGTGGACGGCCACCTGCGGGTGCTCGAGCCTCGATACTGCACGTTCATCCTCAACTGCCCGCCCAACCCGCAGGGACTACTGGACGCAACCGTCGTCGAAACGCTTCGAACGGTCGGCGCGAACTGGCGGCCGGACCGCCGCCGCCCCCCGCTGCCGGCCCAGCCGGACCAGCCCCGCCGGCAGCTCACGCCGGTGTCGGCCACCGCGACGAGCGGCACCGCCGCCGCGGTGATCGACGGGCACAGCGACTTCGGCTGGAACGGGCAGGCCGACCAGACCCTGTGGCAGTCGACCGGGCCGCTGCCCCAGACGATCACGGTGGATCTGGGCCGGACCCGTTCCGGCATCGACACGGTGTCCTACCTGCCCCGCCAGGACACCGCGACCAACTACCGGTACGACTACCTGACCGAGGGCAACATCACCGGCTACCGGGTGGAGACCAGCGTGGACGGCGCCCGGTTCCGCGAGGTGGCCCACGGGTCCTGGGCGGGCGACCACACCCTCAAACACGCCCGGTTCCGCCCGGTCCGGGCGCGGTACGTGCGGCTGCGGGCGCTTGCCACGGTCGGCGGTGCGACCGCGATCGCCAGTGAGATCGGGATCGGCACCACTTAGCTGTGTTTCCGGACGAGCAGAGCTGGTCACTTCGGTCGGATCGGTTTCGAAACCGGGTTAGGACCGAACGTCCGGGCGGGCCTGCCCCTGACGCCGGGGCGGGCCCGGAACAGGGCACCGGCCTCGGGTTGGGCAGCCGGGCCGGTGCCCTGCCGGGACGTCGTGATGTAGAGCTCGTCCAGCCCTGGCCCGCCGAACGTGCACGCCGTCACCTGGGTGACCGGCAGGGCGAGTTCCTCGACCAGCCGGCCGTCCGGTTCGTAGCAGCGCACCGCGCTTCCACCCCACAGCGCCACCCACAGCCGGCCGTCGGCGTCCACGGTCAGCCCGTCCGGGGCGCCGGCATCCTCCGGGATGCGCAACAGCGGGCGCCGCGCGGTCAGCCCGCCGTCGTGGTCGTAGTCGAACGCGTCGACCCGGTGGGTCGGGGTGTCGACGTAGTAGGCCGTGCCGCCGTCCGGGCTCCAGCCCAGGCCGTTGGAGATGGTCACGCCGGTGAGCAGCGTGGTCACGGCGCCGTCCGGGTCGAGCCGGTACAGCGTGCCGGCGCCGGGGGTCTCGGCGTAGGCCATGGTCCCGCAGTAGAACCGGCCGTGCGGGTCGCAGTCGCCCTCGTTCATCCGGATGCCGGGGTCGGTCCACAGTTCGCCGAGCGGGCGGATCCCGGTCAGGTCCGCGCCGGCCAGGGCGAAGCCGCGCTCGAGGGCCAGGACCGCGCCGCCGTCCGCGCGCGGCCGCAGCGCCGCGACCACCCGGCTCACCGAATGCCGGGTGACCGCCTGCGTGTCCGGGTCCAGCTCGAGCACGTCGCCCGCGAGCATGTCCACCCAGCGCAGACCGGGCCAGCCGGGATGCCACACCGGACCTTCGCCGTGCTCGGCAACGGGATCGGTGACCTGCTCCACTGTGGACACCGGGTCTCCTCTCACGGTCGCAGCAGCACCTTGACCGCTCCGGCGGCCGGATCGGCCAGCAGCCGGAACGCCTCGGCCGCGTCGTCGAGACGCACCTCGTGCGTGATCAGGACGGCCGGGTCGAGCGCGCCGGCGGCGAACGCGCGCACCGCGTGGGTCCAGGCCCGGGGCGGCGCCCCGAACACGGTGTAGAGGGTTATCTCGCCGAGCACCAGGTCGGCCGGCGCGGGCGGCCGCTCGTCCACACCGGGAATGCCGATCAGCGCGACCCGGCCGCCGCGCCGGGCCAGCCGCACGGCGGTGCGGGCCGTGCCGGTCGCCCCGGCCGCCTCCACCACCAGGTCGTACCCTCCGGCC
>NZ_DASTBH010000457.1:0-16563 GCF_035712165.1 Actinophytocola sp. | reverse complement strand
GGGACGGGATGGGGGTTGGGCAACTGGGGCGCGGCCGGCGGCGCGGGGTGGCAGTTGGACAGCTGGGGTGGTGCGGGCAGGACAGGGTGGGGGTTGGGCGGTGGGGGCACGGCCGGCGGGGTGGGTGGGGCGGCTTTGAGTAGCGCCTCGGCCAGGGCTTGGCCGAGGGGGGCGCGGAGGTCTCGGCGGCCGCGTTCCTTGAGGGCCAGCACGGCGCGGCGGGCCGGGCCGAGGTAGCGGCCGAGGGCGTAGGCCGGGGGGCCCTGGGCGGTCGCTTCCCGGACGACCGCGAAGGGGGTGCGCAGGGTTCGGGCGCAGTCGGCGCACCAGGTCGCGTCCGGTAGCCGGCAGCCGGCGCAGTGGCGGGGCAGCAGGAGGTCGAACAGCCACCGCAGCAGCGGCAGCAGGGCGCGTTCGGGCAGCGATGTGTCGGGGTGTGGTCGCACGGTCACAGAGTGCGGCAGGGCACCGACAAACCGGGTCAGCCGGGGTAGAAGGGGCGGGCTCCGGGACCGGCGCTGTGCGGCTCGAGGCGCCACACCTGGAGAACCTCGGCGGCACCCCACATGCCGCTGCGGTCGGTGACGACCACGCCGCGGTCCGGGGCGGCGGCGATGGCCGACACCGGGGAGCCGAGGTTGGCGCTGTTGTAGCGGTCCAGCTTGAAGCCGTCGACCGAGATGTTGACCACCGGCTGGCTGCTCTGGCTGGTGGCCGCGACGAGGGTCTGCTGGCTCAGCCAGTCCACGCCGACCACACCGGTCACCTCGGTCTCACGCAGTCGACGCGGCGAGCGGATCGCCACCGAGTCCTGGTCGCGCACCACCGAGGCGACCACGACCTGCCCGTTGATCACAGCGGCGATCCGGGCACCGTCCCGGGACAGCCGCAGGTCCGTGATCGTGCCGAAGGATCTGAGCTCCGAGGCGTTGACCCGGCTGGTCGCCCAGGAGCCGTTGCCGGTTCGGATCACCCGGACCACGTCGAAGCCGTCCTGCACGGTCCACACCTCGTTGCTCGGCGCGGGCTCGGTGCCGAACAGCCAGGTCGGCCGGGTCAGCGTGGACGCCTCGAGGTTGACCTCGACCAACTGGCGCCCGAACTCGCCGATCCGCAGCCGCGAGCCGGTGGACACCTCCTGCACCACCGCCAGCATCTTGCCGTCGAAGGATTGCGCCGCGCTCTGCACCTCGATCTCGCCGCTGCCGGCGGGCCCGGGGACCGGCGTCCCGTCGTTGAGCGAGAACACCCGCCCGGAGGCGCTGAACAGGCCCGGCAGGTCGGCGTTCGGGCGGGTCGCCGAGTCGTAGGAGGGCAGGTCGCTGGGTCGCCAGTCGGCCCGGCCGGACACCAGCGAGTTGTTGTCGACCAGCAACCGGACCCGGCTCTGGGTGACGTCCCGCAGCGACAGCACGATCTGCGCGGCGATCAGCCGGCGGTCGTCCGGCGTGCGGTCCCCGATCTTGGTCAGGTTCACCACGACCGCGCCGTCGTCCGGATCCGACACGGCGTTGGTGCGGATCTCCGCGTCCGGACCGATCAGCGAGCGCACCGCGGTGCCCAGGGCCGCCGACGGGCCGTCCACCAGCAGCCGCACCACCCGGTCCGGCAGCCCGGCCAGCGGCTGCGCCGCGACGTAACGCGGATCCGGCACCACGGCCTGGAACGACGGGTCGAAGAAGTACACGTTGACCAGCCGGTAGCTCTGCTTGAACACCGGCGGCGTGATCAGCACCGACTCCGGCGGGGTCGCGATCCGCCAGGGCGCGTCCTCGCTGTCCCGGCGGACGACGATCGTGTACTCGTGGGAGCCCACCGCCGGGATGAACGACCGGTCCGGGCCGAGCCGGCCGACGAAGGACACGGTCAGCACGACCGTCACCTCGTTGCCCGACTCGTCGCCCTGCGCGCGGCGCTCCTGCGGCGGCAGCGGGGCGGTGTTGAACGTCTCGTTGATGATCATCGGTGGGGCGTCGCCCTGCCAGGTCGGCCGGGCGGCCTCGGTCAGGTACTTCTTGGCCGCCTCGGGATTGCCTGCCTTGCCGACGAAATCGCGCACCAGCGTGTACGGGTCGGCAGTGGGGTTGGGCAGCGGCGCCTCCCCGGCCACCCCCTGCGCCCCGTCGATCGACACGGGCTGCGGCGTGGTCCGGTCCGGAATGTTGGCACAGGCCGAGCTCAGGGCCGCCACGGCGACCAGGCCCGCGGCCAGCACCAGGCGGCGCGTCCGGTGGGCTGCCATCAGCGCACCTCCTCGTGGTCGGCACGACGAACGTGCTCGGTGGAGCCGTTGCCGGGGGCCGGTTCCGGGGTGAGCGTCACCGGCTCGAAGACCACGGTGTCCGGCTCGCCGGGCAGCGCCAGCGGGCTGCGGTGGTAGCCAACGCCCTGCCGCCGGGGCAGGGTGAGCCGGAAGCACGCGCCGTTGCCGGGCTCGCCCCAGGCGTCCAGCCCGCCGCCGTGCAGCCGGGCGTCCTCCAGGCTGATCGCCAGGCCCAGGCCGGTGCCCCCGGTGTGCCGGTTGCGCGAGGGGTCGGCCCGCCAGAACCGGTTGAACACCAGGTCCGCCTCGCCGGGCCGCAGACCGACGCCGCGGTCCCGCACGGTCACCGCGAGCGCCTCGTCGTCGAAGCCGAGCCGAACGGTCACCGGCTGGCCGGCGCCGTGGTCGATCGCGTTCGCCACCAGGTTGCGCAGAATCCGTTCCACCCGGCGGGACTCCACCTCGGCGGTGACCTCGACGTCGGGCAGGTCCAGGATGATCTCCGAGCCGGTGTTCTCGGCGATGCCGCGCACCGACTCGACCGCCCTGCGCACGATCGGCCGCACGTCGACCTCGTCGGTGACCAGTTCCTCGACGCCGGCGTCCAGGCGGCTGATCTCCAGCAGGTCGGCGAGCAACGTCTCGAACCGGTCCAACTCGTCCACCAGCAACTCGGTGGAGCGGGACAGGCCGGGCGGGAACTGGCCCCGGGACGCGTGCAGCACGTCGGCCGCCATCCGCACGGTGGTCAGCGGGGTGCGCAGTTCGTGCGACACGTCCGAGGTGAACCGGCGTTGCAGCGTGCCGAACTCCTCCAACTGCCGGATCTGCCCCTGGATGCTCTCGGCCATGAGGTTGTACGACAGGGCGAGCTTGGCCAGGTCGTCCTCACCCATCACCGGCAGCCGCTCGTCCAGTTCGCCGTCGGCGAACCGGCCGGCGGCCTCGGCGGCCCCGCGCACCGGGCGGACCACCTGGCGGGTCACCAGGTTGGCGATTCCGGCCAGCAGCAACAGCAGCACCACACCGCCGACGATCAGGATGTTCTGCACCAGGCTGACCGTCTGCTGCTCGGCGGTGAGCGGGAACAGCATGTAGAGCTGCAGGCCCTGGCCGCCGACGTTGGCCACCGGCATTCCGACCATCAGGAACGTGGTCCGGTCGGCGCCCCGGTTGACCGTGTAGATCTCGTGGGTCAGCTTTCCGCCCTGCACGAAGTTGCGCAGATCCGCGGGCACGTCCGCGTACGGCCCGGCGGAGTGCCGCTCGGTGGGGGCGAGGTCCGCACCGTCGCTGGCCAGCACCGGCTCGAACGCGCCGGCCGCCGACCGGGCCGCGCTCGGGTCGTTAGGGGCCGAGCTGACCAGGCGGTTGAGCGCGCTGTTCAGCCGGCTCTCCACCGCGTCCGAGCCGGGGTTCACGCCGACCAGCTCGTCGGAGACGACCCGCGCCGCGCCCTTGGTCGCCTCGAGCGCGGCATCCTCCTTGATGACCAGCAGCCGGTCGACGATCTGGTACTGCAGCACCATGCCGAGCACGAAGACCACGGCCGAGGACATCGCCAGCGTGGAGATCGTGACCCGCAGCTGCAGTGACCGACGCCACAGGAAGGCGAACGTACCGGCCTGCCGCCGTCCAAACGCGACAAGCCGGGCGAGGTGCCGCGCCACGCCGCGGAACGCTCGCCTGAGTAGTGCCTTCACCTAGTCCGCCGTTCCGCCGGCCCTCGTCACGGAGGACCGGCCTTGTAACCCACGCCGCGGACCGTCAACACGACCACCGGATGCTCGGGATCCTTCTCCACCTTGGAACGCAGCCGCTGCACGTGCACGTTCACCAGCCGGGTGTCCGCGGCGTGCCGGTAGCCCCACACCTGCTCGAGCAGCACCTCGCGAGTGAACACCTGCCGCGGCTTGCGCGCCAGGGCCACCAGCAGATCGAACTCCAGCGGAGTGAGCTGGATCGCGATGCCTTCCCTGGTGACCTCGTGTCCCGGCACGTCGATGGTGAGGTCGCCGATGGCCAGCGTCTCGGCCGGCTCGGACTCCGTGCGGCGCAACCGGGCCCGCACCCGCGCCACCAGTTCCTTGGGCTTGAACGGCTTGACCACGTAGTCGTCGGCGCCGGACTCGAGGCCGAGCACGATGTCGACGGTGTCGCTCTTGGCGGTGAGCATCACGATCGGCACGCCCGACTCGCCGCGGATGGCCTTGCAGACGTCGATCCCGTTCATGCCCGGCAACATCAGGTCGAGCAGCACCAGGTCCGGCTTGAGCTCGCGCAAAGCCGGCAACGCCCGCGACCCGTCAGCCACAACGGCGGTCTCGAAACCTTCGCCGCGCAGCACGATCGTGAGCATCTCTGCCAGAGCGGGGTCGTCGTCGACGACCAGCACACGTGCCTTCATAGTCATATCGTCGCACCTGGAATGCGGTGTCCGTGTCAGCCCCCACCGACAGCGTCCGCGAGTATTGTTGAACCTTGAACCAGGCTAACACGGAGATGTGCCATGGGAATCCGCCGGCTCAACCATGCCGTGCTCTACGTACGCGACGTGGAACGCAGCGTGAGTTTCTACCGCGACCTGCTCGGGTTTCGCGTCGTCCACCAGGGACCCGCCATGGCGTTCCTGCGCGCCGCCGACTCCGACAACGACCACGACCTCGGCCTGTTCGGTGTCGGCACGGCTGGCAACGGCCCAGTCGGTGACGGCACGGACACGCCGCGCGACGGGCGACCCTCGGTGGGCCTGTACCACCTGGCCTGGTCGGTGCGGACGCTGACCGAGTTGGCCGGGTTTGCCCGCGCGATGGCCGACGCCGGCGCCCTGGTCGGCAGTTCCGACCACACGGTGTCCAAATCGTTGTACGGCAAGGACCCGGACGGCATCGAGTTCGAGGTGTCCTGGTTCGTGCCGCGCGACCGGGTCACCCCGGAGATGGAGGAGTCGCTCGCGCTCCGGCCGCTGGACATCGACGCGGAGATCGGGCGCTGGGGCGCCGATCTGGTCGGGGCGCTCTGACTCAGCGCAGCGCCAGGTCGGCCAGCGCCGGAAAGTCCACTGTGGACGTGCCGTCGACGACCTGCCACGGGCACAGCCAGCCGTCGCGGGCAAGTTCGTCGTAGACCGCCGCGCATCGGGCCTGCAGGCCGCCGTCGGACTCCCAGTTGTCGCGCTCCCGGTCGGCTTCGGTGCGCTCCCGGTGCGCCGAGCGGGCGGCCGCCACCTCGGGCGTGACCCGCAGCAGCAGGTGCAGATCGGGCACCGGCAGGCCGATCCGGTCGATCTCCAGGGCGCGCACCCAGGCGACGAACTCACCGCCGGCGTCCTGGCTGAGCCGGGCGGCGCCGTAGGCGGCGTTGGACGCCACGTACCGGTCCAGCAGCACGACATCGTGGCCGGCCAGCCCGGACCGGATGTCGGCCGCGGCCGCCTGCCGGTCCAGGGCGAACAGCGTCGCCATGCCGTAGACCGACTCGGCGAGGTCACCGAGCCTGCCGTGCAGCGCGTCGGCGATCAGGTCGGCCGGAACGCTCACGCCGTACCGGGGGAAGGCCAGCCGCTGCACCGTCGCGCCCCGCTCGCCCAGCGCCCCGACCAGGTTGTCGGCCAGGGTGCGCTTGCCGGCGCCGTCCAGGCCCTCGATCACGATCAACCGTGCCACCGCCGCAGACTACGAGAACCTGATGTGCCGCCACGGGCTGGCCTGGTCGGTCAGCAGCATCTGGTTCGGGCCGAGCACCGACTCGTAGGTGTGGCCGTACTCCTCGTTGTCGAACCGCAGCACCCGGCCGAGCGCGTAGCCGCCGCCGTAGTCGGCCCAGGACGAGTAGTGCGCCCGGACCAGTTCGCCGGCCCGGAGCACGGTGGCCTCCGCGTCGCGGTACTCGCAGAACCGGCTGCCGAAACCCCACCGGGCCATGTTGACCGCGCGGCCGAAGTCGTAGCCCCGCACCGAGTTGACGATCCCGTCCGGCGGCAGCAGCCCGTCGGCCCGGAACCGGGCCTCGTACCGGATGATCATGCCGGCGCTGACCGTGAACTCCTTGATCAGCTCCGGGGTGGCGCCCCGCCACTGACCCCACTGCTGGATGGCCTCCCGCCACAGCGGCAGGTCGCACCGGCCGGCCCGGCCGATCACGTCCCGGCGCAGCCGCAGCAGCAGGTCGGTGTCCTGGCCCATGTCCTCGCCGGCGAGCAGCAGGTCCACGTGCTCGCGCCACTCCCCGGCGGTGGTGATGCCCCAACTTTCCTGCAGCGAGTCGCGGGTCTCCTGGGCGCCGGTGGCGGGATCGACCAGCGCGTTCCAGGGTTGGGCGCTGTGGATCGGGATGTGCGCACCGCAGGCGAATCCGTGCGCGAGCGGGCCGAAGAACGGGCCGCTCGGGGCGCTGACCAGCGTGTCGACGTGGCCACAGCTCGACACAGTGACTCCATTGGCGACTGAGCACGGATCTGACCGCCAGCGAGTCTATCGAGGCCTGCGGACACACGGATGTGAAGTCGCGCAAAGCCGGCGAGTCTCTCATGTTTGACTTATATAAGTGATCAGTAATATCCTTGGGCAATGATCGACTTTGTCAACCAGATCAACGCCATCCGGCGCGAGGTCGGCACCGGGCAGCTGGCCGGCGCGCAGGCCCGCAGCGTGCTGCTGCGCCGGCGCTACGAGGCCACCGTCGAGGACGTCTGGGACGCCTGCACCAGCGCCGAGCGGATCAGCCGGTGGTTCATGCCGGTCACCGGCGACCTGCGGCTCGGCGGCCGGTACCAGCTCCAGGGCAATGCCGGCGGCGAGATCCTGCGCTGCGACGCGCCCAGCCTGCTGCGGCTGACCTGGGTGATGGGCGAGGGCCCGCCCTCCGAGGTCGAGGTCAGGCTGAGCGCGGCGGGCGAGGCCACCGAGTTCGAACTGGAGCACATCGCGATCGTCGACCCGGGGATGTGGGACCAGTTCGGGCCGGGCGCGGTCGGCGTCGGCTGGGACCTCGGGCTGCTCGGGCTGGCCCTGCACCTGGCCGGCGGCGCGATCGACAACCCCGAGGAGTGGCAGACCACCGCCGAGGCCAAGGACCTGATGGCCCGCAGCAGCCAGGCGTGGGGCGCGGCGTACCGGGCCGCGGGCGCCGACCCCGAGCAGGTCGCCTCGGCGGTCAAGCAGACCACCGCCTTCTACACCGGCGACCCGGCCTGATCGCTGTTCCCGGCGGCCGCCGCGAACTAGGGTCGCGATCATGGTCGACCTACCCGTGCTCGAGTTCGCCTCCCCCGCCGAGTTCGAATCGTGGCTGCGTGCGCACCACGAGACCGAGCCCGGGCTGTGGCTGAAGGTCGCCAAGAAGGGGTTCGTGGGCGTGAGCTACCCGCAGGCCGTGGAGCTGGCCCTGTGCTACGGCTGGATCGACGGCCAGGCCCGCAGCCTGGACCAGCGGCACTACCTGCAGCGGTTCACGCCGCGAACGGCCCGCAGCAAGTGGTCGAAGATCAACCGGGACAAGGTGCTCGCGCTGATCGAGGCCGGCCGGATGACCCCCGCCGGCCTCCGGGCCGTCGAAGCCGCCAAGGCCGACGGCCGCTGGGACGCCGCCTACGCGGGTCCGGCCTCCAGCACCGTGCCAGCGGACCTGCAGGCCGCCCTCGACGCCAACCCCGCTGCCGCCGAGTTCTTCGCCACCCTGGACAGCCGCAACCGCTTCGCCATTCTGCACCGCACCGAAGACGCCAAACGCCCGGAAACCCGCGCCCGCCGCATCGACAAATTCGTCACAATGCTGGCCGCCCAGGAGAAAATTTATCCGTAGCATTCACACGTTGGTGTGATCGCCGCATCGCCGAAATGGTCGGGGCTCCTTGCGATGATGCGCCGGCCATGACCGTGCATGCCTTCGCCGACGAATCCCGCCACGGCTCCACCTACCTGGTCGCCGTCGCCCTCGCGCACCCGGCGAATCTCCGCTGCCTACGTCGCGATCTTCGCGCCCTGCTGCTGCCCGGTCAGCGCGAGGTGCACTTCAAGCGGGAGAAGGAACCTCGCCAGCGCGAACTCGTCGACTCCATCCGGCGGATGGCGGTCGAGGTGCGGATCTACCGCCGCTCCTGCCAGCGCCGGGACGAACCAGCTCGGCAGGACTGCATTGCCCGGCTGACCCGGGACCTGCTCGATGGCGGCGCGCACCGTCTGGTCCTCGACAGCCGGTCGAACCGCGACATCGGCGACGAGGTGACCATTCGGCGCGTGATCAGTGGGCAGGCGCACCCCACTCAGCTGGTCTACGAGCACCTCGGTTCCACGACCGAGCCGCTGTTGTGGGTCGCCGACACGGCGGCCTGGTGCTTCAACGCCGGCGGGCACTGGCGCAAGCGCATCAGCACGGTGGTCAGCGCTGTGATCGACCTGGATTGCCCCGAATAAGGCGCGGACCCGGTGGGTGGCCGTCCGACCACGCACCGGGCCCACTTCTTCAGCTCTCTAAGCCTCCGCGATCACCAGTGTATCCGTCGCACCTGGGGTGGGGCGAGCCGGAAAGGCTGGTCAGTAGCGGTAGTGGTCCGCCTTGTAGGGGCCGTCCACGTCGACGTCGATGTACTCGGCCTGTTCCTTGGTGAGCTTGGTGAGCTCGCCGCCGAGGGCTTCGAGGTGGATGCGGGCGACCTTCTCGTCGAGCTTCTTGGGCAGGCGGTAGACCTCGCGGTCGTACTCCTTGTGCTTGGTGTACAGCTCGACCTGGGCGATGACCTGGTTGGAGAACGAGTTGGACATCACGAAGGACGGGTGCCCGGTGGCGTTGCCGAGGTTGAGCAGGCGGCCCTCGGACAGCACGATGATCGAGTGGCCGTCCGGGAAGACCCACTCGTCGACCTGGGGCTTGATGTTGATCCGGCGCACGCCGGGGTAGCGGGCCAGGCCGGCCATGTCGATCTCGTTGTCGAAGTGGCCGATGTTGCCGACGATGGCCTGGTGCTTCATCCGGGCCATGTGCTCGGCCATCACCACGTCCTTGTTGCCGGTCGTGGTGATCACGATGTCCGCCTTGGGCAGTACGGACTCCAGCGTCTGCACGTCGTAGCCGTCCATCGCGGCCTGCAGCGCACAGATCGGGTCGATCTCGGTGACGACGATGCGCGCACCCTGGCCGCGCAACGACTCCGCGGCGCCCTTGCCGACGTCGCCGTAGCCGCAGACGACCGCGACCTTGCCGCCGATCAGCACGTCGGTGCCGCGGTTGATGCCGTCGACCAGCGAGTGCCGGATGCCGTACCGGTTGTCGAACTTGGACTTGGTCACCGAGTCGTTGACGTTGATCGCCGGGAACAGCAGCTCGCCGGCCGCGGCCATCTGGGTGAGCCGCAGCACACCGGTCGTGGTCTCCTCGGTGACGCCGAGGATCGACTCGCCGGTCTTGGTCCACTTGCTGTTGTCCGTGGCCAGCGAGTTGCGCAGCACCTCGAGGATGACCTTCCACTCCTCGGGGTCGTTGTCCTCCGGCTGCGGCACGACGCCGGCCTTCTCGTACTGCGTTCCCTTGTGCACCAACAGGGTCGCGTCACCGCCGTCGTCGAGCAGCATGTTCGGCGGCACGCCGTCGGCCCAGGTGAGCATCTTCTCGGTGCACCACCAGTACTCCTCCAGCGACTCGCCCTTCCAGGCGTACACCGGGACGCCCTTGGGCTCCTCGACGGTCCCGTGTGGACCGACGACCACCGCGGCCGCCGCGTGGTCCTGAGTGGAGAAGATGTTGCAGGACGCCCAGCGCACCTCGGCGCCGAGGGCGACGAGCGTCTCGATCAGCACCGCGGTCTGCACGGTCATGTGCAGCGATCCGGAGATCCGCGCTCCACGCAACGGATAAACTTCGGAATACTCACGGCGCAAGGCCATCAAACCGGGCATCTCGTGCTCGGCGAGTCGAATCTCTTTGCGGCCGAAATCCGCGAGCGACAGGTCCGCCACCGCGAAGTCGACACCACCGATCGTCCTGGCGAACCGGGCACCGGTTTCATTCCGCGTTTCCGCTGCGGTCATCGAAGGCATCCTCCAAGCTATTTCGTGCCGTCCGGCACCGCGGGCACACCCGTCCCCAACAAACAGTACCGTTGGCGACTCGACGTGAGGTCTGCCACCTAGCGAGCACCCAGACCGCCTTGAGTGGCACCCAAGGAGTCGCGAAGGAGGGCCGTGCTGCTACCAGGTCCGGACACCCGGGTGGTCGAGCTGCGGGTGCACGGCATCATGGGCACCAGGCCGGAGCACCTGGTGTCGGCGATCACGGCGGTGGACGTGGCCGGCGACGGGGTGGGGCGGTTCGTCCGCCCGGCCGACCGGCTGCTCCGCCCGGCGCCCGGCCCGGTGCTGGCCGCCGGGGGCCGGTCCATCCCGCGGGTCGTGGAGGGTTACGTCTGGAGCGGCATGACCTCGGGGGGCGCCGCGAAGGCCACCTGGGCGCTGCTGTTCCCGTTCTCGCTGGCCAACATGGCGCACTGGATGCTGCCGCCGCTGCCCCGCGGGCACCGGCTCGCCGCACGGCTGGGCCTGGCCGGCCGGTCGCTGCTGCGGCTGGCGGCGCTGCTGCTCACCATGTTGTTGGTCACACAGGTCGCGGTGGTCAGCCTGGACCTGCTGGCCGCGCAGTGCCTGGCCCCCGGCAGCGCGTGCCTGGCCAACACCGTGCCGGCCTGGCTGCGGGAGACCTACCTGGTGCGGCCCGCGATCGGGTTGCTCCCGGTGCTCGCCGTGATCATGATCCTGCACCGCGTCTCCAGCGTGGCCTGGGAGACCGCCGACGCGCCCAACCCGCCGCCGTCGCCCCCGAACCTCTCCGTCGACCTGCCCGGCACCAACCTGGCCGCCGATCCGGACACCCCCATGCTGCGTGCGCTGCACCTGCTCGCGGCGCTCGCCACGGTGGCGCTGCTGCCGGTGGGTGGCCCGTTTCACATGCCGGGCCGGCCGGTCGACGCGGTGCTCTGGGCGATGGCACTGGTGCTCCTGGGCCTGGCGATGCTCGCCGTGCTGCTGCTCGACGACCCGACCGGCGCGGCGCCGGAGCGGATGGGCAGTTGGCTGCGCAGCGGGTTGGGACCCTGGTCCCGCCGGGTGCTGATCGGCTTCGGGATCGCGCTGGTGCTGGCCGTCGGCGCCGTGCAGAACCCGATGCCGGACACGATCACCGGCACCGACTCCACGGTGGAGGCCCTGGCCGCCGCGCTGATCGGCCTGGTCGTCCTGCTCGGCCTGCTGCTGATCCCGGGCGCGCTGATCGCCCGCGCGGGCTGGCGGTCCCAGCCCCGGGAGCTGCGGCCGTGGGCCGGCGGGTGGATGTCGGCGCCGATGGTCGCGATGGCCGCGCTGCTCGGCGGCGGGTTCGGCGCCGGGCTCGCGATCACCGTGCGCGGGCTGCTCGGCACCCAGGACCTGGAGCTGCCCAAGGGGTACACGCCGGTGACCCTGCTGTGGGGGGCCAGCGCGGTGATCGCGGCGGCGGTGGCCGTGCCGGTGGCCGTGGTCGCGGCGGTGCACGGCTGGCGGTCGGCCCGGGCCGGCGGCCGGTTCGCCGAGGTCGGGCTGCTGCACCGGACCCGGCCGGCGGACCTGCGAGCGGCCCAGCGGGGCTGGCGCCGGGCGCACTGGCAGCACCAGCACCTGCACCACGCCGTGCTGGCGGTCGCCGCGATCCTGTGCGCAGGCGCGGTGATCTCGCTGTACCGGCGGATCTCCGGGATGGACCCGCCGGCCTGGACCACCCCGCTGGCCGGCCTCGGGGTGCTCGTGCTCGGCGCGCTGGTGGCCGCGCTGCTGCGGGCCGTGTACAACGCGGCGCGGGCGCCGGAGGCCGGGCGCAACCTCGGGCTGATCGCCGACCTGGCCTGCTTCTGGCCGCGCGAGGCGCACCCGATCGTGCCGCCGTGCTACGCCCTCAAGGTGATCCCGGAACTGGCCGCGCGCACCGTCGAGCACCTGCGCGAGCCGGGCACCCGGGTGGTGCTCACCGGCAACAGCCAGGGCAGCGTACTGGTCGTGGTCGCCGCGACCCGGCTGCTGAACTCGCTGGACGAGCCGGACCGCAGGCGGATCGGCATCGTCACGGCGGGCGCGCCGCTGCAATGGGCCTACCCGAGGGCGTTCCCGGGTGTCGTGCCGCACACCGCGCTGGCCGCCCTGGCCGGTGAGCTGGGCACCCGGTGGCGGTCGCTGTGCCGGGGCACCGACGCGATCGGCGGGCCGGTGACCACCTGGCGCCGGCAGGTCGTGGACGGCCAGCTGCTCGGCGTCGGGTTCCGGCCGGACGGGACGGCCGGGCCGCTGCCCGCCGCGTACCGGGCGCCGGACGGGGCGCTGGTGCTCGGGCTGGATCACTGGCTGCCGGACCCGCAACTGGGCCCGTCGGCCGGCCGGCGCTGGACGCCCGGGGTGCAGGGGCACGGCGACTACACCGCCGACCCCGAGTGGGACCGGGCGATCGCCCTGGCCGCCGGCCTGGACCCGGAACGGCGCCGCCCGCCCGGCGCCGCGCTGCCCATCCCCCGGGGCAACAGCACCAGCGAGGTTTAGGGCCGGCCGAGCCGCGCGATCAGACGGCCGGCGGCCTCCGGGTGTCCGGCGGCGGCGAGCAGGCCGGCCGGGGCGAGCACGTAGTCCCGGTCGACGGTGACCGCCGCGGTACGCAGGTGCGGGCGCAGCGCCGGGTCGGTGCGCAGGGCCTGGCCGACCTCGTCCAGGCGGCCGGCGCCGGCGTGCCGGAACACGCCGCCGGAGAGCACGACCAGCCCGGCGCCGCGCGGGCCGAGCCGGCCGTCGACCATGCGCAGGTGCCGGCGCACCGCCAGCACCGCGGCCAGCGTCGCCAACCGAGTGTCCACGTCGGACTCGACGGTGTCCGGGTGGGCGGCGAGCCGGCCGGCCGGTCCGGCGAGCGCGGCGGCCTCGTCCTCGGACAGCAGCCGCTCGGCCGCCGCCTCGGTCACGATTCCCGTGGCGCTCCACCGCATCCCGATGTCGCCCTCGACCGTGCGCCGGTCCACCGGCAGCCCGACCGCGTGCCGCTCGTCGCCATCCACTGTGGACACAGCGGAGTAGACGTCGGTGGTGGCCCCGCCGACGTCGACCACCAGGACCGCGCCGTCGGTGGGCTGGGTCGCGGCCAGCCGGGCGACGCCGGAGAGCACGGCGTCCGGGGTGACCGTGCGCACCATGTCGCGAAACCGCGGCCCCCGGGACAGTCCCTTGCCGCCGATCACGTGCCGCAGGAACACCTCCCGGATCGCCTGCCGGGCCGGTCCGGGCGCCAGTTCGCCGACGTCGGGCAGCACGTTGTCGGTCGCGACGACCGTGCGCCCGGTCCCGCGCAGCAACTCCACCGCCTCGTCCCGGGCCTTGACGTTGCCGGCCAGCACCACCGGCACGCCGATCCGGTTGACCGCCAGCCGGCGCGCGTTGTGCAGCAGCACCGAGGTGTCCCCGCCGTCGGTGCCGCCGGTCAGCAGCAGCACGTCCGGCCGGGCTGCCCGCACCGCGCGCAACCCCGCCCCGTCCAGCTTCCCGGCGGCCACGTGCACCACCTTCGCGCCGGCCGACAGCGCCGCCCGGTACCCCGCCTCCGCGCTGACCAGCCGTTCCTGTCCGAGCACGGCCAGCCGAAGGCCGCCGCCGGCCGACGAGCAGGCCAGCACCGGCAACCCGGCCGCGCCGAGGTTCTCGGTCACCGCCGCGATCCCGTGCAGCACCTCGGGCAGGGTGGTGGCGTGCGACGCGGTGCCGAGCAACTCCCCGCCGGGCGAGACCAGCGCCCCCTTGGTCCAGGTCGAACCGACGTCCAGGCAGAGCACGCTCACTGGCTGCGGGTTTCGGCGGCCTCGCGCCGTCCGAGCAGCGAATGGCCACGGCCGTAGGCGAAGTAGACGACCACGCCGAGCAGCATCCAGGCGATGAACCGCAGCCAGGTCAGCACCGTGAGGTTCAGCATCAGCCACAGGCAGGCCAGGATCGCCAGGATCGGCAGCACCGGGACGCCCGGCGCCCGGAAGCCGCGCGGCAGGTCCGGCCGGGTGCGGCGCAGGATGATCACTCCGGCGGACACCAGGATGAACGCGAACAGGGTGCCGACGTTGACCATCTCCTCCAGCTTGTCCGCGGAGAAGAACGTGGCCGCCACCGCGATCATCGCGCTGATCAGCAGGGTGGCCCGGACCGGGGTGCCGCGCGGCCCGGTGCGGGCCAGCCCGCGCGGCAGCAGGCCGTCCCGGGACATCGCGAACAGCACCCGGGTCTGGCCCAGCATCAGCACCATCACCACGGTGGTCAGGCCGGCCAGCGCACCGATCGAGATCACATTCGCCGCCCAGTCCACGCCGTTGTCGGCGAACGCGGTGGCCAGCGTCTTGCGCTCGGACACCCCGTCCGGCCCGACGGTGGCCAGTTGCCGGTAGTTGACCATGCCGGTGACCACCAGCGAGACACCGACGTAGAGCACCGTGACGATGGCCAGCGAGCCGAGGATGCCGCGCGGCACCGCGCGCTGCGGGTTGCGGGCCTCCTCGGCGGTCGTGGCCACCACGTCGAAGCCGATGAACGCGAAGAACACCAGCGAGGCGCCCGCCAGCAGGCCGAAGATGCCGAACGTGCTGCTGGTGCCACCGGCCAGCAGGGAGAACAGCGACTGCTCCACCCCGGACGGGCCGGGCGATCCGGTGTCGGCCGGCGGGATGAACGGGCTGTAGTTCGCGGCCTTGACGTAGAAGAACCCGTACACGATCACGAACAGCACGATCGCGACCTTGATCCCGGTGATCACCAGGCTGAACCGGGAGGACAGCTTGGTGCCCAGGATCAACAGCGCGGCCAGCGCGACGATCAGCAACAGGGCGCCCCAGTCGACGGTCAGCCCGCCGATCCCGAAGGTGGTGGCCACGCCGTCGCCGAACGCGTAGCCCAGCACCGTCGCCAGGTAGACCGACCAGCCCTTGGCCACCGCGGCCGCGCCGACCGCGAACTCCAGCACCAGGTCCCAGCCGATGATCCAGGCCAGGAACTCGCCGACGGTGGCGTAGGAGAACGTGTACGCGCTGCCGGCCACCGGCAGCGTGGAGGCGAACTCGGCGTAGCACAGGGCGGCCAGCCCGCAGGCGATCGCGGCCAGCACGAACGCCAGCGACACCGAGGGCCCGGTCAGGTCACCCGCGGTCCGCGCGGTGAGCGTGAAGATGCCGGCGCCGATCACCACGGCCACGCCGAACACCGTGAGATCCCACGCGCTCAGGTCCTTGCGGAGCCTGGATTCCGGCTCGTCGGTGTCCGCAATGGACTGCTCGACCGATTTAGTGCGCCACAGACCGGTCCGGGACATGGTTCGACAGTAGTGCCGGGCCGGTGGTTCCGCTTTACGTCCCGGCGGTCACCGACCGGTCCAGGTCCGGCTCGAGATAGATCAGGCGCGCGTTGGGAACCCGCTCCCGGATCCGGGACTCGGCCGCGTCGATGGCCCGGGCCACCTCCTCCAGCGGCAGACCCGGTTCCAGCGCGATCTTGGCGGCGACCAGCAGCTCCTCCGGCCCCAGGTACTGGGTGCGGATGTGGATCACCCGCTGCACCTTCCCGGAGACGCAGGCTGCGCAGATCTCGTCCAGCTCCTTCGGGGTGGCGCCCTCACCGATCAGCAGGCTCTTCATCTCGATGATCAGGAAGATCGCGATCACCCCGAGCAGCACACCGATCATCATGGTGCCGATGCCGTCCCAGACCGAGTTCCCGGTGATCGCCGCGAGGCTCACCCCGAACAGCGCGAACGCCAGGCCGAGCAGCGCGCCGGCATCCTCGAGCAGCACGACGGGTAGCTCGGGGGTGCGGGACTGGCGGATGAAGCCCCACCACGAGGCATCGCCCTTGATCTTCTTCGACTCGGTGATCGCGGTGATGAAGCTGTAGGTCTCCAGACCGATCGCCAGCACCAGAATGACGATCGCCACGAACGGCGAGGTCAGGTCCTCCGGATGCTGGATCTTGTGGAAGCCCTCGTAGAGCGCGAACACCGAGCCGAGCGAGAACAGCAGCAGAGCCACGACGAACGAGTAGAAGTACCGGTCCTGGCCGAACCCGAACGGGTGCTGACGGGTCGCCTCCCGCTGCGACGTCTTCTGCCCCAGCAGCAGCAGACCCTGGTTGGAGGTGTCGGCGACCGAGTGCACCGACTCGGCGAGCATCGACGACGATCCCGTGATCAGGAAGCCGGCGAACTTCGCCGCCGCGATGCCGGCGTTCGCCGCCAGCGCGGCAAGAATGGCCTTGGTGCTGCCGCCACTCGACAAT
>NZ_DASTBH010000456.1:0-3951 GCF_035712165.1 Actinophytocola sp. | reverse complement strand
CCCTTTGCTCTGCTTACCGATGCGCAACACGCGCTCCAGGCCGGTGTTGCGCATGGGTAAGCAGAGCAAAGGGAGTCGGAAGGGCGGTGGCTTGGCTGGCGCAGGCGTGTCAAGGAATCGACGACGCGCGACACTAGCTCGACCAGGGCGGTTGATAAGCGCGAAACCCGCGCGAGCGGAGCGAGCGCCAGCAAGCTCAGCCCACCGTGAGGTCGTTGATGACGACGTCCTTCTTGGGGTGGCCGCCGCCCGGCTGTGGCTCGAACGCGCCGTCGTGGCCCGCCGCCGTCGCGCTCTTCAGGACCTCCATGCCCTTGGGGTCGGTGATCTTGCCGACCACGCCGTACGCCGGCTGGAGCTCAACGTCCTGGTAGACCAGGAAGAACTGGCTGCCGTTCGTGGCCGTGTTCGGGCCGCTGTTGGCCATCGCCACCACGCCCGCCGGGTACGGCGGCCGCTCGTTCGTCGGCAGGTTCTCGTCGGCGAACCGGTAGGACGGGCCGCCCGTGCCGTCGGTCTCGCGGTACCCCTTGCCCTTCGCGCTCGGGTCGCCGCACTGCAGCAGGCCGGGCAGGATCCGGTGGCACTTGATCCCGTCGAAGAAGTCCTTGCTGGCCAGGTGCCGGAAGCTCGCCGCGGTGCACGGCGACTTCGCCAGGTCCATGGTGATCTCGATGTCGCCGAAGTTCGTGGCCAGCTTCATGACCTCGGTGCCCTCGCGGGGCTCACCGGACGGCGGCAGCCCGACGTCCTTCGTGGTCTTTGGCCGCTGGTCCGCCGGCACCTCGGTGAACGTGCAGGGCGCCGCGCCCGCGCTCGCCGAGGGCGCCGGCGAGGCGGTGTCGGGGTCGTCATCGTTGAGGGCGACCACCAGCCAAACGACGCCGGCGAGGACGACGATGACCGTCGCGCCGGCGCCGAGGATCGTCAACCTCTGGCGGCGCTTGCGCGCGGCGGCCTTGCGCTGGGCCATCTCGCGTTCGAGCTTGGCCCGTGCCGCGGCCCGCTGCCGCTCCCTCGTGGACGTCACGGTCTTTCCTCCCGCGGTGAAGCTGGTCAGGACTGGGCGGTGGCCGACGGGGTGGGGCCCGCCGGAGGGGTGGGTGCCGGCGTGCCGGCGGTGCGTGCCTCGTCCACCCGTACCGAGGTGACGGTCACGTCCTTGGCCGGCTTGGTCTTCTCGCCGGACTCGTTGGCGACGGTGCCGGCCTTGACGATCTGGTCGAGAACGGCCTGGCCGCCCAGCAGGTTGCCGACGATCGTGTACGCCGGTTCGGCGATGCTCAGGTCCTTGTGGAAGATCAGGAACTGGCTGCCGTAGCTGCCCGGGGTGGTGGCCACCAGCGCGATCGTGCCCTTGGGGTACTGCGCGGCCTCGCCGGCCGGTGCCGGGCTGGCCGACGGGGAGGCTCCGGAGGGCGCCGGCACGTTCTCCCCGAACACGGCGTACGTCGGGCCGCCCTGGCCGGTGCCGCTGGGGTCACCGCAGCGCAGGTACGTCTCGGTCAGCTCGTGGCACTTGGTGTTGTCGTAGAAGTTCTTCTCGGCCAGGTACGCGAGGCTGGCGGTGCCGCACACCGACGGGTCGACCTGGAGTTCGGCGGTGATGTCGCCGCCGGGCGTGACCACGGTCATCAGCCGGGTGCCCTTGGTGGGCAGGTCCTTGGTGGGTGGGGTGCCCACGTCCTTGAGGTTGGAGTTGGTCGTGGCGTCCTGCGGCGTCCAGGTGCACTGGTCCTGCGCGGTGGCCGTCTCGTCGTCGCCGTCGAAGCCGCCGAAGAGCCATACGGCGCCCACGGCGATCAGCACGACGGCCAGGCCGGCGCCGACGGTGGCACGGGTCCGGCGCTTGCGCCGCTCCGCGGCCGCCCGGCGGGCCAACTGCCGGTCGAGCTTCGCCCGCGCGAGCTTGCGCTGCCGGTCCTTGCTGGAAGCCACGCGTGCTCCCTCCTCACTGGCCTCACTGGTTCCCCGTGTGCTCGTCCGGTCGGTGCGTTCCGCCGGAGTGCGCCACGCCACACGCCCGCCAGAGTGTACGGCCACAGCCTGGGAATCGTGTGCGCGAGGGGGCACGGTGCGGTCAAGTCGTGATCGGAGATCGTCACTGGCCCCGGGTCGCGGCGGTTATCCGTTCGACGGTCGGGCTAGGCTCGACGGCATCAGCCCACAGGGAGGGACGGACGTGCTCGTCGTCGGGTTTCCGGCCGACGCCTTCGAGACCAACTGCTACGTGGTCGCGCCGGCGCCGGGGGAGCAGTGCGTCGTGGTCGACCCCGGCATCGGGGTGCTCGACCGGCTCGACGAGGTGCTGGCGGAGCACCGGCTGCGCCCCGCCGCCGTGCTGCTGACCCACGGTCACCTGGACCACACGTTCTCCGTGGCGCCGGTGTGCGGCGCGCGCGGTGTGACCGCGTACGTGCACCCGGCCGACCGGGAGATGCTGGCCGACCCGGCCAAGGCCCTGTCCACCGACCTGGCCGCCCTGTTCGGCGGCCGGCTGCCGTACGCGGAGCCGGAGGACGTGGCCGAGCTGACCGACGGCGCCACCCTGGCCCTGGCCGGCCTGGAGATCAGCGTCGACCACGCGCCGGGCCATACCGGCGGGTCGGTGCTGTTCCGGCTGCCGGCCGCGGGGACGACGTACGAGGCGGACGAGCTCTGCCTGTCCGGGGACGTCCTGTTCGCCGGCTCCATCGGGCGCACCGACCTGCCGGGCGGCAGCCTGCCGGAGATGCTGGCCAGCCTGCGGGACAAGATCCTTCCGCTGGCCGACGACACGGTGGTGCTGCCCGGCCACGGTCCCGCGACCACGATCGGCCGCGAGCGGGCGGGCAATCCCTATCTGCGCCAGCTCCGCGAGCTCTCCCGCGACACCTCCCGCGGCGCGGCCCCGAACCGAGGCTGGTAGACAACCCCGATGAGCAGGCCCACGCCCCTCTCCGGCTTCCCGGAGTGGCTCCCGCCGCAGCGCATGATCGAGCAGTACGTGCTGGACCGGCTGCGGACGACGTTCGAGCTGTACGGCTTCGCCCCGCTGGAGACGCGCGCGGTGGAGCCGCTGGACCAGTTGCTGCGCAAGGGCGAGACCTCCAAGGAGGTGTACGTCCTGCGCCGGCTCCAGGCCGATCCCGCCGAGGGCGGCACCGCCGGCACCGACGACGCGCTCGGGCTGCACTTCGACCTCACCGTACCCTTTGCGCGGTTCGTCCTTGAAAACGCCGGCAAGCTCCAGTTCCCGTTCCGCCGCTACCAGATCCAGAAGGTGTGGCGGGGCGAGCGGCCCCAGGAGGGGCGCTACCGGGAGTTCGTCCAGGCCGACATCGACGTGGTGGACCGCGACACGCTGCCGTTCCACTACGAGGCCGAGGTGCCGCTGGTGATCGGCGACGCGCTGGCCGCCCTGCCGATCCCGCCGGTGCGGATCCAGGTCAACAACCGCAAGGTGTGCGAGGGCTTCTACCGCGGCCTGGGCATCGGCGACCCGGAGGCGGCGCTGCGGTCGGTCGACAAGCTCGACAAGATCGGCCCGGACAGGGTCGCCGCGCTGCTGGTCGAGACCGCCGGCGCGACCGACGCCCAGGCCAAGGCGGCGCTCGCGCTGGCCGAGATCGCCGCGGACGACCTGTCGTTCGTCGACCGGGTCGGTGCCCTCGGCGTCGCCGACCCGCTGCTGGACGAGGGCCTGGCCGAACTGGCCCGGGTCATGGAGACGGCCGCGGCGCACGCGCCGGGGCTGTGCCGCGCCGAGCTGAAGATCGCGCGCGGCCTGGACTACTACACCGGGACCGTGTACGAGACCCAACTGCTCGGCTACGAGCGGTTCGGCTCGGTCTGCTCCGGCGGCCGCTACGACAACCTGGCCAGCTCGGGCAACGACCGGTTCCCGGGCGTCGGCCTGTCCATCGGCGTGAGCCGTCTGCTGGGCGTGCTGTTCGGGGAGAACGCGCTGTC
>NZ_DASTBH010000455.1:0-6167 GCF_035712165.1 Actinophytocola sp. | reverse complement strand
ACTGCGGGTCTACCGGGCGTTCGGCGTGTCCCGGATCCTGTTCGCCAACGAGCTGATCGACGCGCCGGCGCTGCACTGGGTGGCCGACGAGCTCGAGGCCGACGACGACTTCGAGTTCAGCTGCTTCGTGGACTCACCCGAGGTGGTGTGGCAGATGGCCGGCGCGCTCGCTCAGCGACCGCCGAGCCGGCCGGTCGACGTGCTGGTCGAGATCGGCCGGACCGGCGGCCGGGCCGGCGCGCGCTCGGTGGCCGACGCGCTGGCCACCGCCCGCGAGGTCGCGCTGTGCCCGCTGCTGCGGCTGGTCGGCGTCGGCGGCTACGAGGGTGTGCTGGTGAACGACCCGTCGCCGCACAGTCTGTCCATTGTGGACGATTTGCTGAACCGGATGCGCAAGGTCGCCGTGCTGCTGCACCGGGCCGGTTTGTTCGAGTCGGACACCATCCTGGTGAGCGCTGGCGGAAGCTGCTTCTTCGACCAGGTCGCCGACGCGCTCACCGCACCGTGGGAACCGGGCATGCGGGTGCTGCCGGTGCTGCGCAGCGGCTGCTACATCGCGCACGACGACGGCTTCTACCGCTGGATGACGCCGTTCTCGCGGGGCGAGGCCGGCGCGGGCCTGCGACCCGCGTTGCGCGCCTGGGCCCGGGTGACGTCCCGCCCGGAGCCCGGCCTGGCCCTGCTCACCGCCGGCAAACGGGACCTGTCCTTCGACGCCTGGCTGCCCGAGCCGCAGGTGGCGCGGCGGGAAGGCGGTGAGCTGATCCCGTTGCGGGACTGCACCATCAGGGAGATCAACGACCAGCACACGTTCGTGCGGCTCGCGCCGCGCACCGACGTCCGGGTCGGCGACTGGGTCGGCCTCGGCCTGGCCTACCCGTGCACCGCCTTCGACAAGTGGCAGCTCATTCCGGTGATCCGCGGCGAGACCGTCGTCGACCTCGTCCGGACGTTCTTCTGAGCAGGAGGGAACCTGTCCATGGCACGGCTGGTCATCGGGAACCGGGTCAACGGGCCCTACCTCAAGGACATCTCGCCGGAGTCCCTGTGGCACACCGGAGCCCAGGGTCAGCGCCTGGTCTGGTGCGCGCGGCCCGGCGACGTGCTGGTGCTCGCGCTGGCGCCGGATCCCGGGTTCCTCGCCTACGCCACCGGAATGCTCGGGTTCGCCGGCAGCGGCCTGGACGTGGTCGTGCCGCCCGAGGGGAAGCTCGGCCCGGCGGTGCTCACCCGCGACCGGTTCACCGGCGACGCGGTACTCGACGGCCTGCGCCGGCTGGTGCGTGAGCGGCGCCTCGACTCGGTCGAGCCGTTCTACTTCGACGGCTACGTCAACCAGTTGGCCCGCGGTCTCGGCCTGGCCGGTGGCACCCCCGGGTTCGCCTTCGTGGACCAGGGCGGCCACGAACTGCTCAACAGCAAGGCGGTGTTCCGCGCCGTGGCGGCCGGCACCGGGCTGCCCATCCCGGAGGGCGTGGTCACCAGCAGCCCGGAGGACGCGGTGGACTTCTGCTGGGACCTGCTCCGCTCCGGCCGGCCGGTGATCGTCAAGCAGGACCGCAACGTCGCCGGGCTCGGCAACGAGATTCTCAGCCGCACGGCCGAGATCGACCCGCTCGGCGCCGCCCACCACGAGATCGTCACCGGCCGGGCGGCGCTCGCCGGCCACATCGCCGCGCGGTGGCCCTGGTACACCAACGACTCGCTGTACCCGGTGGTGATCGAGGAGTACCTGGCCGGTTCGGTGCCGATCTGGGGCGAGGTGGCCATCTCCGACCGCTCCACCGACATCTTCGGCTACGGCAAGGTGCGGATGCGCCCGATCTGCGCCGGAGTGATCATCCCGGTGCCGGACGCACCGCCGGCGTTCGCCGACTTCCTCGTCCACCTGGAAGCCCTCGCGGTCACCATGCGGTCGATGGGCTACCGCGGGCTGACCAACATCGACGCGGTGCTGACGCCGGACGGGCGGGTGCTGTTCAACGAGTTCAACGCGCGCTACGGCGGATCCACGCACCTGTTCGCGATCGGGGAGCGCGTCATCGGCGGGGACTACCTGCGCGACCGCTGCATCGTGGAACGGCGGGAATGCGGCTACCCGGCGTTCGGTCCGGCGCTGCGCGCGCTGACCGGCAGCGGGCTGGCCTACGACCCGCGCACCCGGACCGGCGTGATCATCTCGGTGTACGGGACCAGAATGGACGGCACCGGCGGCGAGGCGTGCATCGTCGGCGAGAACCTGGCGGCGGCCGAGGAACTGGAACGCGAGTTGGCCGAACTGTTCCCGTCGGACGCGCCGTGACCACCGGCTACCGGAGCATCGCCACCCGGCCGGTGCTGGTGTGGGCCGCGGCCGCGCTGGCCAACCAGCTGCCGATCGCCATGGCGCCGGTCGCGTTCGTGTTCCTGGCCAGGGAACTGCCCGGCGGCTACCCGCTCGGCGCGGCCCTGGCGATGATCTGGGTGCTGGCCGAGGTGACCGGCGCGCCGGTGCTCGGCGTACTGTTCCGTCCCGACCGGGCCAGGGCGCACCTGGCCCTGGGCCTCGGGCTCGGCGCCGCCGCCTACGCCGGCCTGGCGTTCGGCGCCTCGATTTCACTGCCCGCGCTGGTGGCGCTGACCTTCCTGGCCGGCTTCTTCCCGGCCGCGTCCGGAGCCGGCCTGCGCGCGCTGCTCACCGGGCTGGTGCCGGAGCCGGACGTGCCGAAGGTGCTCAGCGCCGAGACCGTGCTCAAGGGCGTGATCTGGGCCGCCGCCCCGGTGCTGGTCGCCTTCCTCGCGCTCGGCGCCGGACCCGGCGTGCCGATGGCCCTCGCCGCGGTGCTGAACCTGGTGGCCGTGGTCCTGATCGTGGCGGTCCTGCCGGTGGGGCGGACCGCCGGCCCGGTTTCCGTGGCCGCCGGCTCCAGGGCGCGCACGCTGGCCGGCGCCTGGCCCATCTACCTGTCCGCCGCCGCGTCCATGGCGATGGTGGCCACCATCGAGTTGGTGCTGCCCGCGCTGGTCGAGTCGCGCGGGCTGCCGGTCGGCACGGTGGCGCCGCTGCTCATGGCGTTCTGGGTGAGCGGGGTGGTCGGCGGCTACCTGTACGGGCGGCGGCCGTGGCCGGGCCGGATGCGCCAGCAGAGCCTGGTCTGCCTGCTGGTCACCACCGGTGCGCTGACCCTGGTGGCCCTGCTGCCCGGCGCGCTCGGCATCGGCGCCGCGCTGGTGGTCGGCGGGGCGTTCCAGTCCTGCGTGCTGGTGACCCGCAACCTCTCGCTGCGCGACCGGCTGCCGGTCGCCGCGCACACCGCCGGCTACGCGATCATCTACGCCACCACCGGCATCGGCTACAGCCTCGTCGCCGCGTTCTCCGCGTTGGTGATGACCTACTTCTCGCCGGCGGCGGCCATCGTCGGCGGCGGCGTCATCACGCTGGCGATCATCGCCGCGAGCGCGCTGTCCGAGCGGGAGCGGGTGATACTCGCACGATGAGCCCGGTGGAGATCAGGCCGCTGCGGGAGGACGACCTGCCCGGCGCGGAGCGCGCGTCGGACGTGACGTTCCGGGAACCCGGGGGGCAGCCCCGCACGGAAACCGCGTCGAAACAGTGGATCGACCGGATGAGTCACCTGCTCGCGGTGGATCCGGGCGGCTGCTGGGTGGCCACCGACGGACCGGAGATCATCGGGTTCGCGATCTCGCAGAACCGGGGCGCGGTCTGGTACCTGGCGACCTACGGGGTGTTGCCGGCCCGGCAGGGAAAGGGAGTCGGCCGGGCGCTGATGGACGCCGTGCTCGGGCACGCCGGCGACCGGCCGGGCCTGTTCTCCGCCACCACGCACCCCGGCGCGACCCGGCGCTACCGGCTGGCGGGTTTCCTGCTGCACCCGCAGCTGCGGATGGTCGGCACGGTGGACCGGTCCACCCTCCCGGCGATCACCGGCCTGCGCGAGGGGGAGGCCGGCGACGTGGCGTGGATGGACCGGCTGGACGAGACGCTGCGCGGCGCCGGGCACGGACCGGACCACGGTTACCTTCTGGACAACCAGCGGCTCGTGGTGTCCCGCGGCCGGGACGGCTACGTCTACATCGACGACCGCGGCCGGGCCTCGCTGCTGGCCGCCGCGGACCCGGGCATCGCGGCGGACCTGTTGTGGGAGGCCCTGGCCAGCGCCCAACCCGACACGCTGGTCAACTGCATCACCACCGACAACCACTGGGCGGTCGACGTCGGCCTGGCCGCCCGGCTGGACATCGGCCAGGAGGGCTACCTCGCGGTGCGCGGCATGGCCCCGCCCGCGCCCTACCTTGCCAGCGGGCACTTCCTCTGAGGAAATGGACCCATGTCATTGATCAGTTGGGCGGGCGCGGTGCTCACCGTGCCGGTTCGGGTGCTGAACCTGTTGAGTGCGGCGGAGTCGATCGTCGCCCGCGCGGACGAGCTCGTGCGCCGGACCGAGCAGACGATCACCGCCGCCGAGGAGGTGACCGAGGCGGCGCGGGTCCAGGTGGCGGCCACCCGCCCGCTGGTCGAGTTCGCCGAGCAGTTCAGCACGCACGAGGTGCAGGCCGCGATCACGCTCGTCGACGAACTGCCCCGGCTGGCCAAGCACCTCAACGACGACGTGCTGCCGATCCTGGGCACCCTCAACCGGGTCGGCCCGGACATCCATGAGCTACTGGACGTCGCCAACGACGTCCGGCAGGCCATCCAGGGCATCCCCGGCTTCAACTACCTGCGCCGCAGGGGCGAGGAGAAGGACGGCGAGGACTGAGCGGCGCGCGACTCAGCCGGCCGGGGTGATCCGGGTGTTCTGGAACGAGCTGAACCACCACCGGCCGTGCTTCTTGACGATGACGTTGGTCTGGCGCGACAGCGCCACAGCCGGACAGTCGATCTCTCCGGGCCGCAGCACGCACCCGATGCTGACCATCACGATGGTCTGCGGCGCCACCTTGCGCATGCTCTCGACCTCGGCACTGAGCGTGGTGTCCCGCAGGAACTCCGGGAACACGAACGCCATGTACTCCTCGATGCCGGCCCGGGTCGCCACCCGGGTGCCGTCGAAGACGACCATCTCGCCGTCCGGCGTGAACAACCCGGCGTAGTCCTCGGCGTCGGCCCGCGCCCAGGCGTCGAACTGTTGGGCCCACAGCTGCAGGACCGCCGCGCGCTCCTGCGGCGAGGGGGTCACCGAGTCCGACTCGACGGCCTGCGGCTCGGCGGTGGCCAGCGTCACCACACCGGCCGTCGCCATTCCGATCACGCCGATGACGGCCAGGATCGCGAGCCGCCACCGGTTGCGCTGCATCGTCATCGCACTTCTCCGTTCGCTCGCGGGGTCCGGTGATCTGTCAGTCGCCGACGGCAGGGCCGCGTTACCGCGCCGGTGTGCGGTCCGGTGCGGTGGCGTGGGCGAACCGGTCGGCCCACGCCCGCAGCCGGTCGGTCAGCTCGGGCGGGTGCTGGACGTGGAAGCCGGCGGCCAGGACGCCGAGGGCCATGGTGGGCCAGTCGAGGTTGTCGACGGTCATCCGGACGCGGCAGTGCCCGGCGTCCACCTCCTCGATCGTGCTCCACTGACCGATCCGTTCGCGGGCCGTGGCGGCCGGGACGTCGGCCAGAACGTCGACCTGGTACTGCCCGGGCAGGTTCTTCAGCCGGGCGCGGACGAACTCGGCGGCGTTGGCGGCGGGCAGGTCCCGGGGCCGGAACCGGGCCCCGGTGGGGTGCGGCTCGCTGACCCGGTCCAGCCGGAAGCTGCGCCAGTCGTGCCGGTTGAGGTCGTAGGCGACCAGGTACCAGCGCCGGCCGAGGGTGACCAGCCGGTGCGGCTCCACGTGCCGGTCGGTCCGCTCGGCGCCGGCGGCGGTGTAGCCGAACCGCAGCCGCTCGCTGTCCCGGCAGGCCAGCGCCACCACCGTGATCACGTCCGGTTCGATCCCGCCACGGGCGGCGCCGGGCCACTCGGCCGGAACGGTCACCGCGCGCAGCGCCTCCAGCCGGCGACGCAGCCGGGCCGGCATCACCTGCACCACCTTGGCCAGCGCCCGTACCCCCGCCTCGGCGACGCCCTCCACCCCGCCCTGCGCGGCCGCCTGCAGGCCGAGCGCCAGCGCGAGCGCCTCCTCGTCGTCCACCACCAGCGGCGGCAGCGCGGCGCCCGCGGCCAGCTGGTAAC
>NZ_DASTBH010000454.1:0-13142 GCF_035712165.1 Actinophytocola sp. | reverse complement strand
CGGCGAGTTCCCACTTCGCGCCTGGCGGGTTGCCGTTTCCGGCCCGGCGAGTTCCCACTCCCGGCCTAGCGAACTGCCGCTTCCGGCCCGGCGAGTCCCCACTTCCGGCCCGGCGAGTTGCCACTTCGCGCCTGGCTAGTTGCCGGTCGGGCAGTGAAGGCGAGTAGTCAGGCCACATGGCGGCGGGCGATGGCGGCGCGCAGGGTGATGATGAGTCGGGCTGGGCTGCGTAGGTCGGCCGCGGTTGCCCGGATCACGGTCCAGCCGCGCGAGCGCAGGTCGGCCTCGCGGGCGGCGTCCTGTTCGGCGCGGTTCTCGTGGGCTTCGCGACCGTCGTACTCGAGCACCACGCGCGGGGCCTCCCAGGCGAAGTCCGTGCGGTACCGCTCGCGGCCGTTGATGTCGCGGATCTGGTGCTGCAACTCGGGTAGCGGCAGACCGGCGTCGTGCAGGATCAGCAGCATGGCGCTTTCCGCAGGCGACTCCGGGATTCCGGTGGCCAGGCCGAGCAGGACCTGAGCCCGGCGGCGGCCGCGGGTATCCGTCCGGAGCCTGATCCGTCGTGCCACCTCGGCCCGGAACTGCTCCCGGTACCCAGGAGCCAGGCCGGCGAGCGCCTGGTCGGCACAGGCGAGGGCGACCGGTTGATAGGCGCGGCAGAGCAACTCGGCGAGCGCCAGTTCGAGGCCGATCACCCGCAGGCCGTCCAGCAGGAGGACATCCTCCTCGTCGAACGCCCCCTGGTGCAGGGCGATGCCGACCCGGCTCTTGATCTTGCGGTCGTACCCGGACAGCACGTGGATCGGGCTCGCGTCGGCCGCCGAGCAGCCGTAGATCCGCGCCGCGGTGTGGCCGCAGAGCGCCGCGCGGCGGCCCACGAGCAACAGTGCGGCCGCGGCCCTGGTCGGAAAGTCCAGCAGCCGTTCGCGGTCGATGAGAATGTTCCGCGAATACTGCGAGAGCCGGCCGTCGGCGAGCAGGCCGCGCACGCTCGGCAGGCCGATCTCGGTGATGAGGTCCGAACGGCGATAGACACCGTGCAGACCCTCGGGCAGTTGCGTCATGCATTTCAGGGTGGCGCGTGAAAAGGTCGCGCGGAATCCGGAAAACCCGAGCTGTGGACAATGTTCGGGGGGTGTGGACAACTCGGGTTGCAGGGGTGCTGAACTGGGAACTCAGCTGCTGGAAATGGCAACTCGCGTGCTGGAAATGGGGACTCGCGGGGGGTTATGGGCCGATGCCGTGACAGGGGCGAACGCGCAGTGCGGCGACGTAGTCTGCTGGTGCGCCGGCGGCCTCGGCGGCGTCGGCCATCACCCCCAGATAGCGAGCGGAAGGGAGACCACCTTCGTATGCGTCAAGCACATACAGCCAGGCCAGTACGGAGCCCTCGAGGGTCTGGACCCGGAGACGGATCTTGGTGTGGAGGCCGAGTTCGCTGCCCTCCCACCGGTCAAGGCGAGCCTCGTCCTCCCGGGTCACGTCGTAGAGCACCACGAATACCTGCGAGTCTCCGTCCTCGACGAGGGTGGCGAGCGCGCCCTCCCAGCCGAGATCCTCCCCGCCGAAGGTCAAGCGCCAACCCACGAGCCAACCGGTGCCCGCCATTGGCGAGTGCGGCGCTCGCTCCATCATCTGAGCCGGATCCATGTTGGATCCATAGGCGGCATAGAGCGGCACGACGGACAGCGTAGCGATATACACGATCACGTGAGGGGGTGAAGCGGGCAGGCGACACCGTGTCCCGCGTACGGTGGCGACGAGCGGACCGTGGTAAGCGGTAAGGGACATGTGGGAGGAGAAGACCAGTGACCCGGATCGTGATCATGGGAGGGGGTCCGGCGGGGTACGAGGCAGCGCTGGTCGCCGCCCAGCACGGAGCCGACGTCACCATCGTCGAGCGGGACGGGCTCGGCGGGGCGTGCGTGCTGTACGACTGCGTGCCCTCCAAGACCTTCATCGCCTCGGCGGACGCCCGATCGGCACTGCACCACGCCGATGAGCTGGGCATCCGCACCCGTGACCTGCCCATCGGCGTCGAGCTGCCGGTTGTACACGGTCGGGTTAAAGGCCTCGCCCTCGCCCAGTCCGCCGACGTGCGCAACCGGGTGCTGCGCGAGGGCGTGCGGGTGATCAACGGCACCGCGCGGTTCCACGACGAGCACCTCGGGCTGGCCGCGCACCGCGTCCAGGCCACCACCCTGGCCGGTGAGACCGAGGTGTTGCCCGCCGACGTCGTGCTGATCGCGACCGGGGCGACCCCCCGGGTGCTGCCCGGCGCGGAGCCGGACGGCGAACGGATCCTCGACTGGCGACAGATCTACGACCTCCCCGAGCTACCCGAGCATCTCGTCGTCGTGGGCTCCGGGGTCACCGGCGCGGAGTTCGCCTCGGCCTACACCGAGATGGGCGTCAAGGTCACCCTGATCTCCAGCCGGGACCGGGTGCTGCCGCACGAGGACGCCGACGCAGCCGCCGTGCTCGAGGACGTGTTCGCCGAGCGCGGCACCACCGTCCTCAAGCACAGCAGGGCCGAACGGGTCGACCGGGTCGGCGACGAGGTGATCGTCGAACTGCGCGGCGGGGAGAAGGTCCGGGCGAGCCACGCGCTGATGACCGTCGGCTCGGTGCCCAACACGGCCGACATCGGGCTGGACAAGATCGGTATCGAGGCCGGGCCCGGTGGGTTCGTCTCGGTCGACCGGGTCTCGCGGACCAGCACCGCCGGGGTCTACGCGGCCGGCGACTGCACCGGCCTGATGATGCTCGCCAGCGTCGCCGCCATGCAGGGCCGCATCGCCATGTGGCACGCGCTGGGTGAGGGCGTCGCGCCGATCAAGCTGAAGACCGTCGCGGCCAACGTCTTCACCCATCCGGAGATCGCCACGGTGGGCATCGGCCAACTGGCCATCGACTCCGGCGAGGTGCCGGCTCGGACGATCATGCTCCCGCTGGCCACGAACGCGCGCGCCAAGATGGAAGGGCTGCGGCGCGGCTTCGTCAAGCTGTTCTGCCGTCCGGCCACCGGCGTGGTGATCGGCGGCGTGGTGGTGGCACCCCGGGCCAGCGAGCTCATCCTGCCGATCGCGCTGGCGGTGCAGAACCAGCTCACCGTCGAGCACCTGGCCCTGACGTTCGCGGTCTACCCCTCGCTGTCCGGGTCGATCACCGAGGCCGGCCGCCAACTCATGCGCCACGACGACCTGGATTGATGGAAAGGAGTGCGCACCGGCGCGGTTGGCGCCGGTGCGCACTTTGTTGGTCAGTCGTCGTGTTCGACCCAGTCGAAGGTTCGGGTGACCGCCTTCTTCCACAGTTTGTAGGTCTTCTCCCGGTCGGACTCCGCCATGGCCGGCTGCCATTCCTTGTCCTTGGCCCAGTTGTTGCGGATGTCGTCCTCGCCCTGCCAGAAGCCGACCGCGAGCCCGGCCGCGTACGCGGCGCCCAGCGCGGTGGTCTCGGCGACCTTCGGGCGGATCACCGGAACCCCGAGAATGTCCGCCTGGAACTGCATGAGCAACTCGTTGACGACCATGCCGCCGTCGACCTTGAGCGAGGTCAGCGCGACCCCGGAGTCGGCGTTCATCGCGTCGATCACCTCACGGGTCTGGAAAGCCGTGGCCTCCAGCACCGCCCGCGCCAGGTGACCCCGGTTGACGTACCGGGTCAGGCCGACGATCGCGCCGCGCGCGTCGGAACGCCAGTACGGCGCGAACAGCCCGGAGAACGCCGGCACCACGTAGCATCCGCCGTTGTCCTCGACGGTGCGCGCCACCTCCTCGATCTCCGGCGCCGAGCCGATCATGGCCAGGTTGTCCCGGATCCACTGGACCAGCGACCCGGTGACCGCGATCGCACCCTCCAGCGCGTACACGGTGTCCTGCGAGCCGATCTTGTAGCAGACCGTGGTGAGCAGCCCGTTCTTGCTCATCACCTGCTCGGTGCCGGTGTTGAGCAGCACGAAGTTGCCGGTGCCGTAGGTGTTCTTGGCCTCGCCCGGGGACAGGCACGCCTGGCCGAACGTCGCGGCCTGCTGGTCGCCCAGGATCCCGGCGACCGGCACGCCGGGAAGCACACCGCGATCCCGCACCTGCCCGTACTCCTCGGACGAGGAGCGGATCTCCGGCAGCATCGACAGCGGCACCCCGATCTCGGCGGCGATGTCGGGATCCCAGGACAGCGAGTGCAGGTCCATCAGCAGGGTGCGGGAGGCGTTGGTCGGGTCGGTGACGTGCACGCCGCCGTCCGGCCCGCCCGTCACGTTCCACAGCACCCAGGTGTCCATGTTGCCGAACAGCAGGTCGCCGGCCTCGGCCCGGGCTCGCGCACCCTCGACGTTGTCCAGGATCCAGCGGATCTTGGGGCCGGAGAAGTACGTCGCGATCGGCAGACCGGTCTTGTTCCGGTACCGCTCCTGGCCGCCGCCGAGCGCGCCGAGCTCGTTGCAGATCCGGTCGGTGCGGGTGTCCTGCCACACGATGGCGTTGTAGACCGGCTTTCCGGTCTTGCGGTCCCACACCACGGCGGTCTCCCGCTGGTTGGTGATGCCCACCGCCGCGATGTCACCGACATGCAGATTGGCCTTGGCCAGGGCGCCCGCGGTCACCTCGCGGGTGTTGGTCCACACCTCTTCCGGGTTGTGCTCGACCCATCCGGCCTTCGGAAAGATCTGCTCGTGCTCCTTCTGGCTGATGGCGACAACTTCGCCGGAATGGCTGAAGATCATGCAGCGGGTCGATGTGGTGCCCTGGTCGATCGCTGCCACATAGCTGGTCATCGGGCGGATGCCTCTCTGGTCGCCGATTCGTTCAGGAGGACGGGAGGATCTGGGAGATCAGGCCGGCGAGAACGCCTCCGACGATCGGGCCGACCACCGGGACCCAGGCGTAGTTCCAGTCGGCGCCACCCTTGTTCCTGATCGGCAGGATCGCATAGGCGATGCGCGGACCGAGGTCGCGTGCCGGGTTGATCGCGTAGCCGGTCGGGCCACCGAGCGAGTTACCGATACCGATCACGACGAATGCGACCGCCGCATAACCGAGCGCCGCGTTGCCGAACTGCGGAACACCGTCGGCGGCCTTGGCGCCCGGGCTGAGCAGAATCCAGAACACCAGCACGAATGTCCCGATGACCTCGGTAATGGTGTTCCACAGGTAGTTCGGAACGGTCGGGCCGGTGGAGAAGATGCCGCGGGTGTTGGCCGGCTCGTCATGGGTGTCGAACTGCAGCTTGTAGGTCAACCAGCAGAGCACCGCACCGAGGAACGCACCCACCATCTGGCCGAGCAGGTACGCGGGCACGTCCGCCCAGTCGGCCTTGTCCCCGGCGAGCAGACCGAGCGTGACGGCGGGATTCAGATGGGCGCCGCTCGGCGCGGCGATGCTGGCGCCGATGAAGACCGCGAAACCCCAGCCGAAGTTGATCAGTAACCAACCGCCGCCGGTGCCGAGGGTCCTCTTCAGCACGACGTTCGCCACGACGCCGCAGCCCATCAGCGTCAGCGCGGCAGTGCCCAACAATTCCCAGAGGAAGATCTCGCCAAAGCTCAGATCCATGGTCCGCCTCCCGCACGATATGAAGGCAGGCAGCGACAAAGCCACAGGTTCGGGGATGGCCTCGTTGCCTACCCAGAGCGATCTCGGACGCTACGTGACCAAGGTCAAACTGTCTACCGGTTGGGAAACGTTTGACCTGGGTAGGCGGTACCGTGAGAAGGCCTGAACACGGGAGGCGATCGTGGTGAATAGCAAGGCTGATCCGCCTACCGGCGCCACTGTGGACATGTCCGGTGGTCGACTCGGCCCGGCGGAGCGGGAAGACGCCTGGCGGCGACTCGGCGCGGACACGTTCGACGTCGTGGTGATCGGTGGTGGCGTGGTCGGCGCGGGCACCGCGTTGGACGCCGCCACCCGGGGTCTGCGGGTCGCGCTGGTCGAGGCGCGTGATCTGGCGTCCGGGACGTCGAGCCGGTCGAGCAAGTTGTTCCACGGTGGGCTCAGATACCTGGAGCAGCTCGAGTTCGGGCTGGTCCGGGAGGCGCTGCGGGAGCGTGAGCTCATGCTCACCCGGATTGCGCCGCATCTGGTCAAGCCGGTGAGCTTCCTGTACCCGCTGAACCACCGGGTGTGGGAACGGCCCTACACCGCGGCGGGGCTGTTGCTGTACGACCGGATGGGGGGCGCGCGGTCGGTGCCCGGCCAGAAACACCTCACCCGGGCGGGTGCGCTGCGCATGGCGCCCGCGTTGCGGCGCGACGCCCTGATCGGCGGTATCCGGTACTTCGACGCGCAGGCCGACGACGCCCGGCACACGATGACCGTCGCGCGCAGTGCCGCGCACTACGGCGCCGTGGTGCGGACCTCCACGCAGGTGGTCGGCATCCTGCGGGAGGCCGACCGGGTGTCCGGGGTTCGGGTTCGCGACGTCGAGGACGGCCGGGAGACCGAGGTCAGGGCCAACGTCGTGATCAACGCGACCGGGGTGTGGACGGACGAGCTGCAGCGGTTGGCCGGCACCCGGGGCCGGTTCAAGGTGCGGGCGAGCAAGGGCGTGCACATCGTGGTGCCGCGCGACCGCATCGTGTCCGAGACCGGGATCATCCTGAAGACCGAGAAGTCGGTGCTGTTCATCATCCCGTGGGGTAACCACTGGATCATCGGCACGACCGACACGGACTGGAACCTCGATCTCGCCCACCCCGCGGCGACCGAAGCCGACATCGACTATCTCCTGCAGCATGTCAACGCCGTGCTCGCCACGCCGCTGACCCAGGAGGACATCGAGGGCGTCTACGCCGGACTGCGGCCGCTGCTGGCCGGGGAGAGCGAGGAGACCTCGAAGCTGTCCCGGGAGCACGCTGTCGCGCGGGTGGCGCCGGGGCTGGTGGCGATCGCCGGCGGGAAGTACACGACCTACCGGGTGATGGCCGCGGACGCGGTGAACGCGGCGTCGGTGGACCTGCCCGGCCGGCTGCAACCGTCGATCACGGACCAGGTGCCGCTGCTGGGCGCGGACGGCTACCACGCGCTGGTGAACCAGGTGGACCAGTTGGGTGCCCGGTACGGGCTGCATCCCTACCGGGTTCGGCACCTGCTCGACCGGTACGGGTCGCTGGTGCACGACGTGCTCAGGCTGGCGGCGGACCGCCCGGAGCTGCTCCGGCCGCTGGCGGGCGCGCCGGACTACCTACGGGTCGAGGTGGTCTACGCGGCCAGCCACGAGGGTGCGCTGCATCTGGAGGACGTGCTGGCCCGGCGGACCCGGATCTCGATCGAGTACCCGCACCGGGGCGTCGGCACCGCCGAGGAGGTCGCCGCCCTCATGGGCGCCGTGCTCGACTGGGACAGCGCCACCCGCGAACGGGAGATCAAGGTCTACGAGGCCCGCGTCGACGCCGAACGCGACTCGCAGACCCAGCCCGACGACCAGGCCGCCGACGCCAAACGCTCCGCCGCCCCCGAAGCCCGCCCCGAGATCCTCGAACCCGTCTCCTAACCCCGCCGGCGCGCGGACGGGGTTGCGAAAGCCCGTGCCCGACCAACGGCTACCTCAGGGGACCGTGACGGCACCCAGCCCCAATCCACCCGATATCCGCACCGTCACCCGGAACGCAGCACGCATAAAAATTCCGGAGAGGCGGCACAGTGGCCAGTCAGTCGCCGATGACGGTGGGGGGGAGGTTGTGTTCTTCGCCGTCGATGGAGACGGGTTCGGTGACGCGGTCGGGGGCGTCGTAGTTGCGGCGGGTGGGGGCGGCGCCGCGGACCTCCTGGTCGGGGGCGTCGCCGAACCACTGGCCCGAGCCGATGACGTCGAAGCCCCGGCGCATCATGCCCCGGTCCTGCCCGCCGCTCATGCCGGTGCCGGCGGCGGCACCTGGCGTTGCCGCCGCCGGCGTCCCAGCTGCCGCGGCCATCTGGCTGGCGGCGGCGGACTGCATGTCGGGTGTGTCGATCCCACCGTGCAGGCCGGTGAACCCGGCTCCGATGCTCGAACCCGACGTGGGTGCGGTGCTGCGGACACCGGGACCGCCGGCGGCCGGGGAGCCCGCGCCGGGCGCGCCACCGGTGCCACCGGGGCTACCGGGGCCTGCGCCAACGCCGGGCGCCGGACCGGAGATGCCGCCGCCGCCGGGGCCGGAGTAAGTGCTGCCGGACCCGGGGCCGGAGTACGTGCCGGTGCCGGTGCCGGTGTAGGCCCCGGTTCCAGCGCTGGGGCCGAGGCCGGTGCCGGTGCGGCCGGCGCCGGTGTACCGGCGGCCGGGCCGGTGCTCGTCGTCGTCGGAGTCGAAGACCGAGGAACCGGGGAGGGCCATCCCGGTGTAGCTGCCCCGGCCGGGCCGCGCCGGAGCCGGGGTTTCGTTGGCGGCCGCGCCGCCGGTACCGCCGCCGCCGAAGTCCCAGTGCGGGCCGCGGCCATGCCCGTGCCCGTGCCGGTGGTCCTGCGGCTCGGTGGACATCGCGGGCGCCGGAAGGTGGCCGACCGCGACGGCGGGCGTGGTGACCGCGACGCCCGGGCGGCCGTGCCGGTGGATCTCGCCACCGGTCAGCCCCCGGTCGGGCGGGTCGAAGGTGGCCAGCGCCGTGGTGGTGCCGTCGGTGCTGAGCTGGTAGGCGGTCATCACCTCGAACGCCTTCTGCTGGCCGGCCGTCGCCGCCGTCTCCACGGGTTCGAGGTCGTGCTGGGCCGCGATCACCTGCACCGGGGCGGCCGCCGCCGGGTCGGGCGCTGCGGCCGGCGCGTCCTCCGGCACCGGCATCTCGGCGCGGGCCCGGGCCAGGTGCTCGGCCTGGGCCTCCACCGCCGTACGCATCTCGGCCGCGTTGCCTCCGGTCAGCTGTGCCCAGCCGGCCAGCCCGGACAGCCGGTTGAAGGCCTGCCCGGCGGCCGGCCCGGTCCAGCCGGCGCGGGCGCGGTCCAGCGCCGCAGCCAGATCCTCGCCGACCTCGGTGAGCGTCGCGGCGATCTCTGACCAGCGGCGGGACGGTTCGGCCGAGGCGGTGGGTCCGGCGCCCTCGTGCAGGAGCTGGTACAGCTCCTTGTGCGTGAAGCCCTGCCAGCGGGTGCTGTCGGTGTCGGCCATCAGACGCCCGTCCCCTCCTGCTTGCTCACGGTCGCGCTACTGTCCTCTTCGGACACCTGGTACTGCAGCGCGGTCCGGTCCAGAGCCTCGACGGCCGTGCTCAACTGGACGCGGTAGGCGCGCAGCACGCTCAGCGCTGACTCTTCGGAGTCGACCGAGCGGGCGTTGAGCGCCGACGTGGCCCTGGTGGTGACCGGATCGTTGGCCCAGGCGCCGATCCGCAGATCGCCGCCGGCCAGCGTGATCTGGCGGTCCACCTTCGCCAGCGCGTCGGCGAACGCGTCGCGCAGTGCGGGGACGGCTGCCGGATCGACGGCTACGCGATTCCCGTGATCTTGCCCCTGGCTACCGACTGCTACCACGCCGGCCTCCGATCCGGTTTCGTGGACACCTGTGGTGTGCTCACTGTATCGGTCTGTGATGCTCGGATTCGACCGTTCGGCCACATTTCCTGGACCCGTCAAGCCGATGTCGCCGCACGCACCACCAAACCCTCTTCGGTGCCATCCCCCAGTAGGGCTTGCTCGATTACGCCGGTTGGGGCAAAGCCACATTTCTCGGCCACCCGCGCGGACGCCTTGTTGCTCTCGAAATGCTTGTACAGCACGCGTTCCAGCCCCAGTGCCCCGAAACCGAACCGCAGTGCCGCGGCCAGCGCCCGGGACGCGGCACCCCGGCCGCGCCCGGCCGGATGGGTCCAGCAGGCCGCCTCGGCGGTGCCGGCGGTGAGATCGAGATCCTTCAGCCCGACCTCACCGAGCAACTCGCCGGTGAACGGGTCGGCGACCGCCCACGAGCACCGCTCGTCGCGGATCCACTCCCGGGCCCGCCGCACGATGTACGCCCCGGCGTCGGACAGCGTGTCGATGCGGTAGCCGGGCACCCACTGGCGGGTGTCCGGATCGGCGAAGCCCTCCAGCACCGCCCGGCGGTCGTCGACCCGATCGTCGGCCCGCAACGCGCGCAGGTAATAGACCCCCAGATTGATCTCAACCGGTTCCACGGACCAACGTTAATGCCTGGCACCGACAGTTTTGGCCGGTAGAGGTCAGTCCCACGGACGGCGCCGGTACCGCCGCCGCCGGTCGTGGTTCCAGTCCTCCCCGTAGATGGCGCCCCCGGCGACGGCCACCACGGCCGGGATCAGGAACACGAACCAGACCCTGAACACGGCCAGGAACAGCACCAGCGCCAGGATGGCGGACAGCGGGACCATGGCCGCCCAGATCCGCTCGCCGACCGTGCGCTCATCGCGGCGGACCGCCCACCGGGGCTGGGTCGGGGCGATCGACTGTTTGAACGCAGGCCGCGGGTCGGGCAGGTCGTTGAACAGGTCGAGCAGTTCGCCCCGGGTCTTCGCGGTCGCCACCCGCGCGGTGCGGTCGCCGTACTCGTCGACACCGAGCCGGCCGTCGCTCATGTGCTCGCCGAGCTTGCGGATGGCATCCTCCCGCTCGGCATCACCGATCCGGATGTCCGACGGGTTAATCTCCACAGCCAAATCCTACGTCCGGCCGGTGGGTGCCGATCTGAGAACGCTCTCAGCTCTCGGAAGGCGGTTTGCGGGAGCCGTCGGAGGTGACCGCGCCGATGACCATCAGCCCGGCGGCGAAGACGATGAACATCCACCACGCGCCGAGCAGGACCGTCAGCAGGATGGCGGTCGGGACCATGACCGCCGTCCACACCGCGGCGATCCGGTTGCCCACCTCGGAGCGGCTGGAACTGACCTGACCCGCGGGCTGGGCCGGCACCACCTCGGTGGCGGTGCTCAGCTCCGGGCGCGGCGGCGGCAGGTCGTCGAACAGCGCCGCGATGTCCTGGCGGGTGCGTGCCGCCTCGGCCCGGCCGACCCGGTCGGAATGTTCCGCCGCGTCCAGCCGGCCGTGCCCCAAGTGGATGTCGAGCATGGCTCTAGCCTCGCCGCGCTCGATGTCACCGATTCGGATCTCGGCTTCCCGGCCCTCGCCCACACCGGGATAGTAGGCGTCACCGACGATCGATTCACGGAGAGGGATCATCAGCCTGGTTCCCGGGGCTTCTTGGCCGCCGCGGACAGCATGCCCAGCACGGTCCCAGCGACCAGGAACACGATGAGCAGCCACCACCAGCCCTTGAAGATCGTCAGCAGCAGCGCGGTCGGCATGCCGAACAGGAATGTCGCGCCGGCGGCGAACTCGAGCGCGCTGCTCCACGGCGTCTCCAGCAGGCCGGTGCCGGGCGGGGGACGGTCCTCGTAGTCCGGATGCGGAGCGGGCAGGTCGGCGAAGAGCTTCGCCAGGTCGCCGCGGGTGACCGCGTGTCCAGCCAGGGTGATGCGGTGCTCGTGTTCGGCCGGCGTCAGCCGGCCCTCTTCGAGGTGAACGTCGAACAACTCCCGAGCGTCATGGCGGTCGGCATCGCCGATCCGGATACCGAGGCTGGATTCCTCGGTCATTCCTTGATTTCGCAGAGCACGCTGCCCTGGGTGACCGTCTCGCCCGCGCCGACGGCCAGTCCGGTGACCGTGCCCGCCTTGTGCGCGGTGACCGGGTTCTCCATCTTCATCGCCTCGAGCACCACCACCAGGTCACCGGCCTCGACCTGCTGGCCGTCCTCGATCGCGATCTTGACGATGGTGCCCTGCATCGGCGCGGTCACCGCGTCGCCGGACGCGGCCGCCGTCTTGCCGCCGCTGCGCTTGCGCGGGGCGGCCTTGGCCACCGCCGGCTCGCCGGCGCCCGCGACGCCGGCCAGACCGGCCGGCAGCGACACCTCCAGCCGGCGGCCGCCGACCTCCACCACCAGGCTCTGCCGGGGCTGCTCGTCGGGGGTCGCGGCCGGGTCGGCGAACGGCGGGATGGTGTTGTCGAACTCCGTCTCGATCCACCGGGTGTGCACGGAGAACCCGGACTCGTCCCCGACGTAGGCCGGATCGCGCACGATCGCCCGGTGGAACGGCAACACGGTGGCCATCCCCTCGACGATCATCTCGTCCAGCGCGCGGCGGGACCGGGCCAGCGCCTCGGCCCGGTTCTCCCCGGTGACGATCAGCTTGGCCAGCAGCGAGTCGAACTGGCCGCCGATCACGTCGCCGGACACCACGCCGGCGTCCATCCGCACGCCCGGACCGGACGGGGCGACGAACCGGGTGACCGTGCCGGGGGCGGGCAGGAAGTTGCGCCCGGCGTCCTCGCCGTTGATCCGGAACTCGATGGAGTGCCCGTGCGGCGCCGGGTCCGCGGTGTACCGCAGCGGCTCGCCGTCGGCGATCCGGAACTGCTCGCGGACCAGGTCCAGTCCGGTGGTCTCCTCGGAGACCGGGTGCTCGACCTGCAGCCGGGTGTTCACCTCCAGGAAGGAGATGGTGCCGTCGGTGCCGACCAGGTACTCCACGGTGCCGGCGCCGGAGTAGCCGGCCTCGCGGCAGATCGCCTTGGCCGACTCGTGGATCGCGGCCCGCTGCTCGTCGGACAGGAACGGAGCAGGCGCCTCCTCGACCAGCTTCTGGTGCCGGCGCTGCAGTGAGCAGTCCCGGGTGCCGACCACGATCACGTTGCCGTGCTTGTCGGCCAGCACCTGCGCCTCGACGTGCCGGGGCTTGTCCAGGTAGCGCTCCACGAAGCACTCGCCGCGGCCGAACGCGGCCACCGCCTCGCGCACCGCCGAGTCGAACAGGTCCGGGATCTCCTCCTCGGTCCGGGCCACCTTCAGCCCGCGCCCGCCGCCGCCGAACGCCGCCTTGATCGCCACCGGCAGCCCGTGCTCGCGGGCGAAGGCGATCACGTCGTCCGGTCCGGACACCGGGTCCGGGGTGCCGGGCACCAGCGGGGCGCCGGCCCGGGTGGCGATGTGCCGGGCGGTCACCTTGTCGCCGAGGTCGCGGATGGCCTGCGGGTCGGGCCCGATCCAGGTCAGCCCGGCATCGATCACGGCCTGCGCGAAGTCGGCGTTCTCGGCGAGGAAGCCGTAGCCGGGGTGCACCGCGTCGGCTCCGGCTCTTTGGGCGGTTTCGACCAGTTTGTCAATCCGCAGATACGTCTCGGTGGCGGAGTCGCCGCCGAGGGCGTATGCCTCGTCG
>NZ_DASTBH010000453.1:0-6402 GCF_035712165.1 Actinophytocola sp. | reverse complement strand
CCCTCGGTGTTAACTGGGAAGGAAACCGCTCAAACGGGTCTACCTGCGGGAACCGGGACTCGGCGACGCTGTGCCGTGTTGTCCCCCAAACCCTGCTGGAGGCAGCACATCATGGGTAACAGAGTCACCATCCCGACCCTGAGCGTCGGCGTCCTGCTCGCCGGCGTGTTGTTCAGCGCGCCGGTCGCCGCGGCAGCGCCGCCGGCCGCCCTCGCGGCACCGGACATCCCGGTCGCCAACGTCCAGGCCCACCTCTCCCAACTCCAGACGATCGCCAACAACAACGGCGGCAACCGGGCGCACGGCCGGCCCGGGCACAGCGCGTCGGTCAGCTACATCCAGAACCGGCTCAACGACGCCGGTTTCAGCACCTCGGTGCAGTCCTTCACCTCCAACGGCGCCACCGGGTTCAACCTGATCGCCGACTGGCCCGGCGGCGACACCAACAACATCCTCATGTCCGGCGGCCACCTCGACAGCGTGACCGCGGGCCCGGGCATCAACGACAACGGCTCGGGCTCGTCGGGTCTGCTCGAGGTCGCGCTCACCGTGTCCCGCACGAACTTCCAGCCCCAGCGCCACTTGCGGTTCGCCTGGTGGGGTGCGGAGGAGCTGGGCCTGGTCGGCTCGACGTTCTACGTCAACAACCTGCCGGCCGCCGAGCGGTCCCGGATCAAGGGCTACCTGAACTTCGACATGATCGCCTCGCCGAACCCCGGCTACTTCGTCTACAGCAGCAGCGGTCAGCCCACCGGCTCGATCGACCTGCAGCGGGCGCTGGAGGCGCACTACGCCTCGATCGGCGTGCCCACCGAGCTGACCAACGTCGGCGGCCGCTCCGACCACGCGGCGTTCGCCCGGGCCGGCATCCCCACCGGCGGCATCTTCTCCGGTGCCGAGGTCATCAAGACCGCCGCGCAGGCCCAGAAGTGGGGCGGGTCGAGCGGGGTCGCCTTCGACCGCTGCTACCACCGCTCGTGCGACACCACCGCCAACATCAACGTCACCTCGCTGGACCGTGGCGCCGACGCGATCGCCAGCGCGATCTGGGCGCTGGCCGGAACCGGCACGCCGCCGACCGGCCCGCGGTTCCAGAACACCACCGACGTCGCGATTCCGGACCTGAGCACGGTGGAGAGCCCGATCACGGTCTCCGGCGTGCCGGGCAACGCGCCCGCGGCCCTGAGCGTCGAGGTGAACATCCTGCACACCTTCCGCGGTGACCTGGTGGTCAGTGTGGTCGCGCCGGACGGATCCGTGGACGTGATCAGCAACCGGGCCGGCGGCAGCGCCGACAACCTGGTCGGCACGTTCACCATCAACGCCGCCAGCTCGGCCGCCAACGGCACCTGGCGGCTGCGCGTCCAGGACGCCGCCGCGCAGGACGTGGGCAGGATCGACAGCTGGGCGCTGCAGTTCTGATCATCGCCGGCCACCGTCCCGGCTCGACGCGTATCTAGGTCTCGGTTGAGCGGGGTTTGCTTCACTTGAGCTGGGTATTCCCGCGATCAGACGGATCGTCGAGTCGGGGACGGTGGATCATGGCGGCAGACCCGCGGCAGGAGGCCCGGCGCACCGCCGGCCGATTGGTGACGCTGACCCGGGCCGGCCAGCTGGACGCGGTCACCGGCTCGCTGACCCTGCTCAGCTTCGCCGGGCGGCGGCAGGAGCAGCGGCTGCGGCTCATCCTCGGCGCGCTGATCGAGGCGCTCGCGGTGATGCTGATGCGCCGCGCGCACACCATGGGTGTGCGCGGCACGTTCGGCGCGGACCTGCGCCGCGCCGACGAGTCGGCGGTGGACATCGACCGGCTGGCCCCGCCGGTGCGGGCCACCGTGCGGGCGCTGCTGGCGGCGGTGAACGGCTGCCCGCAGGACGCCGACGACCAGGTCGCGCTGGCCCTGGCCGGCGGCGCGACGGCCAACGTGCAGGTGATCGTGCTGGCGCTGAAGTGGACGGCCAACGCCCTGGAGTGGTGCGAGGACGAGGCCCGCCCCGACTGGCTGGACCGCAAGGCGAGCTGACGTCCTATCGGCCCGTGTCGATCACCCGCACCTCACCCCCCGGAACCCGCAGCACGCCGTCGCACCGGGCGCCGGTGAGCAGTTCGGTACCGGCCGCGGGCAGCTTGGCGTCGTGGCCGTCGTGGTTGATCGCGAACAGGAACCGGCCGCGGCGCACCACTTCCAGGCCGGGCGGCAGGTCCTCGCGGCTGGCGACACCGGCGTCGGCGCAGGCGGCGCGCAGCACCCCGTCGAGGTCCGCACCCCGCAACCGGGTGGAGACGTACCAGGCGACGCCCGCGCCGAACGGGTGCCGGGTGACGGCCGGGCCGCCCGGCGCCGGCCCGTCCAGGTAGCTCGCCACCGTGGTCGCGCCGCGCGGCTCGATCAGCTCGGCCCACACGTCGCCGGTCGCGCCGCTGTCCAGCCGGACCGTCTGGCCGGCGCGCAGCGGGCGGAACTCCTCGATCACCAGCCCGAGCAGATCCCGCAGGGCGCCGGGGAAACCGCCCGGGTGGACGGCGTCGTTGACGTCCACGATGCCGGAGAAGTACGACACCACAACGGTTCCGCCCTGTTCGACGTACCTGGCCAGGTTCGCCGCCGCCTCGGTGCTGACCAGGTAGAGGCTCGGCACGACCAGCAGCGGGTGGGCGGACAGATCGCCGGCGGGGTGCACGAAGTCGACCGTCAGGTGGGCCCGCCACAGCCACTCGTAGAACGCCGACACCCGCTCGACGTAGTCCAGGTCGACCGACGGGCGCCAGTCCAGCTCCGCCGCCCACCAGGACTCCCAGTCCCACACCATGCCCACGTCGGCGCGGACCGGTTCGCCGCGCACCGGATCCAGTGTGCGCAGCATGCCGCCGAGCTCGACCACGTCCCGCCAGACCGCGGTTTCGGTGCCGCCGTGCGGAAGCATCGCCGAGTGGAACTTCTCCTGCCCGTACCGGGCCGCCCGCCACTGGAAGAACATCAGCCCGTCGGCGCCCCGGGCCAGGTGCGCCAGGCTGTTGCGGCGTAGCTCGCCAGGGCGCTTGGCGATGTTGCGCGGCTGCCAGTTGACTGCGCTGGTCGAGTGCTCCATGAGCAGCCAGGGCGCGCCGCCGGCCACCCCACGGCTCAGGTCGGCCGCCATCGCCAGCTCGATGTGGTTGTCGGCGCGCTCGGCCCGCAGGTAGTGGTCGTTGGCCAGCAGATCGACCTCGGCCGCCCAACGCCAGTAGTCCATCGTCTTGCAGGCCGCGATCATGAAGTTGGTGGTCACCGGCACACCGGGCGCGCACCGGCGCAGAATGTCGCGCTCGGCCCGGAAGTTGGCCAGGTGCTCGGCCGCGCAGAACCGCAGGAAGTCCAGCTGCTGGGCGGGGTTGCCGGCGGTGGGGGCGCGCCGGGGCGGCTCGATCTCGGCCCAGTCGCCGTAGCGCTGGCTCCAGAACGCGGTGCCCCAGGCCGCGTTGAGCGCGTCGAGGCCGCCGTACCGGTCGGCCAGCCAGCGCCGGAACGCCGCCGCGGAGGTCGCGCAGTAGCAGGCCGGGTTGGCGCCGCCGTACTCGTTGTGCGCGTGCCAGAGCACCAGCGCCGGATGGGCGGCGTAGCGGGCGGCCAGCCGCTCGGTCAGCTCCGCCGCCCGCGCCCGGTAGTCCGGTGAGCTGGGACAGAACCCTTGGCGGCCGCCGAAACCGAGGACCCGGCCGTCCCGGTCCACCAGCCTGCTGCCCGGGTAGCGCCGGGTGAGCCAGGCCGGCGGCGCGGCGGTCGGGGTGGCCAGGTCGACCGCGATCTCCCCGGCGTGCAACAGGTCCAGCACCCGGTCGAGCCAGCCGAAGCGGAACTCGCCCTCGGCGACCTCCAGCTCCGCCCAGCTGAACACGCCCACCGTGACCAGGTTGACGCCGGCTTCCCGCATCAGCGCGACGTCGGTGCGCCAGACCTCCTCCGGCCACTGCTCGGGGTTGTAGTCGCCGCCGTAGGCGATCCGGTCCAGCCTGGGAATGATCATCGATGACTCCTGTGAGCGCTCACAGTCAAGTTGACGTGGTTGACAGCGTCGCATGCAAGGCCCAAAACTGGGAGCGCTCACAGTCCCTCCGGAAACGAGGTCACGTGATGCGATTCGCGCTTCGTCCGATGGTGGTCCTGGCGGCGGCCGCGAGCCTGCTCGTCGCGTGCACCTCCGACGATTCCTCCGGTGGTTCCGGCGGTCCGGTCGAACTGTCGTTCTGGACCTGGGCCACGAACATCGAGCAGGTCGTCGACAAGTGGAACGCGGCCCACCCCGACGTGCACGTCACGGTCAGCCGGCAGTCGCAGGGCGACGAACTGGTCACCAAGGTGCTCACCGCGGCCAAGGGCGGCAACGCGCCGGACCTGTTCCAGGCCGAGTACCAGGCGCTGCCCACGTTCGTCAGCAACGACGTGGTCGCCGACCTCGCCCCGCACATCGCCGACACCAAGAGCAAGTTCGCCGACGGCGTGTGGGCGCAGGTGACCCTGGGCACCGAAGCGGTGTACGCGATCCCGCAGGACAGCGGGCCGATGATGCTCTATTACCGCACGGACCTGTTCCAGCAGTTCGGGTTGACCGTGCCGAAGACCTGGGACGAGTTCGCCGCCACCGCCCGGGCGTTGCGGGCGAAGACCACCGCCAACTTCCTGACCACGTTCTCCAGCGCCGATCCCGGCTGGTTCGCCGGTCTCGCCCAGCAGGCCGGCGGAAAGTGGTGGAGCGTCGGCGGGGACACCTGGACCGTGGACATCGACGACGCGGCGACCCGCCGGGCGGCCGACTTCTGGGGCGGCCTGGTCGCCGAGGGCGTCATCGACGACCAGCCCATGTACACCCCGGAGTGGAACAAGGCGCTCGGCGACGGCACGCTGCTGGCCTGGCCGAGCGCGGTGTGGGCGCCGGGCGTGCTGGAAAGCGTTGCCGCGCCCACCAAGGGAAAGTGGGCGATGGTGCCGATGCCGCAGTGGTCGGCGGGGGAGAACAAGACCGGCAACTGGGGCGGCTCGTCCACGGCGGTCTCGGCCAACTCGCACAACACCGAGGCCGCCGCGCGGTTCGCGGTCTGGCTGAACACCGATCCGGTGGCCACCGAGGCCCTGGTCACCGCGGGCGCGCTCTACCCGGCGGCGCGCGACGCGCAGTCCGGTCCGGCACTGGCCAAACCGCCCGCGTTCATGCCCGACCAGACCGACTTCTACGTCCAGGCCAAGCAGATCGCCGAAGGCGCGGTCGGATGGACCTGGGGACCCAACGTCAACGTCACCTACCAGACGTACAAGGACGCCTTCGGCAAGGCGATCACCGACCGGACGCCGTTCGCCGGCGCGGTCGAGACCATGCACCGGTCCACTGTGGACGACATGCGCAAGAACGGGTTCAAGGTGTCGGGGTGAGGAGCTACCGGCGCGCCGTTCCGTACGCGTTCCTGGCTCCGGCGGTGGTGCTGTTCACCCTGTTCGTGCTGCTGCCGATCGGATACACCCTCTACCTGAGCCTGCACCGGACGAAGATCAGCGGCCTCGGTCTCGGCCGGGGGGCCCGCACCGAGGTGTTCGCGGGCCTGGCCACCTACCGGGAAGCGCTGTCCCACCCGGAGTTCTGGCGCGGAGCGCTGCGGGTGCTCGGCTACGGCGCGATCCTGGTGCCCAGCATGCTCGGCCTCGCGCTGCTGTTCGCCCTGCTGCTCGACCGGCCACGGGTCGCCTTCGGCCGGTTCAGCCGGCTGTCGATCTTCCTGCCCTACGCGGTGCCGGGCGTGGTCGCCAGCGTGCTGTGGGGTTTTCTGTACCTGCCGGCACTGACCCCGCTGCCGGTGCCGGACGGCCTGCTCGGTCCCGGGCTGCTGCTGTTCGCGGTGCTCAACATCGGCCTGTGGGGCGGGGTCGGCTTCAACATGGTCGTGATCCTCACCGCGCTGCGGGCCATCCCGGCCGAGGTCTACGAGTCGGCCCGGCTGGACGGCTGCACCGAGCGGCAACTCGCGCTGCGGATCAAGATTCCGCTGGTGCTGCCCGCACTGATCATGGCGACCGTGTTCACGGTGATCGCCACGCTCCAGGTCTACACCGAGCCGACCACGCTCGCGCCGCTGAGCAACGCGCTGCCGTCGACCTGGACGCCGCTGATGAAGATCTACAACGACGCGTTCGTGCGCGGCGACATCTACTCGGCGGCGGCGTCGTCGGTGGTCATCGCGGCGGTCACGCTGGTCTGTTCGCTGCTGTTTCTGCGCCTGGTCGCGGGCCGCGCGTTCGCGGGGGAGCGGGCGTGACGGCCACGCTGACCAGATCCGTGCGCGCGGCGCCGGTTCGCCCGCCCGGCCGGCTGGCGCGCTCCGCCCCGGTGCCCGCGGTCGTGCTGCTGCTCGGCGCGGCGTACTGCCTGCTGCCG
>NZ_DASTBH010000452.1:0-3748 GCF_035712165.1 Actinophytocola sp. | reverse complement strand
CCAGCACCAGGCGTTCCTCCGGGTGCTCGACCAACGACTCGATCAGCACCGTCGACATCCTGGTCATGACGTCGCGCAGGTCCTGCGGGGCCTCCTCGAGCAGCTCGCCGACCTTGGCCGCGGCGTCGGTGAGCGGGTGCCCGGTCAGCGTGGCGTTGAGCATGGTGCGCAGCCGGCCGACGGTCTCCTCGCCGAGCACGTCACCCAGGTCGATCATCCGCTGGTCCACCCGGCCGGTGTCGGTGATCAGCACCAGCATCACCCGGGCCGGGGTGAGCTGGACCAGCTCGAGGTGCCGGACGGTGGACCGGGTGAGCGTCGGGTACTGCACGACGGCGACCTGGCGGGTGAGCTGGGCCAGCAGCCGCACGCTGCGGCGCAGCACGTCGTCGAGGTCGAGCGCGCCGCCGAGGAACGACTGGATGGCGCGCCGCTCGGCCGAGGAGAGCGGCTTGACGTCGGAGAGCCGGTCGACGAACAGCCGGTAGCCCTTGTCGGTGGGGATCCGGCCGGCGCTGGTGTGCGGCTGCGTGATGTAGCCCTCCTCCTCCAGCGCCGCCATGTCGTTGCGCACGGTGGCACTGGAAACGCCCAGGTTGTGCCGGTCGACGATGGCCTTGGACGCGACCGGCTCGTTGCTGGACACGTAGTCGGCGACGATCGCGCGCAACACCTGGAAGCGGCGCTCATCCGAGCTCACCACGTGCTACCTCCGGCTCGTCGACGGCCAACCTCACCACAAGTTTACGGAGCGTCCGATCGGAGCAGCTCCCATACGCTCAAGGATCGCCCACGCGAACCTGGACGTGAGCTATTGCCTTTTTGTCCGGTTGTTGCGACCGTGCTCGCTCATGACGTCGTCAACGGTGACCACCGTCTTCCTGCCGATCACGGTTGCCGTGATCATGCTCGGCCTTGGCCTCTCCCTGACCGTGGCGGACTTCGCCCGGGTCGCCCGGCACCCGCGCGCCGCGGCCGTCGCACTGGCCTGCCAGATCCTGCTGCTGCCGGCCCTGTGCCTGGGCCTGGTGCTGCTGTTCGACCTCGAACCGGTGCTGGCGGTGGGGATGATGCTGCTGGCCGCCTCGCCGGGCGGGACGACCGCGAACATCTTCAGCCACCTGGCCCGTGGCGACGTCGCCCTGAACATCACGCTGACCGCGATCAACTCGGTGCTGGCCGTGGTCACCCTGCCGATCGTGGTCAACCTGGCGGTGGCCGGGTTCCTCGGCGACAGCGCCACCCTCGGGCTGCAGGCCGGCAAGATGCTCCAGGTGGTGGCCATCGTGCTGGTGCCGGTGGCGATCGGGATGTTCGTGCGGCACCGGTTCACCGCCTTCGCCGAGCGGATGCAGCGGCCGGTGAAGATCGCCTCGATCGTGGTCCTGGTGGCCGTGATCGCCGTGGCGATCTTCCAGGAACGCGCCAACATCCTCGGCTTCGTCGAGGACGTCGGCCTGGCGACGCTGCTGCTCTGCGTGCTGTCCCTGGCCATCGGCTACACCGTGCCCCGGCTGCTGCGGGTGAGCCACCCGCAGTCGATCGCCGCCTCGTTCGAGATCGGCATCCACAACGCCACGCTGGCGATCACGATCGCGCTCAGCCCGGCGCTGCTGAACAACTCGCAGATGGCGATTCCGGCGGCGGTGTACGGCGTGGTGATGTTCGTGCCGGCCGGGGCGCTGTGCTACTTCTTCGCCCACTCCCGGGGCCGGGCCACCCTGGCCTCGTCCCAGACCGGCTCGGACACCTCGGCGACCGCCCCGTCGGAGCGGAACACCAGGTAGCGGTCGAACGAGCGGGCGAACCAGCGGTCGTGGGTCACGGCGACCACGGTGCCCTCGAACGCCTCCAGCGCGTCCTGCAACGCCTCCGCCGAGGTCAGGTCCAGGTTGTCGGTCGGCTCGTCGAGCAGCAGCAGGGTGGCGCCGGACAGTTCGAGCAGCAGGATCTGGAACCGCGCCTGCTGCCCGCCGGAGAGCGTCTCGAACCGCTGCTCGCGGCAGCCGGCCAGGCCGTAGCGGGACAGCACGGCCGACGCGGTGCCCTGGTCCATGCCGGACCGGCCGTCCTCGCCGTGCCAGAGGATGTCCAGCAGGGTGCGGCCCACCCACTCCGGATGCCGGTGGGTCTGGGCGAACAGACCCGGCACGACGCGGGCGCCGAGCCGGCAGACGCCGGTGTGCGCCACATCGGTGTCCCCGCCGAGCAGCCGCAGGAAGTGGCTCTTGCCGGAACCGTTGGAGCCCAGCACGGCCACCCGGTCGCCGAAGAACACCTCGACGTCGAACGGGCGCATCAGGCCGGTCAGCTCCAACCCGGTGCAGGTGATCGCGCGCACGCCGGTCCGCCCGCCGCGCAGCCGCGGCTTGACCCGCTGCTCGCGGGGCGGCAGCGGCGGCGGTCCGGGCTCCTCGAACTTGCGCAGCCGGGTCTGCGCCGCCTTGTACCGGGGCGCCATGCCGTCGTTGTACTTGGCGATCTGGCCCAGCCAGCGGACCAGTTCGACCAGCTTGTCGTGCTCCTCGTCCCAGCGCAGCCGCAGCTCGGCCATCCGGTCCCAGCGGGCCAGCCGCGCGTCGTGCCAGGTGGCGAACCCGCCGCCGTGCGTCCAGGCGGTGCCGCCCTCGACGGTCACCACGTGGGTGGCGGCGCTGGCCAGCAGCTCGCGGTCGTGGCTGACCAGCAGCACGGCCTTGCCGCAGTCGGCGAGCCGCTGTTCGAGCCAGCGTTTGCCGGGCACGTCCAGGTAGTTGTCCGGCTCGTCGAGCAGCAGGACCCGCTCCTGGCCGCGCAGCAGGGCCTCCAGCACCAGCCGCTTCTGTTCGCCGCCGGACAGGGTGCCGACCTCGCGGAACCGGGCCTTGTCGAACGGCACGCCGAGCGCGGCCACGGTGACGGTGTCCCAGAGCACCTCGACGGTGTAGCCGCCGGCCTCGCCCCACTCCTGCAGCGCGTGCGCGTAGCGGAGCTGGGTCTGCTCGTCGTCGGTCTCCATCAGGGCCAGCTCGACGGCGTCCAGCTCGGCGGCCGCGGCCCGCAGCGCCGGCGGGGACACCGCGAGCAGCAGGTCCCGCACCGTGGTCTGGTCCCGCAACGAGCCGATGAACTGCGGCATCACGCCCAGGCCGCCCTGGACGGAGACGCCGCCCTCGACCGGGGTCAGCTCGCCGGCCAGCAGCCGCAGCAGGGTCGTCTTCCCGGCGCCGTTCGCACCGACCAGCGCCACGACCTGGCCGGTGCTCACCCGGAACGAGACGTCCCGGAACAGCTGCCGGCCGTCGTCGAGCCGGTAGCCGAGCCCGTTCGCCTCAAGAAAACCCATGGGTCGAATGGTCGCGCACCGTGGCCGGTGATCGCGATCGATATGTTGGCGACATGACAACGGCTTTCGTCACCGGAGGATCCGGGTTCGTCGGCGGGGCGCTGGTCCGCAGGCTGGTCGCCGACGGGCACACGGTGCGGGCGCTGGCCCGCGGCGACGCCTCGGCGGCCCGGGTGACCGGGCTGGGCGCGCAACCGGTGCGCGGCGACCTGTCCGATGTGGACTCGCTGGCCGCCGCGTGCGCCGGCGCCGAACTGGCCTTCCACGCGGCGGCGTGGACCGGTCCGGGCGGCACCTGGGCGGACTTCACCGCCGGCAACGTGGACGGCACCCGCAACGTGCTGGCCGCCGCCCGCAGCGCGGGCGTGCGGCGGCTGGTGCACGTCGGCACCGAGGCCGCGCTGATGGCCGGCCAGCCGTTGG
>NZ_DASTBH010000451.1:0-29293 GCF_035712165.1 Actinophytocola sp. | reverse complement strand
TCAAGGTGCCGCAGCCAGCCCGCCTCCTGGGCGCAGAACGGGTCCGGTGTCGCCGCGCCGAACTCCGCCAGCGGCACCGGGTTGGACCCCTCGGCGTCGGCCAGCACCAGCGAAACGGGCTCCAGCCGGAGCAGCACCGCGCCGTGCCCGAGGTCGAGCAGCCGGGGGTCCGGGCGAGCCTCGGCCACCCGGACGGCGGCGGCGCGGGCCCTGGCCCCGGTCAGCTCGCGCAGCCGACCGGTGATCCAGAGCAGCCCGCGCACCGGCTCGCGCAGCGGCACCGGCGCCAGGTCCACGATCTCCACGATCACCGCCGGCTCCGTGCGCGCGGCGGCGGCCAGGGCATGATCGGCCGGGAACAGCAGGCTCACCGCGCCGTCCGGATGCACGTGGTGCAGCAGCGGCGCGGCCCGCTCGGCCGCGCGCAGCACCGTGGCCGGCCCGAGCGCGGCGACGGTCCGGGCACGCTCGCCCGGGCGCGGAGTCGACGGGGTCATTTGCTTAGGGTAGCCTAAGTTGGCCGGTTCGCCGAATCACGATGGGGCGTCGGCCAGGCCGGTGCAGGCTCGCAACCCGGCGAACTTCGCGGTGATCCGCTCGGCCTCGGCTCCGGCAACCGGAATCGGCTGGCCGGTCTCCCGGGAGATGTAGGCCGGAACGAGTTCGGTCTTGGCGATCTTGGAATCGCGCAGAGTGACCCGAAGGACGCCGGTGTCGTTGGAGTAGGCGTCGTTCCACCACCACAGGAAGTTGCCCAGCCCGTAGGCCACGTAGGTGCGGCCCAGCCAGCCGTCGCCGAGCAGCAGGTGGGCGTGCGTGCCGGTGATCAGGTCGGCGCCGGCCCCGGCCAGCGCGCCGGCCAGCGAGCGCATCTCCGCCGTCGGGCAGTCGCTGCCCTCCTTGCCCCAGTGCATGATCACCACGACGACGTCGGCCTGCTTGCGGGCGTTGCGCACCGCGGCCACCGCCCGGTCCCGGTCCCGGGCGTGTGCGACGCCGGCACGCGTGTCGGTCGCCTGCCAACTCGCCTCCAACTCGTGCACCTGCGAGATGGCCAGGAACGCGATCCTGGTGCCGCCGGCCTCGGTGATCCAGGGCGCGAACGCGGCGTCCGCGTCCGGTCCGGCGCCGATCACCGGCACACCCGCCGCGCGGGCCGCGGCCAGGCTGTCGGCCAGACCCACCCGGCCGTAGTCCAGCGCGTGGTTGTTGCCCTGGGAGACCAGGTCGACGCCGGCCGCCTTGACGGCGTCGTAGGCGGCCGGCGGCGCGCGGAACAGGTACTTCTTCGGCTCGGCGGTGCCCCGGGTGGTGACCGCGGTCTCCAGGTTCACCACGGCGATGTCGGCGGCCCGGAACACCTCGGACACCGGGCCGAACGCGGTCTCCGGGTGGTTCAGCAGGCTGGTGGTCCGCTCGGCGAAATGCACGTCGCCGGCGATCGCCAGCACCACCTCGCCGGGGTTGCGGGCGGCCGGTGCGCTGGGCGCCGCAGCGCGCGGCAGGGCGACCGGCTCGAAGCCGGTGGTTGGTTGCGCGGCGCATCCGGCCGACACCACTGCGACCAGCAGCAGGGTGAACAACCGAGGTAATGAGCCACGCACCGCGCCAGGTTAGCGGCCAATTCACCCGTTCGAGTTGCGAAGTGATTCTTTCCGGTGTATCTGCGCTGTGATTCCGTCCAGCAGGTGCTCCAGGCCGTCGCGAAACCGCTGGTCCATGTCCAGGTGCGGGGTGGTGGCCTCGGTGATCACCCGGGCGAACAGCGGGTACCGCCCGCCCTCGACGATCTGCTTGACGTAGGCGTGCTGGGTGATCCGCCACTGGTCCTCGGTCAGCCCGGTGCGCCGGGTCTCCTCGGCCTCGGCCACCTCGCTCTGCACGAACATCCGGACGTGACCTACCAGGCTGAACACCGCGTTGAGCATCTCGTCGATGCTCAGCCCGAGGCCGTCCAGGCAGGTCAGCGCGTACTCCATGGTGTGCAGGGTGTTGGGCCCGAAGTTGGGTCGTCCGATGATCAACATGGCGGACCACGGATGCCGCAGCATGATCGCCCGGCCGCGTTCGGCCAGCCGGGTCAACTCGGTCCGCCAGTCCTCGGCCGGCACCTCCGGCAGCGGGTCCTCACCCTCGACGTGGTCGAGCATCAGCGCGATCAGGTCGTCCTTGGAGCCGACGTAGCGGTACAGCGACATGGCCCCGGTGCCCAGGTCCTGGGCGACCCGGCGCATCGACACCGCCGCGATCCCGGCCTCGTCGGCGATCTTGATGGCCGCGGCGGTGATCTGTTCCCGGCTGTAGGTCGGGCTCGGCCCCCGGCCGGGTCGCTCGGGCCGCATCCAGATGCTGCCGGGCACGTCCACGCCGCTCACCTCCCCGGGAAATCCTACTTGCGTACATCGTACCCAGTTAACTAGCCTCTCTGCGTACGATGTACCCAGAGGAGGGAGATCTCCATGGACGACCCGATCGTCCTGGTCGAAGACCTGCACAAGCACTACGGCAGGACCCACGCGCTGCGCGGCCTGGACCTGGCCATCCGGGCCGGCAGCGTGTGCGGCCTGCTCGGCCCCAACGGCGCCGGAAAGACCACCGCGGTCCGGGTGCTCGCCACCCTCGCCCAGCCGGACGCCGGCCGGGCCACCGTCGCCGGCCACGACGTGGTGCGCGAGGCCGACGCGGTCCGCCGCCGGATCGGCCTGGCCGGCCAGCACGCCGCCGTGGACGAGAAGCTCACCGGCCGGGACAACCTGCGCATGTTCGGCCGGCTCTGCCACCTGCCCCGCGCCGCGGCCCGCAGCCGGGCCGACGAACTGCTGGAGCGCTTCGCGCTCACCGAAGCCGCCGACCGGGTCGTGGCCACCTACTCGGGCGGGATGCGCCGCCGGCTGGACGTGATCGCCAGCCTGATCGTCGCCCCGGCCGTGCTGTTCCTGGACGAGCCGACCACCGGCCTCGACCCGCGCAGCCGCAACGAGATCTGGGACTGCATGCGCGAGCTGGTCGCCGACGGCACCACCGTGCTGCTCACCACCCAGTACCTGGACGAGGCCGACCAGCTGGCCGACCAGATCGTCGTGGTGGACCACGGCCGGGCCATCGCGTCCGGCACCCCCGACGAGCTCAAGGCCACCATCGGCGACCGGCTCGACGTGGTGCTGGCCGACCCGGCGGCGCTGCGGCCGGCCGGACACCTGCTGGCCGGCGTCACCGGATCCGAGCCCACGACCAGCCCCCCGGACCGGATCAGCGTGCCCATCGCACGCGGCTCGGTCAGCCTGGCCGGCGTGGTGCGCGGCCTGGACGACGCCGGGATCGCGGTCGCCGACGTGGCCGTCCGCCGGCCCACCCTGGACGAGGTGTTCCTGCGGCTGACCGAGCGGCCCGCCGGGCAGCGGCTGGAGGCGGTCCGATGACGACCCGGCTGAGGTGGGCCTTCGCCGACGGGTTGACCCTGGTCGGCCGCGAGGTCGGCCATCTGCGCCGCGCCCCCGGCCAGCTGGTCGGCAGCCTGATCTTCCCGGCCCTGCTGGTGCTGATGTTCGGCTACGTGTTCGGCAGCGCCATCGCGGTCCCGGGCGGCGGCAACTACCGGGAGTACCTGATGCCCGGGCTGTTCGTGATGGTCACGGTCACCGGGGTGATGGCGACCACGATGGTGGTGGCCACCGACGCCGGGCGCGGCGTGCTGGACCGGTTCAAGGCGATGCCGGTGGCCCGGTCCGCCGTGCCCCTCGGCTGGACCGGAGCCGACATCCTGATCGGGCTGTTCAGCACGTTCACCATGGTGGTCTGCGGGCTGATCGTCGGCTGGCGGCCGCACAACGGCGTGGCCGCCACCCTCGCCGCGTTCGGGCTGCTCACGCTCATGCGCTACGCGCTGTCCTGGGCCGGCGTGTTCCTCGGCCTCGTGGTGCGCGACGAGGAGACCGCCGACCGGATCATGCCGCTGGTCTTCCCGGTCACCATGGTGTCCAACACGTTCGTGCCCACCGAGGGCATGCCGGCGTGGCTGCGCACCCTGTCCGAATGGAACCCGGTCAGCGCCCTCGTGGCCGCCTGCCGGCAGCTGTTCGGCAACCCCCGGCCGGCCGGCACCGACCTGGCCTGGCCACTGGCCCACCCGATCCCGGCCACCCTGCTGTGGTCCGTCGTGCTGCTGGTGATCTTCGTACCACTGGCGGTGCGGGCCTACCGCCGCAAAAGCCGTTGAGACGCCGCCGGTCCTCCGGAGAGGCGGGCTAATCGGGCCCGCGTTGCGCCCAGGTCCAGGCGTAGCGCGGGTCCTCGCAGGCGTCGGCGGCCTCACCGAGGTCGAGCGGGCGGAAGGTGTCCACCATCACCGCGGTCTCGTCGAAGTAGTCCGCGCCGATGGACGCCTCGGCCGCGCCCGGCTGCGGGCCGTGGGTGAACCCGGCCGGGTGCAGCGACAGCGAGCCGATGCCGATCCCCGAACCCTTGCGCGCCTCGTAGTTCCCGCCGACGTAGAACATCAGCTCGTCGGAGTCCACGTTGGCGTGGTTGTAGGGCACCGGAATGGCATCCGGGTGGTAGTCCACCTTGCGCGGGCAGAACGAGCACACCACGAAGTTCGGGCCCTCGAAGGTCTGGTGCACCGGCGGCGGCTGGTGCACCCGCCCGGTGATCGGCTCGAAGTCGCGGATGTTGAACACCCACGGGTACAGGCAGCCGTCCCAGCCGACCACGTCGAACGGGTGGTTCGCGTAGGTGTACCGGGTCAGCCCGGCCCGGTGCCGGACCAGCACGTCCACGTCGGTGCCCTCGGCCAGCATCGGCTCGGTCGGGCCGCGCAGGTCGCGCTCGCAGTACGGCGCGTGCTCCAGGAACTGGCCCTTGGTGGACAGGTAGCGGCGCGGCGGCCCGATGTGCCCGGTCGCCTCCAGGATCAGCAGCCGCAGCTCGCCGCTGGGCAGCACCCGATAGGTGGCCGAGGTCGGGATGACCAGGTAGTCACCGGCGCCCACCTCGAGCGCGCCGTAGATCGTCTCCACCACACCGGAGCCGGCCTGCACGTAGAGCAGCTCGTCGCCGGCCGCGTTGCGGTACAGCGGGCTGGGCGTGGTGGCCGCGGCGAAGGCGATGGTCACGTCGGAGTTGCCGAACAGCGTGCGCCGGCCGGTCACCGCGTCGACATCGGCCGGCGACTCCCACTTCAGCTCCTGGCTGCGGAAGTGCCGTGGCTTGAGCGGATGGTTGGCGGTCAGCGAACCCCGGAAGTCCGGCACGGCCTGGGCGTCCACGATCGCCGTCGGCAGGTGGCGGTGGTAGAGCAGGGCCGAGTCGGACGAGAAGCCCTCCACGCCCATCAGCTCTTCGGCGTAGAGGCTGCCGGCCGGTGAGCGGAACTGAGTATGCCTCTTTCGGGGGATTTGACCGACCCGTCGGTAGTACGGCATTGCTCCTCCAGGCGTCCGAATAACGGACACCTTTGTTCAGTTGGCGATACAGCACTAGCGTGTCAGCCGTGTCAAGCGCCGCCCCGCTCCCTGCACCCCGTCACCGCGGCATTCCGCCCCTGCTCGCGCGGCTCGTCGACGACGCCGCGCTGTTCCCACCGGGCAGTGCCAGCATGCCGGATGCCGTGCGGTTGCACCTGGAGGGCCGAACCGGCCGGCACGCCGGGATCCTCGGGCTGTTCCTGTGCCCGGCGTCCCGGCTGCCGGAGCTGATCACCGAGCTGATCAAGGTCAAGCCGGTCAAGCCGGTGGCCCTGTCCCTGGTGATCGACACCGGCCTCGGCGGGGTGCCCAAGGCACTGTCCATCGTGGAGTCCCGAGTCGAACTCCTGGCGCTGCGCATGGTCGAGATGCCGGCCCCGTCCGACGTCGACGACGTGTGGCTGGAGCGGGTGTCGGAGTTCGTGCCCGAGGACGTCGTCCGGGTGATCGAGCCGCGCCGCGGCGGCCCCGAGTGGCTGGCCGGCATCCAGCGCGTCGTCGAGCACGGCAGCTGGCCGAAGCTGCGCTGCGGCGGGCTGTCGGTGCAGAACTTCCCCAGCATCGAGGAGGTGTCCGACTTCCTCACGGTGATCAACGACGGCGGCGCGTCGTTCAAGGCCACCGCCGGCCTGCACCACGCCGTGCGCGGGGCCGACCCGCAGACCGGCTTCATCCACCACGGCTTCCTCAACCTCCTGGTCGCCACCGCCCGGATGCAGTCCGGCGGCGACGTGCACGAGGCGCTCGCCATGACCGACGGCGCGGCCCTGTCCGAGGAGGCCGCGGCCCTGTCCGACCAGGCCCAACACGCCGCCCGCAGCGTGTTCGCCTCCTACGGCTCCTGCTCGCTCACCGAGCCGGTGGACGACCTGGCGCAGTTGGGACTGCTATGACGATGAGCGAGCTTGCGAGGGGGCGCGATGACCTGGATCGATGATCCCGAGTTCGCCGCCGACCGGCCGTTCGGTCCGCAGACGCTGCCCTACGGGGTGGTGGACGGCGGTGAGGGACCGATGGTCGCCGTCCGCGTCGGCGACCACGCCCTGCCGCTGCGCTCGGTGGAGAGCGCCCTGGGCGACGAGCTCGCCCCGGTGCTCTGGGCCGGCTCGCTCGACCCGCTGCTGGCCGCCGGGCAGGCGGTGTGGACGGCGCTGCGGGACCGGCTGCAGGACCTGGTGACGGTCAGCGTCGCGCCGCGCGGGGCGACCCTGCTCCCGCTGGCCGGCCTGCGGCCGGTGCTGGCCTTCACGGTCGGCGACTACGTGGACTTCTACAGCTCCCGGCACCACGCGGAGAACGTCGGCCGGATGATGCGGCCCGGCGCCGACCCGCTGCTGCCGAACTGGACCCACCTGCCGGTGGGCTACCACGGCCGGTCCGGCACCGTCGTCGTGTCCGGCACCGACATCGTCCGGCCGGACGGCCAGCGGCGCGGCCCGGACGGGCCGCAGTTCGGCCCCACCGAGCGGCTGGACGTCGAGGCCGAGGTGGGCTTCGTGTGCGGCGGTCCGCCGGCCCGGCGGGTGCCGGTCGGCGCCGCCGCCGAGCACATCTTCGGGGTGGCCCTGGTCAACGACTGGTCCGCCCGGGACATCCAGGGCTGGGAGTACCAGCCGCTCGGTCCGTTCCTCGGCAAGTCGTTCGCCACCTCGATCGCGGCCTGGATCACCCCGCTGGACGCGTTCGCCTCGGCCCGTATCCCGGTGGTGGAGCCGGACCACCCGCGGCTGGACTACCTGGTCGAGGACAAACCCTGGGGGCTGGACCTCAGCCTGGCCATCGAGTGGAACGGCACCGTGGTGTCCCGGCCCCGGTTCGCCGACATGTCCTACTCGTGCGCCCAGCAACTCGCGCACATGACCGTCAACGGGGCGACGGTGCGGCCCGGCGACCTGTTCGCCTCCGGCACCGTGTCCGGTCCGGAGAAGGAACAGCGCGGTTGTTTCCTGGAGCTGAGCTGGGCCGGCCGGGAGCCGGTCACGTTGGCCGGCGGCGTGCAACGGACCTTCCTGGAGGACGGCGACACGGTGTCGATCACCGCGACCGCCCCCGGTCCGGACGGGTCGCTGGTCGGGCTCGCCGAGGTCGCCGGCACGGTCGTCCCGGTTCAGGAGCCCTGACGTGGTCCGGCCGGTCCGGTCCCTGCCCCCGGCGTCGTCCGGGGCGCCCAGACCGGCCGCCAAGGAGAGCTCGCTCACGCTGGACCGCGGCCTGGCGCTGTTGCAGGCGGTGGCCGACTCCGACTCCGACGCCCCGACGATCAGCGACCTGGCCGCGCGGATCGGCGCCAGCCGGGCCGCGGTGTACCGGCTGCTGGTGCCGCTGCAGGAGCGCGGCCTGGTCCGCCGGGAGGGCTCCAAGGTCCGGCTGGGCCTCGGGCTGCTCCGGCTGGCCGCGAAGGTCGCGCCACAGTTGCGGTACGCGGCGTTGCCCGCGCTGCGCGAGCTGGCGGAGTCGGTCGGCGCCACGGCCCACCTGACCGTCGCCGACGGCGACGAGGCGCAGGCGGTCGCGGTGGTGGAGCCGTCCTGGACCACCTATCACGTGGCCTACCGGGTGGGCAGCCGGCACTCGCTGCGCCGGGGCGCGGCCGGTCGGGCGATCGGGCTGCGCCAGGGCGATGCGGGCTGGATCGGCAGCAGCGGTGAGCTGCAGAGCGGGGCACACGGCATCGCCGCCCCGGTGCGCGGGGTCACCGGCCTGCGGGCCAGCGTCGGCGTGGTGACCATGGAACCGCTGGACCCGAACGTGGTCGGTCCCCGGGTGGTCGACGCGGCGGCGGCGGTCGCGGCTGCGCTGCGCTGAGTCAACGCCGGTAGAGCGCCATCGGGATGCCGCCGCCGGGGCGCAGGGTCACGGTCGGCTGGGGGACCGGGCGGGCGCCCGGGACCAGGTCGAGCCGGAACCGCTGGGTGATGGCGGCGAGCAGCAGGGTCGCCTCCAGCATGGCGAACCCGCCGCCGACACACTGCCGCCGGCCGCCGCCGAACGGCAGGAAGGCGTAGCGGTGCCGGCCGGCCGCCGCGTCGGGCAGGAACCGGGCCGGGTCGAAGCCCTCCGGGTTGGGCCAGTGCGCGGGGTTACGGTGCACCAGATACGGCGAGGTGATCACGATGCTGCCGGCCGGGATGCGCATTCCGGCCACGGTGTCGTCGGCGGTCGGCTGCCGTTCGATGATCCACGCCGGCGGGAAGAGCCGCATCGACTCGGACACCACGGCCGCCGTCCACTCCAGCTTGTCGGCGTCCTCGGCGACCGGCGCCCGCCCGGCCAGCACGTCGTCCACCTCGGCCGCCAGCCGGTCCCGGGCCTGCGGGTGGGTGGAGAGCAGGTAGAGGGTCCAGGCCAGCGCGTTGGCGGTGGTCTCGTGCCCGGCCAGCATGAAGGTCATCAGCTCGTCGCGGACCTGATCCTCGGTCATGTCGGCGGCCAGCAGCATGTCCAGCATGTCCGGCCGGTCCGGTCCGGGTTGGGCGCGCCGGGCGGCGATGATCCGGTCGACGACCGCGCGCAGGTGCGCCTCGGCCCGCTCGGAGCGGCGCCGGTTGGGGGTGCGCCACTTCTCGAAGTTCGGCACCAGCCAGAACAACGGGCTGCGCACCACCTTCATGTAGGCGGCCAGCACCGTGGTGAGGGCCGGACCCATCCCGTCCGCCTCACCGGTCAGGTCGGCGCCGAACAGGGTGCGACCCACCACGTCCAGGGTGAGCTCGCTCATCTCCGCGGCCGCGTCGACGACCGTGCCGTCGGGCAGCGCCGCCCAGCCGTCCAGCAGGCGGGTCGCGGCGCCGGACATGGCCGGCGCGAACCCCAGCACGTGTCGCCGGGCGAACATCGGCTGGACCAGCCGGCGCTGCCGGGCCCAGCTCTCGCCCTCGTTGGTCAGCAGGCCGTCGCCGAGCAACTCCTTGAGCGGCCGGTAGGTCGGCGCCTTCACGTAGTTCGCCTGGTTGGCCACCAGCACGTGCGCCACGTCGTCCGGGTTGGACAAGAGGAACACCAGGTGCCCGCCCACCGAGGGGACGGTGACCCGGTCCCCGTAGTCGCGGAACAGCGTGCTGATCAGCTCGAGCGGGTCGCGGCGCAGCCGTGGGAGCATGGCCAGCGCGGCCCGGCCGCGGGGTCCCGGAAGCGCGTCCATGACCCCAACCTACTCACGCGTTAAAGACTTGCCATAGCGCGAGCAGGGCGAAACCGGCGAAGACGAACCCGGCCACCCGCTGGATGAGCCGGGGCCGCAGCCGGCCCCGGATCTTGCCGCCGAGCAGCACCGCGATGCCGGCCACGGTGGTCAGCGCCAGCCAGCCGCCCAGGCCGACCGCGACCGGCGCGGAGAACCGGGCGGTCAGCCCGGCGATGGCGAACTGCGAGGCGTCCCCCCACTCCGCGGCGAACAGCACCCCGAACGAGGTCAGCGCGGCCCGCAGGAACGACACCCGCGCCGGCCCGGACGCGGTGGCGTCGGCGGCCTCGTCGTCCTGCCGGCCGAACCCCTCGCGCAGCAGCAGCACCGCGCCCAGCCCGAACAGCGCCGCGACCACGGCCGCCACCAGCCGGTCCGGCAGCAGGGTCAGCAGCGTGCCGAACGCCACCGCGATCACGCACTGCACCGCGAACGCGGCGCTGACCCCGACGAACACCGGCAGCCCCCGGTAGCGGGTGGTCAGGATCAGGGTGGCCACCATGGTCTTGTCCGGCAGCTCGACCACGAACACCAGCAGGAACGTGGTACCGACGGCGACCAGCTCGGACGGCATGGCCTGACCCTAGATCGGGACCAAGGTCCTGGCCGGGCAGGACCGGAAGACCTGCCGGGGCGCGCGACCGGCCGGGACAGTTGCGGGTGGATCCCCCGGCCGGGAACCACCCGCCTTACCGGACCGGGACTCCCGCCCGGCGTGCGATCCGTACCCAGCACGCCGGGCGTCGGCCTACCCTGGGACCTCGCGATGGACTCCTCCCTGGCCGCGCGCACCCTCGGCGCCTCGACCGAGATCGCCACGGCGGCGCTGTCCGGTGACGACCCGGACGCGGTGCTGGGCCTCGTGGTGCGCCGGGCCGCCGAACTGGCCGAGGCCGACCTCGGCCTGCTGATGGCCCGGGCGGCGGACGGCTCGCTGACCGTCGAGGCGGCGCACGGCGCTCCGGCGGCGGCTACCGTGCCGGACGGCTTCGAGCCGGTCGGGCTGGTGCTCTCGGCCAGGTCGGCGGCCGCGCGGGTGGCCCGCAGCGGCGTCCCGGTGGTGGTGGACGACGTGGTCACCGACCCGAGCACGGCCCCGTTCGTGCCGCGTGAGCTGCGCCGGTACGGCCCGTTCGCGGCCGCGCCGTTCGGCACCGCCGAGCGCAGGCTGGGCGCGCTGACCGTATACCGGCGGCGCGGCGCGGGTCCGTTCACCCCGGCCACGGTGGAGATGCTGGCGGCGTTCGCCACGCAGGCCGGTCTGGTGCTGGTGCTCTCCGAGGGCACGCTGGCCCGGGAGCGGATCGGCCTCTACGAGGAGCGCGAGCGGATCGCCCGCGACCTGCACGACGTGATCGTGCAGCGGCTCTACGCCGCCGGCATGCAACTCGACCTGCTGACCAGGCGCCCGGCCCGCCGGCTGGCCCGGGCCGACGCGGTGCGGCTGGCCGAGGCGGTGGACCTGCTGGACGCCACGATCGCCGACGTGCGCGCGGTGGTGCGCCGGCTGCGCAACCCGGACCCGGCCCCGGCGCCGCCTGCCGACCTCGCCGAGTCCGCCCGGTTGGAGGTGGCCACCGCCGGTGAGCTGCTCGGCTTCGTGCCGTCCTTCGAGGTGGTGGGGGACCTGCGGGACGTGCCGGCGGCGGTGGCCGACCACGCCCGGGCGGCGCTGCGCGAGGCGCTGTCCAACGTGGTCCGGCACTCGGGGGCGCACACCGTCGCCGTCCAGCTGCGCCGGGACGCCGCCGGGCTGCGGCTGGTGGTGTCCGACGACGGCTGCGGCATCCCGCCCGGCGTGACCCGGCGCGGCCTGGCCCATCTCGAGGAGCGGGCCGCTCAGGTCGGCGGCCGATGCGAGGTGAAGTCCTCGGCGCGGAAGGGAACCACGATAACGTGGGAGGTCCGCCTGGCCGCCTGAATGGGGAGCAGCATGTCCGGCACTTCGGCGTGGCGGGACGTGTACCTGGCGGTCGGTGCCCGGGCGATCTCCACCTGTGGCGATTTCCTGGCCGCCACCGCCCTGGTGCTGGCCATGCAGGAGCGCGGGGCGGGCGGCGGCGCGGTAGCCGGGGTCCTGATCGCCGCGGCGCTGCCACCCGTGCTGCTGGCCCGGTGGACCGGCCGGCTGGCCGACCGGGTGGACAGCCGGCTGCTGCTGATCGGGGCCGGCCTCGCCCAGGCCGCGGTCTGCGTGGCGCTCGCCTCGGTCGGCAACGTCGCCGTGATCGTGGCCCTGGTCGCCGTGCTCGGCTGCGGCCTGGCGGTGACCGCCCCGGTCGCGGCCGCCCTGCTGCCGGCGATGGTCACCCGCGCCGACCTGCCTCGCGCCAGCGCACTGGCCCAGACCGCCACCTCGATCGGTCTGCTGCTGGCGCCGGTGCTCGGCGGGGTGCTGACGGGTCAGTTCGGGTTGCGGGTTCCGCTGCTGGTGGACGCGGCCAGCTTCCTGGCCCTCGCGGCCGCCGGGCTGCTGATCCGTACCCGGCGTGGCCGGCCGGCAACGGCCGGCGCGGCGGACCGGCCGGCGTTTCGGCTGCGCGCGGACATGCTGCTGTGGAGCATGTTCGTGCTGGTCGGCGTGGTGCTCACGGCGGTGTCGGCGGTCAACGTCGCCGAGGTGTTCCTGGTGCGCGACGTGCTGGGCAGTTCGGCGACGGTCTACGGCCTGCTCGGCGCCACCTGGACCGGTGCGATGCTGGCCGGCGCCTGGCTGCTCACCCGCCGCGGCTTCGACGACGCCGGACTCGTCACGGTGCTGCTGGTGATGTTCGCGGTGACCAGCCTTGGCGTGTTCGCCACCGGCCTGGTTCCCGCGGTGGGCTGGATATTTCCGCTGTTCGTCCTCGGCGGGATGGCCAACGGCGCCGAGAACGTGGCGGCCGGCCTGCTGATCGCCCGGCGGGTGCCGGACGCCGTGCACGGCCAGGCCTATGCCGCCTACGGCGCGGTCACCGGGGCCGCGGTCGTCATCGGGTACCTGGTCGCCGGCCTGGTGGTCGGGCCGCTGCCGGTTCGCTGGGTGATCGCCGGAGCCGGGCTGCTCGGCCTGCTCGCCACCGCCGTGCTGGCCGGGCCGATGCTGCGCGGACGCCGCGTTTCTCGCCGGCCGGTTGGCAGCTCGGCCGGTGCCACGTCCGGGCCGCCGCCAGCGTGACCGCACATCCTCAGGAACCGGACCGGCGGGCCACCCAGGCCACCGCCTGAGTGCGCCGCTCCATCCCGAGCTTGGCCAGCACCGAGGTCACGTAGTTCTTCACGGTCTTCTCGGCCAGGAACAGCCGCTCGCCGATCTCCCGGTTGGACAGCCCCTCGCCGAGCAGCGCCAGCACGTCGCGCTCGCGCTCGGTCAGCGCCCCCAGCTCGTCGGTCGCGGCGGCCTTGCGCATCCGGTCCAGCAGATGCGCGGTGGTCAGCGGGTCCAGCAGCGAACGCCCGGCCGCCACCTCCCGGATCGCATGTACCACGTCCTGGCCGCGCACCTGTTTGAGCAGGTACCCGGACGCCCCGGCCATGATCGCCTCGAGCAGGGCCTGCTCGTCGTCGAAGGCGGTCAGCACCAGGCAGTACGGCGCAGGCTGGAGCGACCGCAGCGACCGGCACAGCTCCACGCCGTTGCCGTCGGGCAGCCGCACGTCCACCACCGCCACGTCCGGCGCCGCGGCCGACGCCCGGGTCAACCCCTCCGCGGCGGTGCCGGCCTCGGCCACCACCTCGATGTCCGGTTCCCCGTTGAGCAGGTCGCGCAGCCCGCGCCGGACGATCTCGTGATCGTCCACGAGGAGCACCCGGATCGCCACGGATTCCAGCCTAGAGCTTGCGCAGCCGGACCCGGCTGATCCGGTGGTCGGCGTCCTTGCGCAGCACCAGCGTGGCCCGGGGCCGGGTGGGCAGGATGTTGCTGAGCAGGTTCGGCTCGTTGGTCCGCTTCCACAGCCGGACCGCCTCGGCCTCGGCTTCGGCGTCGGTCAGGCCGGCGTAGTGGTGGAAGTGCGAGGCGGGGTCGGCGAACGCGGTGCCGCGCAGGGCCAGGAACCGCTCCACGTACCAGCGGGCGATGTCCTCGGTGTGCGCGTCGACGTAGACCGAGAAGTCGAACAGGTCGGAGACGGCGAGCCGGGCGCCCGGCTGCAGCACGTTGAGCCCCTCCACGATCAGGATGTCCGGCCGGCGCACCACCTTCACCTCGTCCGGCACGATGTCGTAGGCCAGGTGCGAGTACACCGGCGCGCGCACCTCCTCGGCGCCGGACTTGACCTCGCTGACGAACCGCAGCAGCGCCCGCCGGTCGTAGCTTTCCGGGAAGCCCTTGCGGCTCATCAGGCCGCGGCGGAGCAGCTCGGCCTTGGGGTAGAGGAACCCGTCGGTGGTGACCAGGTCGACGTGCGGGTGGTCGGGCCAGCGGGCCAGCAGGGTGCGCAGCAGCCGGGCGGTGGTGGACTTGCCGACCGCGACGCTGCCGGCGATGCCGATCACGAACGGCACCTTCTCGGTCTCGTCCTCGCCGAGGAACGCGGTGGTCGCCTCGTAGAGTCGCTGCCGGGCCGCCACCTGAAGGCTGATCAGCCGGGACAGCGGCAGGTAGACGTCGGAGACCTCCTCCAGGTCCACCGGATCACCCAGCCCGCGTAGCGCGATCACCTCGTCGAAGGTGAGCGTGAGCGGTGTGGCATGCCGCAGCTCGCGCCACTGCTCGCGCCGGAGCTCGACGTAGGGCGTCAGCTCGCGGACCCGTAACGAACCCACCGGACAAACGTAGGGGTTCATGGGAGGTTTGCGCTGTGACACTGTGCACGATCCGGCCGATCGAGCCGGGCGACAAACCCACCGTCGAGCCCCTGCTGGTCGAGTCGTGGGGCGCGGTGCAGATCTACGCGGTCGCGCTGGGCGGGCTGGTGGACGCGAGTGCGCTGCCCGGCTGGATCGCCGAGCGGGACGGCGCCGTGGCCGGCCTGATCACCTACCTGCACACCGGCGACACCATCGACCTGGTCACCATCAACAGCTTCGCGCCGGGCGCCGGCTCGGCCCTGCTGGCGACGCTGACCGGCGCGGCCGGTGGGCTCGGCGCCCGGCGGATCCGGGTGACCACCACCAACGACAACACCCGGGCCCTGCGGTTCTACCAGCGCAACGGGTTCCGGCTGACGGCGCTGCGCCCGGACGCGGTGGCGCGGGCCCGCCGGCACAAGCCGCAGATCCCGGAGATCGGCGCGGACGGCATCCCGATCCGGGACGAGCTGGACCTGGAGCTCGCGCTCAGTCCCGAGCCATGATCTCGTCCCAGGCGGCGATCACCTGGCGGGCGCAGCTCTGGGGGGACACGCCGCCGACGCCGGTGCCCATGCCGGGCAGGGCGATGGTGCGCACGGCGGCGCGGACCGGCCGGCCGTCCTCGAGCGTGCCGTCCCGCCACAGGCGCAGCACGGCCCGGGTGGCCAGGAACGGGTGCACGGTGTCCGGCGGCAGCAGCTCGCCCGGGGTGCGCATGGTCGGTGCCATGATCAGCCACGCCGGGCCCGGCGCTCCGGTCGGGACGATCAGCGCCTCGCCGACCGGTAGCTCGCCGCCGTGGTAGGCCAGCACCGCACTGCGCACGGACTGCTCGACGGCGGGGAAGGCCTGGGCGTACACGGCGTTGACGCCGCCGCGCATCCAGCCGAACGAGTTCGCCGGGCTGACCAGTGCCTCGGCCGGCACGTCCAGCACCGAGCCACGGTGCACGCGCACCTCGGGCCGCCCGTCCGCGGCGGTGTCCCACGCCTCGGCCAGGGGCTCACTGACCGCACAGAGCACGAGTGCGGGCCGGGCCGGCGCGGGTCGGGGGTTGGTTGCGGTTGCCGTGTCAGCCTCCGGATCGGCGGTCACGACTTCAGGATCGCACTTACTAGATACCCGGCGTAACCACCGTTCGGTGAACGATGACCGAGATCAAAAGCCTATGGCCGGCGGTGTGCCGGGCTGGTCAGGCCGGCTCTCCGGCGTGTCGCGGCGATCGGATGCGTAGGGTTACCCCGTGTTGCCTATTGCCTTTCTCGGGCCCCAGGGGACGTTCGCCGAGCAGGCCGCGCGCACGTTCGCCGGTGCGGAGCTGGACTCCTACGAGTTCGTGCCGGCCCGGACGGTGTCGCTGGCGCTTGGCGCGGTGCGGGACGGCGAGGTGGAGCTGGCCTGTGTGCCGGTGGAGAACTCGGTGGAGGGCGCGGTCGGGACGACCATGGACGGCCTGGCGGTCGGCGCGCCGCTGGAGGCCGTCGCCGAGGTGCTGCTGCCGATCCGGTTCTCGGTGCTGGTCCGGCCCGGCACTCCGGCGGCGAAGGTGCGCACCGTGGCGAGCCACCCGCACGCGCTGGCCCAGGTGCAGACCTGGCTCGAGGAGCACCTGCCGGACGCCGAGGCGCAGGCCGCCACCTCGACGGCGGCGGCCGCGGTCGGGGTCGCCAAGGGTGAGTTCGACGCCGCGGTGACCGCGCCGGTCGCCGCCGTGCACTACCCGCTGGAGGAGTTCGCCACCGGCGTCGCCGACGTGGGCGACGCGGTGACCCGGTTCTTCGTGCTGGCCCGGCCCGGCCGGACCCCGGCGCCGACCGGGGCGGACCGTACCTCGGTGGTCGCGGTGGCCGAGCGCAACCGGACCGGCGTGCTCGCCGAGATGCTCACCGAGTTGGCGCTGCGCGGGATCAACCTGTCCCGGATCGAGTCCCGGCCGCTCAAGGGCCGGTTCGGCGAGTACCGGTTCTACCTGGACTTCGACGGCCACCTTGCCGAGCAGCGGGTCGGCGACGCGCTGGCCGCGCTGCACCGGCGCTGCCGCGACCTGCGTTTCCTCGGCTCGTACCCGCGTGCCGACCGCGGCGTGACCAGCGCCGAGCCGGGCAACACCGACGCCGACTACGTCGCCGCCGCTGGCTGGCTGGCCGGGCTGCGCGACGATCAGGCCCGGTTGGCGAGCACCGGCACCCGGTCCAACTCGAAGCCGAACTCCGACCGGTAGGCCGCGCGCAGTTCCGCCGGGCCGGCCAGCACGGTCTCGGTCCGGTCCGCCCCGGTGGTCCGGATCAGCCGGTCGCCGCTGATCGTGACCCGCCCGCCCGCGGTGTACATCGAGCAGGTGGGGCCGTGGGTGAAGTGCGACTCCGGCGAGCTCTGGTGCCACCAGCAGCCGGCCCGGAAGTCGGCCAGGACGCGCGGCCGCGGCTCCAGCCGGTACTGCGGTTCGCCGTCGCGCAGCACGTCCACCTCGCCCGCACCGGCGTCCTGGACCAGGAAGGTGCCGTCCGGGTCGTCCTGCGGTCCGGTCCGGTCCCGGCCGACGGGGTGCGTCGAGTGCCGGCCGAAGCCCACGTCGACCAGCCACCGCTCGTCCAGTTCGACCTGCAGCACGAGGTGGTCGAACGGGATGCCGAGGGTGCCGTCGGCGCCGATGGTCCGCGCGGCCAGCCGGGTCACCCGGAACCCGAGGGCGGCCAGGAGCATGCCGAACAGACCGTTGAGTTCGTAGCAGAACCCGCCCCGGCGCCGCCGGATGATCTTGTCGGCCAGCGCGGCGGGATCCAGGGTGATCGGTTCGCCGAGGTGGATGCTCAGGTTCTCGAACGGCACGGTCCGCAGGTGGCGGGCGTGCAGGTCGCGCAGGACCGCCAGGGTGGGGCCGGCCGGACCGGCGGCGCCGATCCGGCGCAGGTAGGCGGTGACGGTGTCGTGATCCAGTTCGGCGGGCACGGGGCCACTCTGCCGGCTCGACCTAGGTGGAGGTCAACCCGATCGTGGTGGTTTGTTGACCGATAGGGGGTACTTCGGGTGGACAAGCAACCTGAGTCAGGGGTCGCCCGTCCTCCTGATGCAGCGTCCAGGAGAAGTCGGGGCTGGAGGCGAGAGCCATGAAACAAGACAGGATCATCGTCGGCGCGTTGGGTGTGCTGGTCAGCCTGTGTGCGGCGTGCACGGGATCGGATTCCGGAGGTTCGGCCCAGCCGGGGGTGCCGTCATTCCCCAGCTCGCCGAGCGCACCGGGGTCCGGCAGCGCGCCGGCAACGGCGTCCGAAGTTCCGCCGGTGACCCCACCGCAGCAGCCGGGACAGACCGCGGCCCCCGCGCCCGCGGAGCCGGCCGACTCCGGCGAGTGCCGGTCGAACGAGCTACGGCTGTCGGTCGGGCAGGGCGAGGGCGCGGCCGGCACCGTGTACCGGCCGCTGCAGTTCACCAATGCGGGCAGCCGTACCTGTGTCATCCAGGGCTTCCCGGGAGTGTCCTATGTAGCCGGTGACGACGGACACCAGGTGGGCGCGGCGGCGGTTCGGGACGGCACCAAGGGCGGCCCGATCTCACTCGCCCCCGGTGCCACGGCGAACGCGCCGGTCGCGTTCGTTCAGGTGCGGAACTTCGATCCGGCGCAGTGCCAGCCGACCTCGGTGCGCGGGCTGCGGGTGTACCCGCCGCACGAGACCGCGTCGATGTTCGTGGCGTTGGACGGAGTCGGGTGCGCCGGCACCCCGCCCATTCCCCAGCTGCGGGTGCAGACCATGCAGTCCGGCGCCGGAGACTGAGCCCGCTCAGGCCTGCCGCACCGGCCGCTGGACGGTGCGGCGCAGCCGGTTGAGCGCGCGGTGCTGGGCGACCCGGACGGCGTCTGCGGTGGTGCCGACCATGTCGGCGGTCTCCTGGGCGGACAGGCCCAGCACGATCCGCATGATCAGGATGTCCCGCTGGCGCGGCGTGAGGGTGCGCAGCAGCACCCCGGTCCGCTCGATCAGCTCACGGCGCAGCGCGATCTGTTCCGGGTCCGCGTCGACGGTCATCACGTCCGGCGTCTCCGGGGTCGGCTGGGAGCGGTCCCGGGCGGCGGCCCGGTGCACGTCGGCCACCTTGTGCGCGGCGATGCCGTAGACGAAGGACAGGAACGGCCGGCCGAGCTGGCGATAGGTCGGCAGCGCCCGGAAGACCGCCAGGCAGACCTCCTGCGCCACGTCGTCGGCGGCGACGAAGGCCCGCTGGACCCGGCCGAGCTTCGTGCGGCAGTACCGGACCACGATCGGCCGAAGGAAGGCCAGCAGGTCCTCGGCGGCCAGCGGATCCCCCTCCACCGCGGCGGCCACTACGAGATCGAGGTTGGTCCGGTCGACCCGCCGGGGTCGCGGCACCACGGGCGCCGGATCCGTGACCATCCAGCTGGCTTCTAGTTCGGCCAGGTCCACCTCTGGCTCGACGGTGCACAACATTTGCACGCCTCCCACGCTGGTTCCACTGCTCCAAGAGAGCACGGGGGGAGGCACCAAATACGTGGACCGCGATTTTCCATCCCGGACGAACCAAACTGCTGCCCGATCGGGCATTTGCCCTGTGCACGCTGTGTGCGAGCGGTCACCCGGAGCCAATCGGCCGCAGGGCCTGGTCGGCCACCATGTCCACCACGTCGGTCAGCCGGTGCCGCTGGTCGAAGGCCGCGCGCTGCCGGTCGGCGCCGCCGCCGTGCTTGCCGAGCCAGTCCAGCAACTCGTCGACGAAGTCCAGCTCACCGGACTCCTTCAGGCCGGAGGCACTGCGGTCGCGCAGGTCCCGCAGGATCTCCGGCACCGGGCGCAGTTCGCCGGTCACCGGGTCCGGGCAGCGGCCGGACAGCCCGTCCCGGGCGGCCCGCCACAGTCCGGCGCGCAGCACCTCGTGCGGCAGCCGGGGCGCGGGCCGGTCCTCGTCGAGGGCGGCTGCCACCAGGCAGCGCACCAGCACGCCGTACAGCGCGGCCTCCTCGGCGGTGCCGGCCGTGTCGCACACCCGGACCTCCAGCGTGGGCTGGTGCTCGGACGGGCGGATGTCCCAGTAGACCATCTTGCGGTCCAGCATCGCCTCGGTGTTCAGCATCGCCGTCATGATCGACTCGTAGTGGTCGACCGACTCCAGGTAGGGCGGCGGACCCGCGGTCGGCCAGCGGGCCCAGAGCAGGTTTCGGGCGCTGGCGTAGCCGGTCAGCCCGCTGCCGTCGAAGGGGGAGTTGCCGGACAGCGCGAGCAGGGTGGGCAGCCACGGGCGCAGGTGGTTGCTGACCCGCAGCGCCGTCGCCCGGTCCTCGATGCCGACGTGCACGTGGCAGCCGCAGGTCAGCCCGGTGAACACCAGGCCGCCCAGGTGCCGGGCCATGCGCCGGTACCGCGCGTCCGGCGCGATGATCGGCCGGTCGGGTTCGGTGCGCACCGCGGTGCTGGTGGGCAGCAGCCGTACGTTGCGCGCGGCCGCGGCGCCGGCCAGCCGGTTGCGCAGTTCGCGCAGGTCGGCGACCAGCCCGGCGGCGTCCGTGCGGGGCTCGGTGGCGGCCTCGATCTGGCAGCGCAGCAACTCGGACTGCAGGTCGGCGCCGTCGCGGTCGGCTTCGGCCAGGGTCTCCGGCGCTTCTTGGGCGAGGAATCCGTCCCGGTCCACCAGGAAGAACTCCTCCTCGACACCTACGGTGAGGTTCGCGGTCACGGGCGCGGGGTTCCCAACGCCGATCACTTCTACCCTCTATTGAACGTGTTCAAATCTTGCGCTACGGTTCTCGCTTGAACATGTTCAAAAACGAGGGTGGCCCGAGTGCTCAGCGGGGTGCACTCGGGCAACCCCGCGGCGATACCGTTGCCGTCGTGGGAAACACCCCGGAGCAGGCGGCGGCCGGCCGGACGCCGCGCAGCGAGGCGACCCGCACCCGCATCGTCGATGCCGCGCTGCGGCTGTTCCGGGAGAAGGGCTACGACCGCACCACGATGCGGGCGATCGCCCAGGAGGCCGGCGTCTCGGTCGGCAGCGCCTACTACTACTTCACCTCCAAGGAAGAACTGGTCCAGGGGTTCTACGACTCGATAGCCGAGCAGCACCGCCAGCAGAGCGCCGAGATCCTGGCCGCCGAGCGGGAGTTCGCGCCCCGGCTGCGCGGCGTGCTGCTCGGTTGGGTGGACCTGGCCGCGCCGTACCACGAGTTCGGCAAGCAGTTCTTCGTCAACGCGGCCGACCCGGACAGCCCGCTGAGCCCGTTCTCGGCGGAGTCGAGCCCGGCCCGGGACGCCCAGATCGCGATCCACCGGGAGGTGGTCGAGGGGTCCGCCGCGCGGGTCGACCCGGAGTTGCGGGCCGACCTGCCCGAGCTGATCTGGCTCTATCACATGGCCGTGGTCCTGTACTGGGTGCACGACCGGTCGGCCGGCTGTCAGCGCACCCGGGCGCTGATCGAGCGCACCGTGCCGCTGATCGACAAGGTGGTCGGGCTGTCCCGGCTGAAGGTGCTGCGGCCCGTGACCCGCGAACTGTCCGGCCTGTTCAAGGATCTGCTGATCAAGGACCTGATCCGGCCGAAGGCTTGACAGCTCCGCCCGCCATGCTGGAACCTGAGTAACTGTTACGCGAGGTAACACATAGGCGAGAGGAGCGACATGGCCCGGGTGCTGCAACCCAAGGACCGGGAGACCACCGCGGCCCGGCTGCTCGACTCGTCGGTGCGCAACTCCTTCGACCCGGAGCTCGACATCGACTGGACGGCGCAGGCGGAGCACGGCCGGGGATACCTGCCACCCGAGCGGGTTTCCTTGTACGGCACCGAGTTGTGGGACGCGCTGAGCCCGGAGCAGCGGGTCGAGCTGGCCAAGCACGAGCTCGGCAGCATCGCCAGCGTCGGGTTGTGGACCGAGATCGTGCTGATGCAGTTGCTGGCCCGCTACGCGGAGAACCTCGACCCGCGCACCGCGCATGCCCAGTACGCGCTCACCGAGATCGGCGACGAGACCCGGCACTCGATCATGTTCGGCAAGACCCTGACCTGGTTCGGGGTGCCCGCCTACGGTCCGCCCATGCTGGTGCGCCGGCTGTCCCCGCTGTTCAAGAACGTGGTGGGTGGCGCGGCGATGTTCGCCTCGGTGCTGGTGGTCGAGGAGATGACCGACCGGCTGCAACGGTCCACTATGGACGATGACGGCATCCAGCCGATGGTCCGCATGGTCAACAAGATCCACGTGATCGAGGAGGCCCGGCACGTCCGGTACGCCCGCGAGGAGCTGGTCCGCGAGCTGGCCACGGTCCGCAGGCCGATGCTCGAGGTGCACCGCACGGTCACCGCGGTGGTGGCGTTCGCGGTGGCCGACATCCTGATCAACCCGGCGGTGTACGCCGCGGTCGGGATCGAGCCCCGGCAGGGCCGGGCGGCCGCGCTGGCCAACCCGCACCACCTGGCGACCCGGCGGTGGATGGCCGAAAAGGTGGTTGACTTCCTGACCGAGGTGGGCATGGTCGGCGGCCCGTCCAAGGCCATCTGGCGCCGGGCCAAATTGCTTGCCTAGACCCTCTAACCTGGGTTTATGACGGCAACGACGATCCCTGGGCAGCACGTCGACATTCGGCTCTGGACCCGACCCGAGACGGTCGAGCCGGAGGCGATGCGGCAGCTGCGCAACATCTCCTCGCTGCCGTGGACCTTCAAGCACGTGGCCGTGATGCCCGATGTGCACTACGGGAAGGGCGCCACGGTCGGCTCGGTCATCGCCATGCGGGACGCGATCTCGCCGGCCGCGGTCGGCGTGGACATCGGCTGCGGCATGACCGCGGTACGCACCTCGCTGCGGGCCGCGGATCTGCCGGACGACCTCGGCCGGCTGCGCGCCAAGCTGGAGGCCGCGGTGCCGGTCGGCTTCGGGGTGCACAAGGCCACCGCGTTCACCGGCCGCGACGCCGACGACTGGGACCGGTTCTGGCGGACCTTCGACGAGCTGACCCCGGCGGTCAAGGGCCAGGCGAACAAGGCGCTGCACCAGATGGGCACGCTCGGCGGCGGCAACCACTTCATCGAGATCTGCCTCGACACCGAGGACCAGGTCTGGATCATGCTGCACTCCGGCTCCCGAGGCATCGGGAACCTCCTTGCGCAGCACCACATCGAGGTGGCGCGCCGGCTCGCGCACAACGCCGCGCTGCCGGACCCGGACCTTGCGGTGTTCATCGCGCACACCCCGCAGATGGCCGCCTACCGGCACGACCTGTACTGGGCGCAGGACTACGCGCGGCGCAACCGCGCCGTCATGCTGCGCCTGATCTGTGACGTGCTGCGTAAGCAGTTCCGCAAGGTGTCCTTCGCCGAGCCGATCTCCTGCCACCACAACTACGTGGCGGAGGAGACTCACTTCGGCGAGGAGGTGCTGGTCACCCGCAAGGGCGCGATCCGGGCCGGCCGGGGCGAGCTGGGCATCATCCCGGGGTCGATGGGCACCGGGTCCTACATCGTGCGTGGCCTGGGCAACCCGGACTCGTTCGAGTCGGCCTCGCACGGCGCCGGCCGCCGCATGTCGCGCACCAAGGCGCGCAAGCAGTTCACCGCCGCCGACCTCGCCGCCCAGACCGCTGGCGTGGAGTGCCGCAAGGACTCGGGCGTCGTCGACGAGATCCCGGCCGCGTACAAGGACATCAACCAGGTCATCGCCGACCAGGCCGACCTCGTCGAGGTGGTGACCCGCCTCAAGCAGGTCGTCTGCATCAAGGGCTGACCCCGAACCGGCCGGAGGCCCGCGCCTCCGGCCGGTTCATGCTCATGCACCGTCGATGCGTGCGGTGGCGCCGCGCGGCTACCGTGGAGGCATGGGTGAGCCGGTGGAGATGACCCGCTCGGAGTTCGAGGAACTGGTGGCGGACGCCATCGACCTCATTCCACCGGAGCTGGCCCGACACATGGACAACGTGGTGATCCTCGTCGAAGAGGAGCCCGACCCGGAGACTCCCGACCTGTTGGGCCTCTACCACGGTGTCGCCCTGACCGAGCGGACCTGGCAGTACGGGGGTGTCCTGCCGGACCGCATCACGATCTACAAGGGTCCGACGCTGCGGATCTGCGAGACGCGGGAAGACGTGGTGTACGAGGTCGCCACGACCGTGGTGCACGAGATCGGACACCACTTCGGCATCGACGACGCCCGCCTGCACGAGCTGGGTTGGGCCTGATCCCGACCCGCTCGGCTCAGCCGCCGGGCGGGGAGGAGGGCGGCGGCGCGTCTCCGGCGGGTGGCGGCTGTGTCGCCGGCGGCTGGTCCCCGGCGGGCTCGGTGGCCTTGATCGACCCGGTCACCGGGGCGAGCCCGCTGCCGTCCGCCAACAGGGCGCCCACCTTGCAGCTGACCTTGCGTGAGCCGGCCGTCCAGCTCTGCGCGTCCAGCGTGTCCCAGTCCAGGCTGAGCTTCTTGGCGGCCAGGTCGACCCCGCCGGAGTACTGGTTGCCCGCCACCGCGCACAGCTCGGCCAGCTTGGTGTTCTGGATGTCCACCTGCGGGAAGTCGGCCGGGAACGCCTGGGACAGGTCGACGTTGCCGACCACCTCGACCGCGTGCGCCTTGTCGCACCCGATCGGGTCACCGACCCCCTTGGTCTCGGTCAGCGCGAAGCAGGTGCCGGGGTCGAAGACGTTCGACTGGTCCTGCCCGACGGCCGAGCCGATGGTCGCCACCCGGGCGCCGCTCGGGGTCACCCGGTGCACCCCGCAGCGCAGCTTGCGGTCCCCGGCGCGCCACTGGTCATCGGTCGGTTTGAGCGCGCTCACGCTGTACCTGCCGAACGGGTCCAGCTTCCCGCCGAGGTACTGGGTGACCACCGGGGTGCACTTGTCGTTGGCGATCTGCTGCCACTGCTTCTCGTCCGGCGGCGGCGCGCTCGACGGGTAGTCCGCCGAGATCTCCACGCTGTCGGTCAACTCGAAGATGTGGGGTTGCGCACAGTCCAGCCGGCGCAGCGCCCTGGGGTTCTCCGCCGGCCAGTCCAGGCAGGTTCCGGTCGGCGCGTCGAACGCGGCCGCCGCCTCGTCGGCGGTGCTCGATGCGGCCCCCGGCACCCGCACCGGCCAGGAGAACAGCATGCTCAACGCGAGCAGTGCCAGCGCACCAACGAACGCCCCCGTCATCACCAGCCGGGTTCGGATCGTCTCGGTCGCGGCCATCGCCGCCCATCATGCCGTGTCGCACCGCCGGCTCGCACATTCCCCTGCCGGCGCCGGCCGGTTGCGATCGGGACAAAGCGTGCCCGCCCGGGCGGTGTGATGGGTACGCTCCGCGTCGGGAGTGGACATGACTGACAAAGAACAGCCGGAGGACCCGGCCAACGAGGACCGACCGGCCGACGAGCCGCCGGAGTCCGAGCCCCGGCGCGGGCAGATCAGGTTCCAGGACGCCGAGACGACCAAGCCGCGGCCGCCGACGGTCGGCGAGCAGCGGGCCCGGCGGCGCGCCCTGGAGCAGGAGGCCGCCGCGGAGCGCGCCGCGACCGAGGCCGCCGAGCGCAAGTCGAAGACGCGCAGGCGGCTGCTGATCGGCGGCGGGGTCACGGTCGGCGTGGTCGCCCTGGTCGCGGTCTGGTACGCGGCGGCGACCCCGGACGAGGTGACCGCGCACTGCGTCGGCGACGACAGCGTGCTGGCCGCCGACGAGAACGTCTGCGACGAGAACTACGTGACCAGCCACGGCGGCTACCACAGCGGCGGGATCTTCTTCCTTCCGCTGGCCACCGGCGGCTACCGGCAGTACCACTACAACTACGGCGGGACGGTCGGCGGCGGCGGCCGGGTCACCGGTGGCACGCTCACCGCACCCGGGGTCAAGACCACGGTGAAGACCAACAGCGGCAAGACGGTGCAGCGCGGCGGGTTCGGGGTCAGCAGCGGCGGCAAGAGCGGAGGAAGCTGAGTGCACCGCGAGACCTCGCGGCCGCGGCAGAACTGGCAGCAGATCGTCGAGTCACAGGGCCTGGTGTTCGGCACGCCCGCGCGGGACGGCGCCGGCGCGGCCCGGCCGTACTGGGACGAGTCGGTGCACTACGTGTTCAGCATGGACGAGGTGCTCTCCATCGAGGCCGACGTCGAACTGCTGCACTCGATGTGCCTGGACGCGGTCGAGCACGTGGTGCTCGCGGAGCGGTACAAGGACTTCGGCATCCCGGAGTGGGTGTGGCCGGGCATCGCCGAGTCGTGGCGGCGGCACGATCCGTACCTCTACGGCCGGTTCGACCTGCGCTACGACGCCTCCGGCCCGGCCAAGCTGCTGGAGTACAACGCCGACACCCCCACCTCGCTGCTCGAGGCCGCGGTGGTGCAGTGGTTCTGGAAGACCGAGGTGTTCCCGGACGACGACCAGTGGAACTCGGTGCACGAGAAGCTGGTCGAGCGGTGGACCGAGATCGGCGACCGGCTGCCCTCCGGGGCGCTGCACTTCACCTGGTCCACGGCCGACCCCACCGGCGAGGACCACGTCACCACCGCCTACCTGCAGGAGACCGCGGCCGAGTCCGGGCTGGACACCGTGGGCCTGGCGATCGAGGAGATCGGCTGGGACCCGGTGCTCAAGCGCTTCGTCGACCTCGAGGAAGCGCCGATGAACACGGTCGTCAAGCTCTACCCCTGGGAATGGGTGGTCGAGGAGGAGTTCGGCAAGCACGCCGTGTCCTCGCTGCCGCAGACCATGTGGATCGAGCCGCTGTGGAAGATGCTGCTCTCCAACAAGGCGCTGCTGGCGATCATGTGGGAGATGCACCCGGGGCATCCGAACCTGCTGCCGGCGTTCCTCGACGACCCCGGCCTGCTCACCGAGTACGTGCGCAAGCCGCGGTTGGGCCGCGAGGGCGCGAACATCCAGATCGTCGCGCCCGGCTATGAGACCCAGACCGGCGGCGTCTACGGCCACGAGGGCTACGTCTACCAGGCGTTCGACCCGTTGCCGGAGTTCGACGGGTACCGGCCGGCGCTGGGCGCCTGGATCGTCGGTGACAGCGCGGCCGGACTCGGCATCCGGGAGACCGCGGGGCTGGTTACCGACGACGGTGCGGCGTTTGTCCCACACCGGATACCGCAGTCCTGACTATTCTCCCCCCACACGTTCCATTGAAGACGGTCCAGGAGGATCCGTGAGCAAGCTTGCTTCGACGACCAACGTCGCGCTGCCCGAGGGATTCTGGGGCGGCCTGGGGGAGGGCATCGGCGCCATCGCGTTATATGCCGTCCTCGGCGTGATCCTGATGCTGATCGGCTTCTACGCGATCGACTTCACCACCCCCGGAAAGCTGTCCGACCTGGTGCGCGCCGGGCGCCCGAACGCGGTGATCGTCACCGCGTCCGGGATGCTGAGCATGGCGTTCATCATCGTGATCGCGATCTTCGGGTCGGGCGGGGATCTGGCCGCCGGCCTGATCCAGTCGCTGGTGTTCGGGCTGGTCGGCATCATCGCCCAGGTTCTCGCCGTGCGGTTGCTGGAGTGGACCACCCGGCTGGACGTCGGCGCCACCATCGAGAGCGAGCGGTTCGCGCCGGGCAGCATCGTGGTCGCCGCCGTGCACTTCGCGCTCGGTCTCGTGGTCGCGGCCGCCGTCCTGTGATCCTCAGCTGATCAGCACCTCCGACGACACGCTCGGCACGCCGCTGCCGTCCAGCGCGAACAGCATGTAGTAGCCGGGAATCAGCACGCCGGGCTCGGGTAGCGCGACGGTGTAGCTGGTTCCGGTCACCGCGACCGGGGTGAGCGGAACCCGGCGCTGGTCGGTGTCCACGGTGTGCGTCACCGAGCCGGCGCGCACCAGGGCGAACCCGCTCACCGCGCGGTCGGTGACGACCGTGGCCAGGGTGCCGGGCACGGCGACCGGCGGCGCCGCGGTGATCACCGGCCGGAGCGCCAGCGAGCCGTCGGCCGCGTAGAGGTAGGGCGGGGTGAAGACCTGCCCGTCCGGATGGTTGGTGCCGCAGCTGCCGCACAGCCCGCCGCCGCCGGAGAACACCCGGCCGTCCGGCAGCAGCACCGCGACGCTGTGGTACGTGCGCGGCACGGTCATCGACGCCATGGTGCTGAACCGCTCGGTGGCCGGATCCCACAGCTCGGCGGCGAGCACCGCGGTGGTGTCGCTGAACGGCTGCGGGTAGGACTGGCCGCCGACCACGACGACCTTGCCGTCGGGCAGCACGACGCTGTTGTGGAAGGCCCGAGCGCTGGTCATCGGGGCGACCCGGCGGGCGGTGACCGGGCCGTTGATGTCGATCACGTAGGCCCGGTTGCTGGCGTTCGTGTCCTGGTAGGCCGGTGCGCCGCCGACGGTGAGGATCTTGCCGACGTCGTACATCACCGCGTTGCCGTTCATCGCGTCGGCGTCGTCGGCCCGGAACCCGGCGGCGGTCACCCCGCCCGAACCGGTGGTGTCGTACCAGTTGAGCTGCCGGCTGGGCCCGGCGTGGAACACCCGCCCGCCGGCCGTGGCGAACAGCCAGACGTGGTTGTCGGCGCGGTAGACCCCGGCCGGGTCGGCGGTCAGGATCGGGCCGACCGGCGCCCCGGGCAGGGACTGCCAGCCGGTGGCCGCCGACCAGACCTCGCCGTCCTTGCCGCCCTGGCCGCCGCTCCACGAGCCGCCGATGGCGAACACCCGGCCGTCGGAGAGGGTGACCATGCTGTGGTAGCCGCGCGGGATGGTCATGTTCGCCCCGGCGGTCCAGGTGCCGGCCGCGGGCGTGTAGGCGCTGGTGCGGTTGCTGTTGTTGCCCCCGGTGACCAGCACGCCGCCGTCCGGCAGCCGGGCGGTGCCGGGGCAGAACATGTCGTGCCCGGTCTCGGTCACGGTGCGCTGGCTGACCGTCCCGTCGGCCAGGTTCAGCGTCGCGGTCACGGTCTGGCCGCTGCCGCCGGAGAAGGTGTACGGCGCGTACGCCGACCAGGTGAGCAGCCGTCCGCCGGGCAGCAGCGCGGCCGCCGCCGGCACCAGCGGGAAGCCGACCGGCGCGCCCCAGGCGCCCTGGGTGCGCGGCCCGGCCCCGGGCTGGGTGCCCATCAGGTTGATCTCGGCGGCGCTGGTCCAGGTGCCGCGGTTGCCGGCTTCGGTGAGGGCGGTGAGGCGCAGGTAGCGGGCGGTGGTGGGGGTGATGGGGATGGTTTTCTCGGTGTTGGTGTCGGGCAGGGTGCCGGTGGCGGCGAGGGTCCAGGTGGTGGCGTTGGGGGAGGTGTGGATCTGGTAGCTGCCGATGGTGCCGTTGCGGCTGGTGTCGGTGCGGGGTTGGTAGCGCAGTGCGGTGATGGTGTTGGTGGTGAAGGTGTCGATGGTGAGGGTGTGGGGTAGTGGGTCGGGGGGTGCGGGGGTCCACCGGGTGTGCCACATGGTGGCGAGGCTGCCGTCGATGGCAGCGGTTGCGGGATGGGCGCCCTGGGCCGAGTCCGCGGTCACGACCCAGCCGGTGCGCGGCAGGGTCGGGTCGGCGGCGACCGGGAGGTACGCGGGTGGTTCGACCATCGTGTGATGCGGGTGACCGTCCTGGGCCGGCTCGGGGACCAGACCGCTGACCGCGATGACGGCGGCACCGGCGATGAGCAGGCGGGACGGGATGGCTAATCGGCTGCGGTGAGTTCGGTTTGCGCTCATGACCAGGAGGTCACCTAGGTAGTGAGCGCCGTTACCCGGACACCGGTTGTCAGTCGTTTTTGTCAGTTGTGCGGCCCGGCTAGGCTCACTACCCGTGATCGACCTGAAAGCTCTCCGCGAGAACCCCGACGCCGTGCGCGCCTCGCAGCGGATGCGCGGTGCGGACGAGGGGATCGTCGATGCCCTGCTGTCCGCCGACGAGCGCCGCCGGGGGGCCATCGCGCGAGGTGACGCGCTGCGAGCGGAGCAGAAGCTGTTCGGCAAGCAGGTCGGC
>NZ_DASTBH010000450.1:0-3138 GCF_035712165.1 Actinophytocola sp. | reverse complement strand
GGGCCGACGTTGACGGCGCTGACTGTGCCGGCCACGGTGTCGACTCGGCCGCGGGTGGCGTCCAGGCGTGCGGCCATGGTGTCGATGGCGTCGACGCTGACTCCGACGCCGTCTGCGCCGCCGCCGCTGTGGTGGCGGGGGGTGGCTGGGTCGGGCCTGTGGTGGCTGGGGCTTGCCTGCGGGCTGTGGTGGGTGCTGCCGCTCGGGTGCCGCCGCCGGCCGGTCATCCGGATGCTCTCAAGGTTCCGTCCACCTCTGCCCTACCCCCGCTGACCGCGAGCCCACTCGTCGAAGAGCAGGTCGTACTGACACTCGCTTACGGTGCGCAGGTCGCCGGCGGAGGCGATGCGCGCGTAGACACCCGGTTCCACCTGCTGGAACCCAGCTTCGGTGACCGGCTTGCCCGGCAGGATGTCGTCGAGGATGGTGCGGAGGTGGTGCAGCACGGCTTCGCCGTCGTCGGTGAGGCTCAGCAGTGCGCACTCCTCCGCGCCCTTCCACACCGCCTCGGTGTAGACGGCCATGACGGAGTCGCAGTCGGCGGTGGCCACGCTGGCGACCCAGTGCCCGGTCTGCTCGTCCCGGGTGAACAAGTCGGGGTCCGGATTCGCCTCGTCCCGCGAGAAGATCGTCACGCGGCCGTCTGCCGGCCAGGAGTTCGCCTGATACTCCCGGCCCTGGATGGTCACGTAGGTGCCGAGCCGGGGTTGGGGGGGTTTCATCGCAGGTCCTTCCAGCCCCACAGCTGACCCTGGTAGTGGGCAACGGGGTTCTTGGTGCCCTGGGTGTCGTACTCGAAGATCATGGTGCCGGCCGGCAGCGCGTGGTAGCGGCGCCGCCACACCGGCAGCCCGTCGAGGGCGTTCGGGGTCATCCCGGTGCCGGTGTAGGGCCAGTAGTCGATCACGCGCTCGATCCGGGCCGGGTCGATCCCGGCGGCCTCGCCTGCCGCGACCATCTCGTCCGCCACCTGGCGCACCTGTGGTGAAGTGTGGTGCAGGCCGAGGCTCGGGTCGGGGTGGGCGGGCGCGCCCAGCGGGACCGAGTACCAGTCCACCGGCCCGGCGGGGAACTCCATGACGTGGATCCGGGAGGCGTTGAGGGGAAAGCCGACCGTGGGGTAGTCCCAGTGGAACGCCTTGATGAACGCCGCGGGAGTTCTCAGGTCCTCCGCGTCGACGACCCGGGCCACGTAGCCGCCGGCGGTTCGGCAGTCCAGCGTCAGCTCACCCGGTCCGGCGGTGCTGATCAGATTGCCCAGGTACACCCGCAGCGCCCCGGCCGGCAGGACCTTGAACATCATCGTGTCCGGGGTCGGCTCGACCATCGTGTGCACCCGCGCCACCAGGATCCGCTCCTGCTGGCTCAGTGCCCCGGATCCGGGAACGTTAACCACGCCGTGCTCCGTCATGGCCGAACCTGCGATCCGGACCCGAACGTCCGGTCCCGCCAGTAGTTGAACAGCAGATCGGTATGGGACTCGTAGTAGTCACGTAGCTCGCTGACATGCGCATGCCGACGATAGATCCCTGGCTCGACCATCTCCCAGCCTGGCGTCGCCTGGCTCCTGATCAGCTCCGCCGTCCCGTCCTCGGCGATCTCGAACACCTGACACCAGTAGGGCCCGAGTCGTGCACCGGTGTTGACCTGCGCCACGCGGTCACACTCCTCCATCCGAACCGTCCGCACCCAGACGTCGAGGCCGCGATAACGGGAGAACGCGCTGTCCGGCGGCGGCGTGGGACTGTCGTAGCACAAGGTGACTGTCCCATCCGGATCGATGCCGGTCGCTCGGTAGGTGCGTCCTTGAAAGGTGGCGAGTTTCATGAGTCGCGGCCGTCGGGAGATGTCGCGCACCGTCACAGGAATCTCCCTGCCATCTCGTCAAAGGTACCCACCAACACTTTGTTGCCGGCCGCGTCGATCATGTAGGCCCTGGCGCCCTGCGGAATGTCCAGGTATCCGCCGGGACTACCGGTCCTCACGGTCATCTCCGGCACGCCGAGATCGTGGTCGGCGGTCACCCCGGTTCCGGTGTTCGGCCATTGCCGAGCGCCCGGCTCGATCTGACCCGGGTCAAAGCCGGCTGACTGGGCCGAATCGACCATTCGGTCCCGGGCCGCGATGACGTCCGCGTCGGAGTCGCTCTGGCCGAGCGACGGTTCGTACGAGGACCCGAACGGGCTCCGGTAGACGCTGGGGTCGCCGGCCGGAAACTCCAGGACATAGACCGGCTCACCGGGGTTGAAGTGCGTGTCGGCGTAGTCGAGGCGTTGGCCGAGTCTGATGTCCTCGGAGGTGCGGAGGTGGGTCATGTCCTCGGCGCGGGCGACGAAACCTCCGACGGTTGTGTACCGCCCACTCTCGTAGTTGGCCCAGCCGTCGGCCGGAATGGTCTTGTGCATCATCGTGTCCGGCCTGATCTCCGCCAACCCCTGCGCCCGCGCCATGATCTGGCGCTCCTCCGGGGTCAGGCCGCCGGACCCGGGCAGGGTGCCGGCCTCCGGGTCGCGGGACATCTTCTCCATGGCGCGCTCGAAGGTGCGGTAGTCCTCGTCGCTGAAGTTCTTGCGGACCAGTTCCTTCCACGGGTTGCGCCGCCGTGGCGCGCTCCCCGGACCTCCGGTCGGCGGCGGGGTGCCGCCGCCCGGTGGGCGTGGCGGTCGCAACGGTGCCCCGGGCGGGGCGCCGCCGGAGGTGGGGGCGCCGCCGCCACCGGCTGGGCTGGGTGGAGCCGCCGGCGTGGTGGCGCTGGTGGTGCTGGATGGGGTGGTTGCGCCGGCGGGGGAGGTGGTTGGTGGGTGGGTGGTGGTGTCGATGGCGCCGAGGGTGGCGGCGTTGGTGGTGTCGGTGTTGCGGTAGTCCTGGGCGGTGGTGCGGGTGCTGGCTTGGGCTTGTTCGACCGCACGGCTGGCGCGGGCGACTTGTTGCTGGGCGTGCCGCACGTGCGCCTGCGCCGCGCCGGTGAAGCCGGAGCCGACGATGCCCATGCTTTGTGGGCCGACGTTGACGGCGCTGACTGTGCCGGCCACGGTGTCGACTCGGCCGCGGGTGGCGTCCAGGCGTGCGGCCATGGTGTCGATGGCGTCGACGCTGACTCCGACGCCGTCTGCGCCGCCGCCGCTGTGGTGGCGGGGG
>NZ_DASTBH010000449.1:0-17890 GCF_035712165.1 Actinophytocola sp. | reverse complement strand
CGGTGACCGTGTTCGTGGTGGCCTACGTTCTGATCGCCACCGAGCGGATCCCGAAGACGGTGGCCGCGCTGGCCGGTGCCGGGGTGGTGCTCGGGCTGGGGGTGGTCGGTTCGGAGGAGGCGTTCTACTCCCACGACACCGGAGTGGACTGGGACGTCATCTTCCTGCTGCTCGGCATGATGGTCATCGTCGGGGTGCTGCGGCAGACCGGGGTGTTCGAGTACACCGCGATCTGGGCGGCCAAGCGGGCCAAGGGATCGCCGCTGCGGGTGATGATCCTGTTGGTGTTGATCACCGCGGTCGCCTCGGCGATGCTGGACAACGTCACCACCGTGCTGCTGGTCGCGCCGGTCACCCTGCTGGTGTGTGAGCGGTTGGGGGTCAACCCGGTGCCGTTCCTGATCGCCGAGGTGCTGGCGTCCAACATCGGCGGCGCGGCCACGTTGGTCGGTGACCCGCCCAACATCATCATCGGCAGCCGGGCGGGGTTGTCGTTCAACGACTTCCTGGTGCACATGGCCCCGGTCGTGGTGATCGCGCTGATCGCGTTCGTCCTGGTGTTGCCGTGGTTGTTTCGCGGCTCGTTCACCGCCGACCCGGACCGGGTGGCCGACGTGCTGGCGCTCAACGAGCGGGAGGCCATCGCCGACGCCCGGCTGCTGATCAAGTGCGGGGTGGTGCTGGCGGCGGTGTTCGTCGCCTTCGTCGGCCACGCCACCTTCCACATCGCCCCGTCGGTGGTCGCGCTGCTCGGCGCCGGGGTGCTGGTGACGATCTCGGCGCTGCGGCCGCGGCAGTACCTGGCCACCGTGGAATGGGAGACGCTGCTGTTCTTCGCCGGGCTGTTCATCATGGTCGGTGCCCTGGTCCATACCGGCGTGATCGCGAAGCTGGCCGGGTTGGCCGCCGACGCCACCGGCGGCAACGCCCTGCTCGCCGTGATGCTGATCCTCATCGTCTCCGCGCTGCTGTCCGGGATCATCGACAACATCCCTTACGTGGCCACGATGAGCCCGCTGGTGGCCGAGCTCAGCGCCGGCATCGGCGACCCGGTGCACGCGCAGGCGCTGTGGTGGTCGCTGGCGCTGGGCGCCGACTTCGGCGGCAACCTCACCGCGGTCGGCGCCAGCGCGAACGTCGTGGTGCTGGGCATCGCCGCCCGCGCCGGCAGCCCGATCTCGTTCTGGGAGTTCACCAGGAAAGGCGCGGTCGTCACCGTGCTCACCATCGCGATCGCCGCGCCCTACCTGTGGCTGCGGTACTTCGTGCTCGCGTGAACCGGGTGCTGTTCCCCGGCCTGATCGGGGGCGTCGGGGCGGGGGTGCGGGTCGTCGAGGTTGGCTCGCAGCGCGGCCAGTTCGGCGCGCAGGGCGCGCAGTTCGCTCTGGGTGGTGTCCTCGATGGACAGTTCGAGGCCGGTGATCTTCTCGACGAACCAGGAGGCGACGATGCCGGTGGTGACGCCGAGCAGCGCGATGCCGCCGATCATGAGTGCGGCGGCGACCATGCGTCCCTCGGTGGTGGTGGGGTAGCGGTCCCCGTAGCCGACGGTGGTGATGGTGGTCAGGGTCCACCACAGCGCGTCGGTGAAGGTGGTGATGTTGGCGTCGGGGTTGCGCCGCTCGGCGTCGAGCACGGCCAACGCGGCGCAGGTGCCGATGAGCAGGATGATCGCGGCGACGTAGACACCGAGCCGGCCGCGCAGCGACACCGCCGCGCGCCGGTTGAGTACGGAGAGCAGGGTGAGCACGCGCAGGGCGCGTAGTTGGCGGGCCATCGGCAGGGCCACCGCGATGAGGTCGAGCAGGTGCCGCCAGACGAACCGGCCCTTGCGCCGGGCCAGCGCCAGCCGGGTGAGGTAGTCGAGGGCGAAGATCGCCCAGATCACCCACATCGTGGTCTCGAGCGCGGTGTGCCGTGCCGGGGCGGCGGTGGTGTCGAGCACCTGCCAGGCGTAGACCGCCAGGAAGATCACGGCCAGCCCGGTGAGGGGCCAGTCGGTGCGCCGGGTCCAGGCGGACAGCCGTGGTTCGTCCCCGTCGTCGGCCGGGGATGCCGGGTGAGCCGCATTGGGGGACATACCCCGTGACGATCACCGCGGCGGGTCCCGGCGTCCAGCGTCACCAGGGTGGCCTTTGGGGCCGACCGGGCGCTGGCGGGCGCCGACCTTATTGGTTGCCGCCGCGCCGTCGGTGCGGCATGTTGATGGGCGGTGCGCCGGGAAGTCTGGTCGGCAGCCCGCCCCACCCGGGGGGTGGGTTTGTGGTGAGGGCGGGTGGTCTCGGTGGCGCTGGTGGTGGCGTTCGGCGTGGTGCTGCTGATCAGCGTGTCGCTGTCCGGGGTGGCCGCGCGCACGGTGCTGTCGACGGCGTTGCTGTTCCTGCTGGCCGGGGCGCTGATCGGGCAGGGCGGGTTCGGGTTGGTGGTGATTCATCCGACCGATCCCCTGGTGGTCTTCCTGGCCGACCTGGCGCTGTTCACCGTCCTGTTCACCGACGGGCAGCGGGCCAGCCTGCCGGCGCTGCGGGAGGGGTGGCGGGAGTCCGGTCGCGCGCTCGGGTTGGGTATGCCGCTGACCATGGTGGGCATCGCGGTACCCGCGCATTTTCTGGTCGGGCTGGACTGGCCGACCGCGCTGCTGCTCGGCGCGATCCTCTCGCCCACCGACCCGGTGTTCGCCTCGGCCATCGTCGGCCGGCAGGACGTGCCGGTGCGGCTGCGCCGGCTGCTCAACGTCGAGTCCGGGCTCAACGACGGCCTGGCGCTGCCGTTCGTGCTGATCTTCCTGGCCACCGCCGCGCACCAGGAATCCCAGATCGCCACCGTGGGGATCGAGCTGGTCGCCGGGCTGGCGCTGGGCATCGTGATCCCGGCCGTGGTGGCGCTGGCCTGGCGGCTGCGCTTCTTCACCGCCGAGCCCCGGTTGCAGGCGTTGGGCCCGCTGGCGATCGCGGTGCTGCTCTACGGGGTCTGTCACCTGACCCACGCCAACCCGTATCTGGCCGCGTTCGCCGCCGGCTCGACGCTGGCCACCCTGGACCGGGTGGCCGCCGATCACTTCGAACACTTCGGGGACCTGCTGTCGGAGACCACGAAGTTCGCCGCGCTGCTGGTGTTCGGGGCGTTGATCACCCCGAGCCGGCTGTCCCACATCCCGGTCGGCGGCTGGGCGGTGGCGGTGCTGGCCATCCTGCTGGTGCGCCCGGCGGCGATGCTGCTGTCCCTGATGCGCACCCCCCTGACCCGGGAGGAACGGCTCACCGCCGCATGGTTCGGCCCCAAGGGATTCGCCTCGGTGGTCTACGGCCTGCTCGCCCTGCAGTCCGGCATCCCGGACAGCGAACTGGTGTTCGACCTGGTCGCCGTCACCATCGCCCTGTCGATCGTGCTGCACTCCTCCACCGACGTCCCGGTCGCCCGCGCCCTGCGCGTGGAACCCCCCGACAACCTGCCCACCGGCCAATCCGATCCCGCCACCCCCGCTCCGGCCGGCGAAGCACGCCATGGCTGACCGAATCGTCGTACCCTGCGCATGTGCACGCCGAGGACATGGCCGAGGAATTCCCGGTCGTCGGGCTGAACTCCGATGCCTGGGAAGCGGCGCGGCTGCTGGCCGAGCACCGGCTGCCCGGGCTGGTCGTCACCGACCCCGACGGACATCCGCACTCGATCCTGCCGGCCTCCCAGGTGGTCCGGTTCCTGGTCCCCAGCTACGTCCAGGACGACCCGTCCCTGGCCGGAGTGCTCGACGAGTCGATGGCCGACCGGGTCGCCGACAAGCTCGGCGGCAAGACGGTACGCGACGTCATCCCGCACGAGGCGCCGGAGTTGGCCGTGGTGAACTTCGACGACACGATCGTCGAGGTCGCCGCCATCATGGCCCGGCTGCGCTGCCCACTCGCCGCCGTGATCAAGGATCGCCAGTTGGTCGGTGTGATCACCGCCTCCCGGCTGCTGCAACTCGCCCTCGTGCACCACTGACGACCCGCCCCGCCCGGCGGCCGGTATGAGCACCGCGCTGGCGGTCGTGGTGTTCGTGGTGGCCTATCTGCTGATCGCCACCGAGCGGGTGCACAAGACGGTCGCCGCGCTGGCCGGGGCCGGCATCGTCCTCGGGCTCGGCATCCTCGACTCCGAGCAGGCCTTCTACTCCCGCGACACCGGCATCGACTGGGACGTCATCTTCCTGCTGCTCGGCATGATGATCATCGTCGGGGTGCTGCGCCGCACCGGGGTTTTCGAGTACACCGCGATCTGGGCGGCCAAGCGCGCCAAGGGATCGCCGCTGCGGGTGATGATCCTGCTGGTCCTGATCACCGCCGTCGCCTCGGCGTTCCTGGACAACGTCACCACCGTCCTGCTCATCGCGCCGGTCACCCTGCTGGTGTGTGAGCGGCTCGGGGTCAACCCGGTGCCGTTCCTGATCGCCGAGGTGTTCGCGTCCAACATCGGCGGCACCGCCACCCTGATCGGCGACCCGCCGAACATCATCATCGGCAGCCGAGCCGGCCTGTCGTTCAACGACTTCCTGGTCCACCTCACCCCGATCGTGATCGTCGTCCTGATCGTGTTCACCGTGGTGCTGCCGTGGCTGTTCCGCGGCTCGTTCACCGCCGACCCCGACCGGGTGGCCGGCGTCATGGCCCTCAACGAACGGGAGGCCATCCAGGACACCACGCTGCTGATCAAATGCGGACTCGTTCTGGCGGCGGTGTTCACCGGGTTCGTCGGCCACGCCGCGTTTCACATCGCCCCGTCGGTGGTCGCCCTGCTCGGCGCCGGGATCCTCGTGCTCATCACCGGCAGCGCCCCCAGGCACTACCTGGCCAGCGTGGAGTGGGAGACCCTGCTGTTCTTCGCCGGGCTGTTCGTCATGGTCGGCGCGCTGATCCAGACCGGTGTCATCGCGAACCTGGCCCGGTTGGCCACCGATGCCACCGGCGGCAACGCCCTGCTCGCCGTGCTGCTGATCCTTTTCGTCTCCGCGCCGCTGTCCGGGATCATCGACAACATTCCTTACGTCGCCACGATGAGCCCGCTGGTGGCCGATCTGTCCACCCAGATCGCCGACCCCGGCCACGCCCAGGCCCTGTGGTGGGCGCTGGCGCTCGGCGCCGACTTCGGCGGCAACCTCACCGCGATCGGCGCCTCCGCCAACGTCGTGGTCCTCGGCATCGCCAAACGCGCCGGCACCCCGATCACCTTCTGGGAGTTCACCAGGAAAGGCGCCATTGTCACCCTGATCACCGTCGCGCTCGCCGCCCCCTACCTCTGGCTGCGCTACTTCGTCCTCGGCTGACCACCACCAGGAAGGGTCCCACCGTGAACCCCAGCGCACGGCCCGCCGCCGGGCACTACGCGGCCCTGCGCCGGGAAACGCTGTGGCGCCGGTGGTTAAGCGCCCTGCTGCTCGCCGGCGCGACCGGTCTGGTCACCAACCTGGTGCTGCCGTGGCCGCTCGCGGTGCTCAGCGCCGTCATCGCCCTCGCCGTGCTGCTGCTCTGGGACCGCCGGCACGGCACCCTCTCCGACTGCTGGCCCGGGAGATCCCGAGCCCACCGGCTCGCCGCGACCGCCGCCCGGCTGGAACGACAGGGCTGGAGCGCCGTGCCGGCACCGGCACGCCCGGATGACGCCCGGCCGCTGGCCGCCTACCTGCTCATCGGGCCCGGCGGGGTGTTCGTCCTGGACCACCAGGTGTGGTGGGCAACCGACGCGATCGGCACCGACCCGGCCACCGGCCTGCTGATGGTCGGCGGCAAACCCGCCGCCCGCCGCGTCGCCTCCGTCAAAGGCGCCGCCGCCACCGTCGCCCACACCCTGGCCAACCACCTCCCCGACCCGTCGGCCGTGCACCCGGTGCTCACCGTCGACAGCCCGATGCTGCACCACCCGCACCTGATCGCCGGCGTGACCATCCTGCCCATCGCCGACCTGCCCACCTTCCTGCGCGACCGCGACCCGCTCCTGCACCCCACCGGGATCAGCACACTCACCGAACACGCCCGGCGCAACTACCCATCGACCTGAGACGGCGTCATTGCCGATCGCGGCGGAACCCGGACGAGGGTGACCGCGTCGGAGCAACAATCAGGAGGGGTGAATCAGGTGGACGGTTACACACTCGATCCGGACGAACTCACGCAGCTGAAAGGGATTCTGCACGGCGCCAGCGACCAGTTGGGCATGAAGGACTTCAGCGAGAAGGCGACGCTGGAGGGCTTCCTGACCGTGCAGGATGTCAGCCCGTACGAGAACGTCGAGGAAACCGTCGAGGAGCTGATCCGCAAGCTGAGCCAGTTCGCCAACCACGACTATCCCCAGGTCGTCGATGCGATGCAGAAGTTTATCAACGACGCGCACACCGCCATCGAGGACGCCGCGGACAAGGCCCATCAAACCGCCAAGGATTACGCCGAACACGAGGACCGCGGCCGGAACAACTTCCCGAACTGACCGTCCTCTCAAAGAACCAAAGATCCGCTCCAGGACAGGGGGGCACTGTGTCGTTGTTGAAGGATCTCATCGACGAGGATGTGCTCGCCGACGCCCGCAAGATCGACAATTTCACCCGCAAGTACGACCCCAGCCAGCCCTCGATCGAGAACACGCTGCGGCTGGTCCGCGACGTCGACACCCGACGCGCTGCGCCGCATCGGCCGCGACGTCTGGGGAGTGGGCGGTAGCGAAGGGGCCGACCTGGTGCGCACTTCGTTCGACAAGTGCGTGACCGACCTGGACCGGGCCGTGACCCAGACCGGGGCATGGACCGGAAAGACCAAGAACGCCTACAGCGACCGGATCAACCAGATCAAGGGCGGGCCCGACCAGAGCGGCGGACTCTACGCGATGCGCTCCCCGTCGGAGGACGTCGGTCAGGCCCTGGTTGCGATGGGCGACGCGTTCGACCAGATCTTCGGCCACACCTGGGCAGACGTCTTCACCATCATCGGCTTGGTGGTCGCCGCGATCGGCCTCGTTGTCGCGATCATCGCCGGCTGGACCGGGGTAGGCGCCATCATCGGACTCGTCGTCGCGATCATCGGGCGCATCGTCTCCGCGTGCGGCTTCTATTTCTCCCGGCAGGCGGTAGAGGAAACAAGATCAAGAAGTGTGAGGCGGCCAGCGCCGCCGCCGCCCAGACCCTGCAGACCGCGAGCCACACCACCCTGTAATCCGACCTGGGGGTTCTGCTGTGCAACCGGAAACCGATCCGCTGTCCATCGCGCAACGCATGAAGGACCGGATCGCCAAGATCAAAGAGGATCCCGGCCGGGCGCTGTTCAGCGACTTCACCGGCACCTCACGCGGCGGAGTCAGCGTCTCGGTGGACCTGCTCGGCCGGCTCAAGCGGGTCGACCTGCGCCCGGGGACCCTCTATGAGGGCGGCGAACTCTGGCTGATCAGCGAGATCATGGCCGCCTACACCGCTGCGGTCACCGCGGCCAACTACCTCGAGTTCGACACCGCCCAACTCGCCCGCGAACTCGACGAGGCTCCCGCCCTCAAAGCCCGGATCGAAGCCGACACCCGGCAACGTGAGCAGCCACGCCGGCCAGCGGCAACCCGGCCCACCGATGACGAGTACTTCGACCAGGGCAGCATCATGCGCCGGGCCCGTGAGTGACACCGCCCCCGACCACGACCGGCTCGGGGCCGATGAGGCCGCCCGGCTGCTCCGCAAACGATCCCGTCGACGGGGTCTGCGCCAGTACCGGACGATCTTCCTGAACTCCAGCTACTGGTCGATCGCCACGCTGGCCTTGGCGCTGCTGGGCAGCGTGTTCCACATCTTCGAGGTCCGCGACGCCTGCGCCGAGATCCTCGGCAACGCGCAACCGGTCCACGCCTCCACCGCCATGCGACCGCCCGGCGTGGTCGTGGTGTGCCAAACGGACCCCCCGACCCGCACCGTCGAGATTCCCATCGCCACCACCGCGCTGGTCATCGTCTGGACCGTGCTCGGGATTCTCACCGCGATCACGTTGCTGATCGGCTATCGCCACGTCGGCAAACAGATCGACAGCGGAAAGCTCGAGCTGTAGCCCCGCATCGGCCTCAGCCCTCCGCCACGCACACCACGGAGCCGGTCCCGGATCGCGGTACGGCGGCGTAGCGGCAGACACCGACCCAGCCGATGACCGCCGCCGTAGCGTCGGCAATCCCACTGATCCGCACACTGGCCGAGCCGACCGCGGTCAGCCAGGGCACATAGCCCAGCCACACCTCGGCCAGGGCCGTCAGCGTGCACTCCAACCGCACCGCCACCCGGACCCCGGGATAGCGGGCGCTGGCCGCGGTGCCCGCGCGGGACAGCACCAGCCACCACCGGCGCGGCGGCGGACCATCCAGGAAGTCGATCAGCACGGATACCGGACGAACCGGCAACCGGTCGCGGTCGGCCTGCCGGGCCATGTCGAACAGCAGCAGGTCCGGATCGAGGTCCTCCGGACGCGGTGGCGGCAGCCACCGGTTGCCCCACCGGCCAAGGTGGTCCACCAGGGCCCGCAACTCCCGTCCCGCGATGGTCAACTGGTATTGGCTGCCCAGGGGCGTACCGGGTGACCGGTCCACCAGACCCGCGTTCACCAGTGTCCGCAGCCGGCCGGACAGCATCGCCGAGGACAGTCCCGGCACGCCGCGTGCGATCTCGTGGGCCTGCCGGCTGCCCAGCACCAGTTCGCGCACGATCAGCAAGGTCCACGGGTCGGCCAGCAGATCCACCGCGCGGGCCACCGGGCAGTGCTGGGCCTGCCGCCTCACCGGGGCGCCCCACCGGCCTCGAGCCGGGACTGGGCGTCGAGGTAGCCCAACAGCGCCAGCCCGACCAGATTCACACCGACCACGACGTCGTTGACGGTCGCGCTGGTGGAGTCCGCGCCGAACCCGTAGTCCAGCAGGAACGGCGCGATGACCAACCACCCGCCCAGCAGCACGGCCGCCAGAGTGGCGGTGATCAACCGGACCGGCCGGGCGAGCCGGGCGATGGCCAGCGCGATGACCGCGACCCCGGCCAGGACGTCGCTGAGCCGGGCGTCGAACCCGCCGCCGGTGGTGCCGTAGGTCCACCAGACCGGCGCGAGAATCAGCCAGAGACCGAACATGAGGGTGATGCCGGTGACCAGACCCGGCAGTTGCGGGCCCGGAACACGTTGCTGCCAGAGGCCGGGCGCGGCAGCGGGACCGGCATCGCCGCTCCCGGAAGCCGTCACCGTTTGCCACACTCCCTCCCACGTAGCGTCACCACATGGTCAGGGTTCCCCGCTTCTGTTGAGGACGGCTGGTCGAGTTCTTTGCGGTTGCATGACAGACCCGGTCCACGCTCATGCAGCCGCCACCGGGCTTTGACAGCATGGAGCGCGTGGCCGCGAAGCTGCTCATCGTCGAGGACGACGACCGGGTGCGCACCGCCCTGCGGCTGGCGTTGGAGGACGAGGGTTACGACGTCGGCGAGGCGTGTGACGCCGAAACCGCGCTGGCCACGCTGCGCCGCGACGGACCACCGGATGTCATGGTGGTCGACCTGATGCTGGGCGAGATGGATGGCTTCAGCTGCATCCGGCAGGTGCGCTTCGACCATGACATGCCGATCATCGTGGTCAGCGCCCGCGACGACACCCACGACATCGTGGCCGCGTTGGAGGCGGGCGCCGACGACTACGTGACCAAGCCGTTCGAGATCAAGGAGATCACCGCTCGGCTGCGCGCGCTGCGCCGCCGTGCCGGTGCGGCCGGTGCGCAGGAGGTGCCGCGGGATGTCCTGCTCGACGCCGACCCCCGCGCCCCGCTGGTGCTCTCCCCCGCGAGCGGCACGGTCCGGCGCGGCGAGCACGACCTGCACCTGACCCTGACCGAGTTTCGGCTGCTGTGTGAACTGGCCGGCGAACCGGGACGGGTGCTGTCCCGCCAGGCCCTGTTGGAACGGGTGTGGGACCGCGGCTTCTTCGGCGACGAACGCATCGTCGACGTGCACGTCCGCCGGCTGCGCACCAAGATCGAAAAGGATCCGTCCGACCCGCGGATCGTGGTCACCGTGCGCGGGCTCGGCTACCGGCTCGATGTCCAGCGCTGACCCGGCCCGCCGACGCCGGCTCGGCCTGCGCGGCCGGGTGATCCTGACCTTCGCGGTCGGCGCGGCGCTGGTGTCCCTGGCGCTGGCGGTGTCCGTGTTCACCATCAGCCGCGGCTACCTCGACGCCCAGCGCGAGCGATCCGCCCAACGGCAAGCCGCCGCCGACGCCGCCTTCGTCCGCACCCGGCTGGCCGTCCCCGGTGCCGCGCCGGGCGACGTGCTCACCGCCGTCGACCCGCCGGCCAACACCGTGCTGCTGCTGCACCGACACGACCAGTGGTACTCCTCGGAACCCGACATCAGCCCCGACGTGCTCCCGGACCCGATCCTGGCCCCCGCCGACGAGCCGGGACCGGCGATCCTGCCCGTCACCATCCGCGGCGAACCGTTCCTCGCCGTCGCCGTCCCACTCGGCGCGGACGCCACCTTCTACGAACTGGCCCCCGTGCAGGAGTTGCGGTCGACGCTGACCGTGCTGCGCACCGTACTGGCCGCCAGCGCCCTGGCCGCGACCCTCGGCGGGGCCGCCCTGGGCCTGTGGGCCGGCCGGCGGGTCCTGCAACCACTGCACCGCCTGGCCGGCACCGCCGCCCACATCGCCGGCGGACGGCTCGACACGCGGCTGGCCGACACCGGCGACCGCGACCTGGCCACCCTGGTCGAGTCGTTCAACCGCATGGTCGACTCGCTACAACAACGCATCGAGCGGGAACGCCGACTGGTCGGCGACGTCAGCCACGAACTGCGCACCCCCCTGACCACCCTGGTCACCAGCGTCGGCGTGATGCGCCGGCATCGCGACGACCTGCCCGAGCGGTCCCGCCACGCGCTCGACCTGGTCAGCACCGAACTCGACCACCTGCACCGGCTGCTGGAGGACCTGCTGGCCCTGGCCAAGACCGAAGCCGGCCTGCACCAGGACCAGCCCGAGCCGCTCTCGCTGCGGGACCTCCTCATCCACACGCTGGCCGACACCGCGCGCTCCGCGGACCTGCTCACCGTGCACACCGACGGCATCGTGCTCGGCCGCAAGCTCGCGTTGGAGCGCACCCTGATCAACCTGATGGACAACGCCGACCGGCACGGCGGCGGACTCACCCAGATCGGTCTGCATCGCGACGCTGACCACGCCGCCATCGTCGTCGACGACAACGGACCCGGTGTGCCGGCCGGGGACCGTACGGCCATCTTCCAGCGCTTCACCACCGGGCAGGCGACCCGCGGCTCCTCGGCCGGCACCGGCCTGGGCCTGGCCCTGGTCGCCGAGACCATCGCCGCACACCACGGACAGGTGCGCTGCGCCGACCGCCCCGGCGGCGGAGCCCGGTTCATCGTCCGACTCCCGCTCGCACCGGGCGTCACACTACCGCAAACCGGACGCCCGCCCGGTCTCAACATCCGGGAGCCAACCTCGTCCTAGGTGTACCGAAGGGACGGAGCGCGATGCTCGGTGCGACACGACAACGACCGGCCAACCTGCCAGCCACCATGGTCGCGGTCGAGGTGATGGTCCTGCGACCACCGAAACAGACCGGCCGCGCGAAGACCGGACCCTGGCCCGTGCTCGCCATAGTTCTCGACGAGCCGAACGAGCTGATCGAACCCCGCGTGCGACCCCTGTTCGCGCTGCTGGACCAACCAACGCGAGCCGACCGGATCACCGTCGTGGCCGGACGCAGCGGCTGGTCGGCACTCGGCACCGGCTCGCTGCTCCAACTCGCCGTGCACGCCACCGCCCCGGTGCGGTTCGACCTCCACATCATCCTGCCGACCCAACCAGTGCTCGGATTCACCGATCTGCTCGCCGGCGGACCCACCATCGCCCTCACCAACCGGGGCCACGCCGGACGGCTCGCGGCACAGCGGGTGCCCGTCCGCGACGCGTTGGCCGAACTGGTCCTGCTCGGCGACTCCCCATCGACGGACCTGTCCGCCCTGGTGGGCGTCTCGTGACCCACCGATCACACACCAGGGTCGACTCCGAGCCGATCCTGAACACCTTCCGCCGGCCGGTCGGTGGCGGTCCTCCCCGCAGCGTGCGGGTGTTGACCGTCCTCGCCGGCCTGTGGCTGGTACTGGCCCCGTGGATCTGGGGGTACGGCGACACCGGAGGTGGGTTCGACGCGCGGTGCAACGACATGACCGTCGGCCTGGTCGTGCTCGCTGCGGGATGCACACAATTCGTGCGCCCCGCTCACCGCACCGGCGTCGTGGTGCCGATCGTCTTCGGGTTCTGGCTGGCGATCGCGCCGTTCGCGCTCGCCTACAACCTCGGCGCGGATCCGGGCCAGGCCATACTCAACGACACCATCGTCGGCACGCTGCTGACCGGATTCAGCCTGTCCGGTTATCTCACCGCCCGGGACACGGCCGCGTGATGGGAGGGGCAAGTGACCCGGATCGGTAGCCGCAGCGTCGCATCCGGTCGTCGCCTGAACCACCCTGGCCTTGTCAGTCAACGCCCGTTTCAGCAACCGCCAACTCCAGGCCTGCCGGAGCCAGTGGTTCCCCGTCAAGTCGGGTTGGCTGGCGGGCGCACGACTCGACTCGGTCCGACCTGTCCGAAACCCGGCGGCCCGAACCGTGGTGCGCCGATCCCGGGTGATCCCCGCACCACCGCCCCGGCCGCCGGACTTCCCGTCGAGCCGCCGCATCGTTGCCGCGCCCGCCAGCCACCCCCGTTTCTAGCCCGCCCGCAGCCGCAGAAGTCACTCGTCACCCGGATTGTCAGGAACTCGCAAGTTGGGATCCCGCGCTCAGCCCGCAGGATGGCAGTGCACCCCATGACCACTTCCGGGAGTTTTCGCTGTGATCGATCAGGACGGGCCACCCAATGGCACCGTGGCCGAAGTCGCCGAGCAACTCATGCGCGAGTTCGGCCTGATCGTGTCGCTGGACACCGTCACCGCCTGCGTGCTCAGCGCCCGGCGCGACCTCGACCGCCTGGCCCTGCGCCACGTTCCGCCCAACCTGCTCGACCGGCTCGCCCGGGCCCGCCTGCTCGAAGCGCTCAACCTGCACCGTGACGCGGCGCGCCACGCCCCCCGCAACGGCACGCCCCCAGGTTCATGACCGGCCACCACGACGTGGTCGTTGTGACCAGCCAGGCACCCACCACCGGCGAGGCTCTCCCTGGCCCGCTGACGGCCCTTCGGCACGCGGTGCGCGACGTCGGTGGTCGCTGGGCAGCCGTGCCGGACGAAGTCGCTCTCGGCGACGGCACCCGGGCCAGGCCGCCGGCGGTCGACCGGCAGGCCAGCGACGCGATCTGGCCCACCTACCACGACGCGGTACAACCACCGGTGTTCCGGCCCGACTGGCAGGTCAGCCACCGGGCCCGCAACGAGCGCTGCGCCCGGGCCGCGGCCCGGCTGGCCGCACCGGGGGCGACCGTGTGGATCATCGGACACGAGCTGCAGCAGGCGCCGGCGCTGCTGCGTGCGCACCGACCCGACATCCGCATCGGGTTCTATCTCCCGATCCCGTTCCCGCCGGTCGAACTGTTCATGCGGCTGCCCTTCCGCGACGACCTCCTGCGCGGGCTGCTCGGCGCCGACGTCATCGGCCTGCAAACCCGCCGCGACGTCGACAACCTGCTCCGTGCCGCACAACGCCTCCTCGGACTGTCCGCCGATGGCGACACGCTCGGTCAGCCAGACCGGCCGATCAGCCTCCGCGTGATTCCCACCTCGGTGGACATCGACGACATCGCCCGGCGGGCGGCCCGCCCGGAAACCCTCGCCCAGGCGCGTGACCTGCGCGCGCGACTCAACAACCCCGCTCTGCTCCTGCTCAGCGTCGACCCCCTCGACCACACCGCCGGCATCGAGCACCGGCTGCACGCCCTCGAGCACCTCCTCACCGACCGACAGCTGCGAGCCGGGCACACCGCGGTCATCCAGATCGCCCTACCCCCGCAACACCGCGCGCACCCCGACGATCACCTGCGCCACCGCGTCGAACAACTCGTCGCCCAGATCAACGGCGACCACGGCAAAATCGGCTGCCCCGCCGTGCACTACCTGCACCGTCGCGTCGGTGGCGCCGACCTCCTCGCCCTCTACCAGGCCGCCGACATCCTGGTGGCCACCGCCTTACGTGACGGCATGAACCTCACCGCCAAACAGTTTGTGGCCTCCCGAGTGGACAACACCGGCGCGGTGATCCTCAGCGAGTTCAGCGGCGCCGCTCCTGAACTGCGGGCGGCGCACCTGGTCAACCCCCACGATCTCGACGACCTCCAAGCCACGATCCGCGCCGCGGCAACCGAACCGCGCTACCGCGCCACCGACCGCATCAAAGCCATGCGCCAACACCTGCACCAACACAATGCACGGTCCTGGGCCGAGACCTTGTTGTCCACACTGGAGTCGTCAGGCAGGACAAGCCGCCTTGGCAGCGGTGCGGTGATCCCCGCCAGCACAAACGCATTGCACTCCATCGCCAGTTCGTAGGCGCTGCCCACCGCGCACGGCTACCACCGCCTGCGGAAAACCACCCAGCTCACCCTGATCCGCCGCCCGTTCGCGCTGATCCTCATCCGTCCACACGCGACGGAGGAGGTGGGACCGCTGTGGTCGGCGTCGGGCTGATGCTGGTGCTGCTGGGGCTGGTGCTGCTTGGCGCTGGCGGGGTATGGGTGTCGACGCTGGGGGTCGATCCGGATTCGTGGGTGGTGTTGTCCAGCGGTCGCGGAGCGTCCTCGGTGTCGACACCGCAGCCGGCGAGCAGGGCCGCGGCCAGCAGTGCGCACCCGGTTCGCCGGATCATGGCGTGGCCTGCGGCAACTCGACGACGAACCGGGCGCCACCGCCGGGCCGGTCCTCCACCCAGGCCCGGCCGTCGTGCCGGTGGACGTGCTGGGCGACCAGGGCCAGACCGAGCCCGACGCCGCTGTCGGAGTCGTCGCGGTCAGCCGGAGAGCCGCGGGCGAACCGCTCGAAGACCCGTTCCCGGTCGGCCGGCGCGACCCCGGGCCCGGCGTCGTCGACCTCGAGGCGGGCCTGGCCATCCCGGCACAGGACACCGAGCCGGACCAGCCCGCGGCCGTGCCGCTGCGCGTTGTCGACCAGGTTGACCACGACCCGTTCCATGTGCCGCCGGTCGGCGAGCACCTGCGGATGATCCACGGCGTCGACGATCCCGGCCGGGTGCCCGCCGAGGGCTTGGCCGGCCAGTTCGGCCAGGTCCACCGGTTCCAGCGACAGCTGGTCCCGGTCGTGATCGGCGCGCGAGATCTCCAGCAGGTCGTCGACCATGCGCCGGAACCGGCGCAGGTCGGTACCCAGCAACTCCACCGCCTGCCGGGCGCTGGGAGTCAGCTCGGCCCGCCGGCGGTCCAGCACCGCCATGGCGTTGAGCATCGTGGTCAGCGGCGAACGCAGCTCGTGGCTGACATCACCGGCGAACCGGGCGTCGCGCGCGACCCGCTGCTGCAACCGCTCCGCGGTGTCGTTGAACGCCGTGGCCAGCCGAACCAGGTCCGGGTCCCGGGTCTCGGGCAGTCGCGCGCTCAGGTCTCCGCCGGCGGCCACCGCCGCCGCGGCGGTCAGCCTGTCCAACGGCCGCAACGAGTGGGTCGCCGCCCACCGGCCCAACAACGCTCCGGCCACGCCGCTGGTCACCGTCGCGGCGATCAACATCCAACTCAGGAACCGAAACGTCCGGTCGATCTCGCGCAGCGGGAAGACCTCGACGTAGGTCGCCGACACCGCCGGCAGCGGCAGGGCGACGGCCAGCACCGGCACCCCGTCGAGCCTGGTGCGCTGCAGCGCCGCCTGGCCGTTCTGCACCGTTGCCAGCAACGCGGGCGGCAGCCGTGTGGGATCGACCAGGTTGCCGCTGCTGCGCCACTGACCATCGTCGACCAGCAGCACCGCCGACTCCACATCCGAGCCCAACCCGGTCAACAACTCGCCCAGCCCCGCCGACCCCTGCCGCAACGCTCCCTCCACCAGCCGGGCGTTGACCTGGGCCTGCCGAGTCGCCCCGCGCTCACGCTGGTCGAGCATGTACCCGGTGGACAACAGCCAGGTCAGCACCGCCAGCAGACTGGTCACCAGCACCGACACCAACCCGAACCAGGCCATCACCCTGGTCCGCAGCGGCATCCGCCCCATCACGACGGCACCCGGTAACCCATCCCGCGCACCGTCAACACATGCGACGGCTGCCCCGGGTCCGGCTCGACCTTGCGCCGCAACCGCCGCACATGCACATCCAGCAGCCGGGTATCCCCGAAGTAGCCGTAGTCCCACACCTGCTCGAGCAACTGCTCCCGGCTCACCACCCGACCGCGCGCCGCGGCCAGCGTGCACAGCAACCGGAACTCCGTCTTGGTCAGATGGATCTCGGTCCCGCCGCGAACGACCCGGCCCTGCGCCGGATAGACGGTCAGCTGGCCCACCTCCAGCGCGGCCACCGCGTCCTGGCCCTCGGAGGTCCGCACCCGGCGCAGCAGCGCCCGGATCCGGGCCGCCAACTCCCCCGCGACCAACGGCTTGGTCACGTAGTCATCGGCGCCGGCCTCCAGCCCGGCGATCACGTCCTCGGTGTCGGTGCGGGCGGTGACCATGATGATCGGCACGTCCCCCCGGTCCCGGATCGCCGCACACACCTGCAGCCCGTCCATGCCCGGCAGCATCAAATCCAGCAGCACCACATCCGGCGCGGCAGCACCCAACCGGTCCAGCGCCTGCTCCCCGGTGCCCGCCTCGACCACCCGGTAGCCCTCGTCGGCCAGCGCCAACCCCAACGCCTGCCGAATCCGCGCATCATCCTCGACAAGCAGCACGGTGGTGGTCATCGCCGCAGCCCCGGCATCCAACAAACAGTTGTCCCCGATCATAGCCACACCCGACCCACCGGACCGTTCTAGCCTCGGCGACCCGTACCCGCCACACCCCTCGCCCGATCACGCGCGCATCGTCAGAAAGTCGCAAGGTTGGCCGCCCCGGCGACCAGGGTCTCCCTGGGCGGCCGTGGCGATGATGAACCGACCAGGAATGCCGGCGGTAACAGCGGCGACCAACCGACGCTGGCCGTCACGACCACGATCCGGTCAGTCCTGCGGACGGAGGGTGAAGCTGAGCTGTCCCTCGGTGTCGACCCGCACGTCGAGGATCTTGTCTGACAGGAAGTCCCTGGCCTGCGGGTCCATGAACACCTTGGCACCCCCGACCCCCGTGACGACCTGGTCCCCTTCGGCCGGCGCCAGGGCGAGCGAGAGGGCAAGCTTGTCGGCGGACTCCCCGGTCGCCGGCATGGCGAGCCGCAGGCCGCCCTGTTCGGAGATCCCGTCCCGTGCGGTCAGGGCGGTGATGGCATCCGCGGCGGCTTCGGTCACGGCCAGCATTCTGGACACACCTTCTTTCTGTCCTCAATGGACAAAGTCAGACTCTCTGCTCCAGAACACCCCGTTTCCCCGCACTGGTCCAGGACCATGACGGAATCGTCAGGTTGCCGGGATGCCGCCGCACATTTCCCCGAGGCTGGGCGTTGCCCAGGCCTGGTGCGCCGGACCGAGAACGCGATCAACGTGCACAGAATGTGCGACTACTATTGCCACACAACGGTTCCGTTGGCCGGCCACCGCCGCGAGCTTCCCCTGTGGTGAATCGGCGCGGCAGCAGACGGATCGAGCCCGGTCCACGATCGGTGATCAACCCGCCTCAGGATTTGACGGCCCGGTCCCGACTTCCTCCGATGTCGTGTGCTGCCACGGCGCCGGAGATCGCTACCACATGGCCGATCCGCTGTCCGCGTCGGCTGTGCCGGTGTTCGAACCGCGTCGACCGGATCTGAACCTTGACACACTAG
>NZ_DASTBH010000448.1:0-18906 GCF_035712165.1 Actinophytocola sp. | reverse complement strand
GGGCCGACGTTGACGGCGCTGACTGTGCCGGCCACGGTGTCGACTCGGCCGCGGGTGGCGTCCAGGCGTGCGGCCATGGTGTCGATGGCGTCGACGCTGACTCCGACGCCGTCTGCGCCGCCGCCGCTGTGGTGGCGGGGGTGGCAGGGTCGGGCCCGTGGTGGCTGGGGCTTGCCTGCGGGCTGTGGTGGGTGCTCCCGCTCGGGTGGCGCCGCCGGCCGGTCATCCGGATGCCGCCAGGGTGCCCTCGACCGGGACGGGCTGGGCCGAGGTACGGATGTCGGTCAGCTCGCCGGCCGGCACGACGGTGCGCCAAACCCGGTAGTCCACTTCGGACAGTCCGAGGTCGCGGGCGGTGATGAAGTCCTCGTCCACCAGGTGCAGCACCGTCCCATCCGGACCGCGACCCAGGATCTCGAACGTGGCGCCCTTCCAGGAGCACAATGTGCGCACGAAGGTCAGCTCGTCCACCTCGACGTGGTCCACGAGCTTGACCGGACTTCCGGCGTTGTCGATGAAGTCGCCCGGCGCGGCCATACCGGGCATCGGGTGCAGCAGCAGCTTGCCCGGCCCGGCCAGGTCGACGTCGAAGTCGGCGCCCTGGTAGCGCGCGGTGAACCCGCGCCGGACCAGCGGGGGCAACGGCACCGGCGGGCTGAACCACGCCGCCTCACCGAACGCCGGCTCGTCGGGGGACCGTTCCCAACCGAACACCCGGCCCCGGTAACGACCCAGCCGCCGTTCGCTCTCGGCGCCGTCCCGGACCCACAGCTCCGCCGCGAACGGCAGTTCGATCAGGGTCAGCACGTACTCCGGCATCGGGTTCTCGCCCGGGAAGTACCCGGTCCCCAGGAACGGCGGCGGGTACACCCGGGCGACCCCCATGTCGGCGGCCACCTCCCGGTTGTTCGACCCGAAGCTGGTCCGGAACGGAAAAGTGTGGCTGGCATAGAACTTCAGGAAGTACACGGCGTCGGTCGGCCCCCACCCGGGGATTTTGTCCAACCCGTACTCACGCACCAGCTGCCCGGTGGAGAACCCGACCGTGTCCTGCGCCCGCCCGGCGAACCCCTGCACCCGATGCGGCTCGAACCGCCCCGGCACCACCACATTCCCCAGGTACAGCCCCGCGATCCCGGGCTTCACCGGCAGATGCACCACCGTGGACCCATTGATCCCAGCCGGCAGGTCCTTCATCTCGCCCCCTCCTGCCGTTCCCGCCACGGCCCCAACGCATCCTGCCGAACCTCATGAATATCGTGCACCTGCTCCTTGGGCACCCTGGCATCGAAGCAGAACCTGTCGTCCCGCCAGAATGTCGACCCTGGGTCGCTTTCCGTGCGGACGCGCCATTCCTCCGCAATCTTGCGCCCATTGCTGCCCTCATAGGAGATCCAGTACAAGGTCCCGTCGATCTCCCGGTTGACCCGGAACGGCTCGCCAAGGTACGTACCCTGCGCCGAGAAGAAGTACCACTCATCCAGTTCATCGATCGGAACACGGGCGACCTGATGCCCGGTGTCCTCGTCCCACAGGGTGACCTGTCCTTGGCGTCCGCCGTTCGCGTTGTACCGCTTTCCTCGATACATGGCGCGATATCCGGAAGGGAACTCGCTAGTGTCTTCCATTCACCCGACTCCTACCGCAGGTCGAACCAACCGCGGCCGGGCAGGTTCACCCCGACGAGGACCTCGGTGCCATCCGGCCGAAGCTCCCACATCTCTATGCGGTCGTCGTGTTTGCCGGTGGCAAGCTCCCATTCCGGCAACCCGGAACCCGTCGCGCCCCCATCGGTGTAGCCGGTACCGAGGAATGGCGGATCCCACGGCCGAAGCTTGGTCGAACCACTGATGGCCTGCATGTCGGCCGCATCTACCGGATTGGTCGAACCGAAGCTGGGATCAAACCTGGACACGTCGTCAGAGGCGGCAAAACGGAGTTGGTAGGCCTCCGTGGCACCGGCCTTGATCGGGGACCAGCCTGCACCGGCGTCGTCCAGACCCAGCTTCTCCCGGAACTGCACCGGTCGGTCGTACTGTGCGGTGTCGCTGCCCCGGGCGACCGATCCACCCAGCTCGTCGGCCCGAAGGTCCCTGGTGCTGCCGGTATCGGGGTCGGTGAAGGTGGTTTGGTTGCGCAGCATCGCGTCGGCGAGTTCCGGCTTGACCACCTTGGTCATGACCTCGCCGGGGGCCACCTGGAAGCCGTTGCGGACGTCGGCGACCTCGACGCGGTCGTCGTGGCTGAGGGTGGCGGTCGGGGTCTGGGTCTTGGGGATGTGCGCGTCCGGGTCGTAGCCCTTGGCGGCGGCGATGTCGCGGATCTGCTGCTCGGTCGAGGTGGTCGCGGTGTCCAGCGCGTGCCGGGGGAACTGCGGGGTCAGCTCGCCGGAGTCGGCGGTGTTGCCGAGGTTGTTGCGGGGCGGTCCGCCACCACCGGGCGGCGGGGGCGGAGCCGGGGTGGACGGGGCAGCCGGCGGGGTGCTGGTGGTCGGGGGGCGGCTGCTGGTGTCGATGGTGGCGAGCGCGGCGGCGCTGGTGGCCTCGTTGCCGCGGTAGGCCTCGGCGGTGCCGCGGGTGCCGGCCTCGGCCTGCTCGACCGCCTGGCCGGCGCGGGCGACCTGCTCCTGGGCGTGCCGCACGTGGCTCCGGGCGGCGCCGGTGAACCCGGAGCCGACGATGCCCATGCTCTGCGGTCCGACGTTCACCCCGTTGACGGTCGACGCGACGCCGGACACCCGGCCCCGGGTGGCACGCAGCCGTCCGGCCATGGTGTCGATCGCATCGACGCTGACGCCGACCCCGCCGGAACCGCCGGAACCGCCGGAACCGCCGGAACCGTGCGGCCGGTGCGGCGTGGCCGAGGAGGAATGGGACGACGGACCACTCGAACGGTGTCGCCGCCGCCCGGTCATGGTGTGGCCTCCGCCGCCGGCATCGAGTACGGCTTGGCACCCTGGTAGGCGCCGTAAGCCAGGTCACCGGCCATGGCGAACCGGTCGAGCCCGTCGGCCAGCCGCGCCATGGCCTGGCCCAGCTCACCGAGCCGCCCGGCCTGCCGGCCCAACCCGCCGAGCAGCTTGCTGATCTTGCCGGCGATCTTCGACGCGGTCATCGCCGCGCGCGTCCCGGCGTAGCCGCAGTACGCGGCGATCGAGCTGCCCAGGCTGACCACCGCGGACGCGACCGCGATCAACGCACCCTTGACCAGCTCGGCGACCACCGAGGAGATGATGTCGAACACGATCCCGCGCAGCGTGCACACCAGCATCCCGGAGACGCCGACCACGGCCGCCGTCCCGTCCAGCGTGGAGCCCAGCGCGTCCAGCTCCTCGGCCATCTGACCGACGCTGGACCGGTAGCTGTCGGCGGCATGCCCGGTCCAGTCCGACACCGTGGACAGGTCCTGCCGGTGCTCCTCGGCGATCATGTGCATCTCGAGGGCGGCCGACTTGAGCTCGTCGATGTTGGCGTTGATCTCGTCCGGGTTACCGAGCAGCGCGTCCAGCGGCTCGCGCAGGAAGCTGATGTGCTCGAGCAGCCAACCCACGCCCGCGGTCAGCACCGAGCCGAGCGGGTCGATGGCGAACCCGACCGTGTCGGTCACCACACCGAGGGCGCTGAGGCCGACGTCGAGGACCTTCTCACCCTCGGACTCGGCGTCGCTGGTGATGGAGCTGACCAGTCCGGCATAGCTGTCCACGATCCCGGCGCCGGTGGTCGCCGTGGTCGTGGGGTTCACCGAGGTGGCGGCACCGTCAGGCATCTGTCCTACTCCCTAGCTCACCAGTCGTCGCGCTTGCCGAAGATCTGGTCATCGCCGAATTCCTCATCGTCGTCATCGCGTGCGGTAGAGCGTGGACGATGCGGACGGCTCGGCGGTTCCGCCGGACGAGCCGCCGGCGGCTCCGACTCGTCCGGCGCCGCGGTGAAGGCGTAGCCGGTCCGGCCGGCGGGCTCCGGCTCTTCCTCCTCCTCCGGCGGGATGAAGCCGGTGACCATGCGCAGCGACTCGGAGTCCTCCCCGGCCAGCGGCGCGAACGCCTCGGCCACGTGCACGGCGGCCGCACGCTGCGCCTTGCGGGCCAGCTGCATGATCTGTGCGGCGAGCTCGCCGCCGGACCCGCGCAGGGCCGCGTCGCTGATGGACAGGTCGGTCAGTGCGCCGTTCGGAGCGACGGTGACACGCAGTGACCCGTCCGGGGAGGCTTCGGTCGCCCCGGCCGCCTCGAGGTTCACCTTGAACTCGGCTGCCTTCTGGGCGACCTCCGCGACCTTGGCCTCGAAGCTCGACAGCCACTCCTCGGGCGTCACCGACTCACCCCTTACCTCCGGCGCATCTCTCGCGAGAGAGTGTCACACCATTTCGGCCGGGGTGCGGGGTGTTTCGCCCACTACGCGGTGAACCCCCGACCGCGCCGCGCCGGGCTGCCGTACACCTTGCCCAGCGGGGGTAGATCGTCGAGGTGGGCGGACACCACGTGGCCGAAGTTGATGGTCACGGTGCTGCCGTCGGCCAGCTCGGTGGCGTCCACCTCGCCGGAGTTCATCATGGGTCCCAACCGGCCGGACATGCTCTTCGCGCCGCGTTCGGACAGCGCGAACACCAGCGGCTCGGAGCTACCCGTGACGTGCAGGACCAGGGCTCGTGTCGAATCACTCATAGTCCCGACTTCAGCAGCGCGATACGTTGCGGACAACCAGATTCGCCCTCAGCGGATCTGCCGACAGCGGAGCTGCGATGATCGAGATCGAGGAGTTTCTCATCGCCCGGGGGGCCGCCGAGCTGAGCCATCCTGGGGGAACGCTGCTGGCGCACCTGCGCCGCACGCACGACACGCTGGCGGGCTGGGGCGCGCGGCCGGCGCTGCGGCTGGCCGGCCTCGCGCACGCCGCCTACGGCACCGACGGGTTCCCGCGGGGTCTGGCCGAGCTGACCGAGCGCCCGGCGATGGCCAGCCTGATCGGCGAGGAGGCCGAGGAGATCGTCTATCGGTACGGCGCCTGCGACCGGGACTTCAGCTACCCCCGGCTGGCCGGCTCCGGACCGCCTCAGCTCCGTGACCGGTTCACCGGAGCGGTGACCGAGCCGCCGGTCAGGCACGTCCGCGACCTGGTCGAGCTGACCTTCGCCAATGAGCTGGACGTGCTGGCGCACGCCGACGAGCTGCGCGTGGCGCACGGGGACGGGTTGCACCGGCTGGGCGTCGCCTGGCGGGCCTACGCGAGCGAGCCGGCCTACGCGGCGTTCACCGAGTTCTTCGGCGACCGATGACGGTCAACCACAACGACCACTACCACCGGTTCCTGCTCCGCAAGGTGCCGCCGCGCTGCCGGCGGGCGCTGGACGTCGGCTGCGGCAGCGGCACCTTCGCCCGGCTGCTCGCCCGCCGCGCCGAGGCGGTGGACGCGATCGACCGGTCCGCGGAGATGATCGCCGCCGCCCGCGCCCGGAACACGGACCGGATCACCTACCGCGTCGCCGACGTCCAGGAGATCGAGCTGACGCCGGGCGGCTACGACTACATCTCCTGCATCGCCGCGATCCATCACATGCCGTTCGCACCCACGATCGGACGGCTGCGCGCGGCGCTCGCGCCGGGCGGGGTCCTCGCGGTGCTGGGACTGTCCCGGCCGACCTGGACCGATCTCGCGGTGGCCAGCGTTGGTTTCGTCCCGGACCAGGTCCGCAAGCTGGCCGGCCGGCGGCGCGGCGTCCCGGCCGAACCGCCGCCGCCGATCATGGATCCGGACCTGACCCTGGCCGAGATCCGCGCGCAGGCTCGCGACCTGCTGCCCGGCGCAGTGATCCGCCGCCACGTGTACTGGCGGTACTCGATGGTCTATCGGCTCAGCGCCTGAAGAACCGTTCCCGCCGGCCCTGGCGCACCAGCCGCAGCCACTCCCGGAACGCCTTCGGGTCGCGCTTGGTGCCGAGGAAGTACAGCGCGAACCGGGCCAGCTCGAGCATCCCGATCTTGCGCAGGCCCGGCTGGGCGAGCAGGTAGCCGCGGTTGCGGTAGGTGTAGTACCGCTTGACCTCGTTCTCCGGGTCCTGGGCGTGCAACCGTCCGCCGAGCATCGGCTTGAACTCGTCGGAGCCGTCCGGGTGCAGGTAGACCGCGCGCAGGCAGGTGCCGAACGGCAGCCCGGAGCGCACCAGCCGGCGGTGCACCTCCACCTCGTCGCCCCGGAAGAACAGCCGGTAGTCGGGCACGCCGACCACGTCCAGGGTGCTGGCCCGGAACAGCGCCCCGTTGAACAGCGAGGCGATGCCGGGCAGGAAGTCCTCGCCGAGATCGGCCGCGGTGCGCTTCCAGGTGAGCCCGCGGCGCAGCGGGAAGGCCAGCCGCTCCGGTGTCTCGATGTTGGCCACCACCGGCGACACCTCGGCCAGCCCGCGCTGCTGCGCGACGGTGAGCAGGGTGTCCAGCACGGTCTCGTCGGCCGGCCTGCCGTCGTCGTCGGCACACCAGACCCACTCGGCGCCCAGCGCCAGCGCGTGCAGGATGCCGAGCGCGAACCCGCCCGCCCCGCCGAGGTTGCGCTGGGACACCAGATAGGTCGACGGCACCGGGCAGGACTCCACGATGTCGCGCGCCGGGTCGTCCGGCCCGTTGTCGACCACGACGAGGTGGTCCGGCGGCCGGGTCTGCGCCGCGATCATCTTCAGCGAGTCGGTGAGCTGCTCGCGGCGGTGTCGGGTCACCACGACAGCCACCACGGCATCCGCGGCGAGCCGCGCGTCGCCGGTCATCAGGCTTCGCCGTTGCTCATGGCCGGGGACAGCCCGAGCCGGGTCAGGGTTTCCTCGTCCATGTGCTGGAAGGGATCCCGGCCCTTGTAGGCCGTGATCACCTCACGCAACGAGCCGCGCATCTTCATCTGGCCCTCGTCCATCCAGATAGCACTGTCGCACAGCTCGAACAATAGGTCGTCCTGGTGCGAGGCGAACACCAACAGGCCGGAGCGTTTCACCAGATCGACCAGCCGGTCCCTGGCCTTGTTCAAAAACGCCGCGTCCACCGCGCCGATGCCCTCGTCCAGCAGCAGGATCTCCGGGTCGATCGAGGTGACCACGCCCAGTGCCAGGCGCACCCGCATGCCGGTGGAGTAGGTGCGTAACGGCATCTGCAGGTAGTCCCCGAGCTCGGTGAACTCGGCGATGTCGTCCACCCGCTTCTGCATCTCCCGGCGGGTCATCCCGAGGAACAGCCCCCGGATCATGATGTTCTCGATGCCGGAGATCTCCGGGTCCATGCCCACGCCGAGGTCGAAGACCGGGGCCACCCGGCCGACGATCCGGGAGTCGCCCCGGGTCGGCTCGTAGATCCCGGCGAGCAGCCGGAGCAGGGTGGACTTGCCGGCGCCGTTGTGGCCGACCAGGCCCAGCCGGTCGCCCTCCTTGATCGACAGCGTGATGTCGCGCAGGGCCTCGATGATCGGGGCCTTGTTCTCCGTGCCGATCTTGCCGCCGACCTTGCCGAGCACCTTCTTCTTCAACGAACGTGACTTGGCGTCGAAGATCGGGAAGTCGACCGAGGCGTTCCAGACGTCGATGCTGACCATGTCGAAATGCCTCACTCAGACCCAGTAGGACACGCGGGAACGATAGTTGCGCATGGCGAGCAGCGTGGCCGCCCACCCCACAACGGTAATGCCGAGCACCACCAGCCAGCTTCCGATGCTGACCGCCTGGCCGATCAGCGGGGCCCGAAGGATCTGGACGAAGTGGTACAGGGGGTTGAAGTAGATGAACGGAAGGGCCCAGGACACCGAGTCTCGGCCACCGCCCGCGTACAGCTGGTCGATCGGCCAGACGATCGGTGTGAGATAGAACATCAGCTGGATGATCGAGCCGACCAGCTGCGGGAAGTCGCGGAAGCGGGTCGAGATGATGCCGAGCAGCAGGGTCACCCAGCCGGCGTTCACCGCGAGCAGCAGGAACGCCGGGATCGCGCTGAGCGTGTACCAGCCCAGGCCGGGGTGGCAGATGGCGGTGGAGGCGGCGTCGCAGGCTCCGTCGTCGAGCTCGTAGGGATGGTCGATCGCGCCGAAGAAGATGATGACGATGACCAGGTAGACGAGCATGTTGTGGCCGAACATGATCGTCTGCCGCCAGGTGGTGCGCAGCGCGTACACGGTCAGGGGCGCCGGCAGATGGCGGATCAGGCCCTCGTTGGCGATGAAGGTCTCCATGCCCTCGGTGAGGCAGCCGCTGATGAAACTCCAGATGATGAATCCGGTCACAATGAACGGCAGGAACGTGGGCAGGTGCAGCCCGAACAGCGTCGAGTAGAGCAGGCCGAGGCCGAGGGCGAGGACGCCCTGGCTGATCGTGATCCAGAACGGACCGAGCACGGACCGGCGGTAGCGCTGCTTGATGTCCTGCCACCCGAGGTGGGTCCACAGTTCCCGCTCGCGCCAGCCGCCGACGATGTCCTCGAAGGCGCGGGAGAAGCTGCGGCTGGGCGCGTGTGACCGCTGAGGGTCGGTCGCCGTACTTGTTGCAGGTGGCACGGCTAGCCACATTACCTACGCCTCGGCGCAACCCGTGCGGGCGGTGCGGCCACGTTCCGCGACGGCGGGAAAGCCCTGGTTAACACGCTGTTAACCGTTAACAGTTAACAGGCCGCAACTGGCAAAAACCTGTGTCCAGGATTCGTCATACGCCGGTACAAGATCCCACGAACCTGCTGTCTACTGTCCCGAGGGATCAACGCGTTCCACAGGCGTGGAGGTCTGAGATGGTGGGAATCCAGTGGTGGTTATCGGGGTATGACAGTCAGGTGCACGCCTTTCCCGCGGGGCAGGCCGGCCAGGAGTACGGCGCGGCCCTGTGCGACCACAGCGTGCCCAACTCCAAGATCACCTGCACTGACGAGGGCCGGCGCTGCATGGCCTGCATGCTGATGGTGGGCGACCTGCTGGCTGAACAGTTGGACCCCACCTGGCGCGCGTCCTGACCTACAGGTACTGACCCCGGATCCCCGGGCCCTCAGGTGCCTCACCGGCGCCCTGCGGCATCCCGGTCCCCGGAGGCAGGCCGCGCCGCATCTGCTCCAGCTGCACCCGGGCAGCCATCTGCTGGGCGAACAGCGCGGTCTGGATGCCGTGGAACAGGCCCTCCAGCCAGCCGACCAGCTGCGCCTGGGCGATCCGCAGCTCGGCGTCGGACGGGGTGCCCTCCTCGGTGAACGGCAGCGACAGCCGCTCCAGCTCGTCCCGCAGCTCCGGGGCCAGGCCGTCCTCCAGCTCGCTGATCGACCGCTTGTGGATCTCCCGCAGCCGGTTGCGGGACGCGTCGTCCAGCGGTGCGGCGCGCACCTCCTCGAGCAGCTGCTTGATCATCGTGCCGATCCGCATGACCTTGGCCGGCTGCTCGACCAGGTCGCCGACCGACTCCCGGCGGTCCTGCTCGTCGCCCAGGTCGTCGTCCGGACCGGGCAGGCGGGCGGCGCCGACCGGCCGGCCATCCGGCCCGACCACCACGACGTGTTGCGCCTGGTCGTTGCCATCGTTCGGCTGGTTCATCGGCTCCATCCTGCCCTCGTCGGAGACTGTGCCGAGCGATCTTAGGTGCCCCAGCGGACCCAGGAAACGCCGGTCTTCGTAGCCACTCTACGGTGTGGTGCATGGCGTTCGACGTCGCTCGGATCCGGGGACTGTTTCCCGCACTGGGTGACGGGTGGATTCATCTGGACGCGCCGGCCGGGATGCAGGTTCCGGAGCAGGTCGCCACCGCCGTGTCCACCGCGCTGCGGGCTCCGGTGTCCGGCCCGGGCGGCCAGTTTCCGGCATCCCAGCGGGCCGAGGCGATCGTCGACGCCGCCCGGCGCGCGGTGGCCGACCTGGTCGGCGCCGACCCGGCCGGAGTGGTGCTCGGGCCCAACGCGGCGGTCCTGCTGCAACGCCTGGCCGAAGCGGTCGGCGGCGGCTGGCTGATCGGCGACGAGGTGGTGGTGTCCCGGCTCGACCACCCGGCGAACATCGCCCCGTGGCTGCGGGCCGCGCAGCGGGCCGGCGCCACGGTGCGCTGGGCCGAGATCGACATCGAGACCTGCGAGCTGCCGGCCTGGCAGTACGAGAGCCTGGTCTCCCACCGCACCAAGGCGCTGACGGTCACCGCCGGCTCCGGGGTGGTCGGAACCCGGCCGGACCTGAACAAGATCATCGATCTGGCCCGGGGGACCGGCGCGCTCGTGGTCGTGGACGCCTCGGCGGCCGCGCCGTTCGTGCCGCTGGACATCGCCGCGCTCGGCGCCGACGTCGTCGCGCTGTCCGCCACCGCCTGGGGTGGCCCGGCCGTCGGAGCGCTGGCCTTCGCCGACCCGGCCCTGCTGGACCGGTTGCCCTCCGGGGCGCTGGATCCGGGCGCGACCGGACCCGGCCGGCTGGAACTGGGCCTGCACGCCTACCCGTTGCTGGCCGGGCTGGTCGGCTCGGTGGACTACCTGGCCGACCTGGACGACGCGGCCACCGGCACCCGCCGGGAACGCGTCCAGACCTCGCTCGGCTCGGCCAAGGCCTACCAGGCCGGCCTGCTGGCCAAGCTGATCACCGAGCTGCGCGCGCTGCCGAGGGTCACGGTGATCGGCGACGCGATGCGCCGGATCCCCGCGCTGGCGTTCACCGTCGCCGAGGTCAAGGCGTCGTCGGCCAGCATGCACCTGGCCGAGCGCGGGATCTGCGCGTTCGCCGACGACACCCGGGCCGGGGTGCTGGCCGCGCTCGGTGTCGCGGAGGTCGGCGGCGCGGTCCGGGTCGGCCTCGCGCACTACACCACCAGCGGTGAGGTCGAGCAGCTCGTGGACGCGCTCGCCGAGCTGACCGCCTGAGGCTCAGCGAACCCGCAGCACCACCTTGCCGAACGGGTGCGCGTCCTGCATCAGCCGGTGCGCGTCGGCCGCCCGCTGGATCGGCAGCACCTCGTGCACGATCGGCCGCACCTCGCCGGTCTCGATCAGCGGCCACACGTGCTCGACCACCGCGGCGACGATCTCCGCCTTCTCGTCGAGCGGCCGGTAGCGCAGTCCGGTGGCGGTGAGGCTGGCGCACTTGCCGAGCAGCGCGCCGATGTTGAGCGTCCCGCTCGCCCCGCCCTGCATGCCGATCGTCACCAGCCGCCCGTGCCGGGCCAGCACGTCGAGGTTGCGGTCCAGGTAGGACGCGCCCATGTTGTCCAGCACCACGTCGGCGCCCCGGCCGTCGGTGGCCTTGCGCACCTCGGCGACGAAATCCTGGTCCCGGTAGTTGATCAGCACGTCCGCGCCGAGCTCGGCGCAGCGCGCCAGCCGGTCGTCGGCGCCCGCGGTCACCGCGACCATCGCGCCGATGGCCTTGCCGACCTGGATGGCATGCGTGCCGACGCCACCCGCGCCGCCGTGCACCAGCAGCACCTCGCCGACGCCGAGCTGGGCCACCATCACCAGGTTCGACCAGACGGTGCACGCCACCTCCGGCAGGCTCGCCGCGGTCACCAGGTCCATCCCGGCCGGAACCGGCATCAACTGGCCCACCGGCACCGCCACCCGTTCGGCGTAACCCCCGCCGGCCAGCAGGGCGCACACCGGATGCCCGACCTCCCAACCGGACACTCCCGGCCCGAGCGCGGCGATCGTCCCCGAGCACTCCAGCCCGATCACGTCCGGCGCACCCGGCGGCGGTGGGTAATGACCCTGGCGCTGCAACAGGTCGGCCCGGTTCACCGCGCTCGCGGCGACGTCCAGCAGGACCTGGCCGGGGCCGGGCTCCGGATCGTCCCGTTCGGCCCAGGTCAGGACGTCGGGACCGCCCGGTGCGCGCATCGTGATCGCATGCATGGCACGACCCTAACGTCGCCCGTCCGGGGCAAGACGAATAACAGTACGAAAGGAGGTATTGACCAGGCGCGATTATGCCGAAAGGGTGGCCTCGCCGGTTTGTGGCGATCGGGATCGGGGCGGTCGACCACCGGCACCCGTCCCGAAATGAAGGGGAAGCTACATGCCTTCTCTCAAGACATCCCGCAAAGTGCTGCTCGCGGGCCTCGCGGCCGCGTCGGCCCTTGCGTTCACCGCGGTACCGGCCTCGGCGCAGGCAGACCTGCCGGATGGGCCGGCACTCGCCCGAAACCTGGCCCGGAAAGTAACCGTCAGCGGAATCAACCGCCATCTCATCGCATTGCAGCGATTCGCCGACCGCACCGGCGGGACGCGCGTCGCGAGCAGTGCCGGCCACCAGCAGTCGGCCGAGTACATCGCCACGAAGATGGAATCCCTGGGCTTCGTCGTGACCCGCCAGGAGTTCCCGTTCACGTTCACCCAGACGCTCGCCGAGCGGATGACGGCCAACGGCACGGCCGTGCCGATCGACATCATGGTGTACAGCCCGTCCACCCCGGTCGGTGGCATCACCGCCCCGCTGGCCGTCGTTCCGGCGGACGCCACCCCCGGTTGTGAGGCCACGGACTTCACCGGCGTCGCCGGCAAGATCGCCCTGATCAAGCGCGGCTCCTGCACGTTCGCGGTCAAGCAGCAACTGGCCGCGGAGGCCGGCGCGGTGGGCGCGATCGTCTACAACAACGCGCCCGGCCCGCTGGCCGGCACACTGGGTGACCCGGCCGCCGGGCGCATCCCGACCGGCGGCATCACCCAGGCCGACGGCGAGGCGCTGGCCACCCAGGCCGGCGCGACCATCAACCTCGAGCTGCGCGCCCTGCGTGAGGAGCGGACCACGTACAACGTGATCGCCGAGACGCAGACCGGCCGCCACGACAACGTGGTGATGGCCGGAGCGCACCTGGACAGCGTGGTCGACGGTCCGGGCATCAACGACAACGGCACCGGCAGCGCCACGCTGCTGGAGATCGCGACGCAGCTCGGCAGCAACCCGCGCACCAACAACGCGATCCGGTTCGCCTGGTGGAGCGCGGAGGAGTTCGGCCTGCTCGGCTCGGAGTTCTACGTGACCTCGCTGGACTTCGAGGAGCAGCTGAACATCGCGCTGTACCTGAACTTCGACATGATCGGCTCGCCGAACGCGGCGCGGTTCGTCTATGACGGCGACGACTCCGACGCCGTCGGTGCCGGCCCCGGCCCGTACGGCTCGGCGCAGATCGAAGGCGCGTTCGAGGACTTCCTCGGCGCGACCGGGGTCGAGACCGAGGGCACGGACTTCACCGGACGCTCGGACTACGGCGAGTTCATCAACCAGGGCATCCCGGCCGGTGGCCTGTTCACCGGCGCCGAGGGCGTCAAGACCGAGGCGCAGGCGGAGAAGTGGGGCGGTGTCGCGGGCATGCCCTACGACCCGTGCTACCACCAGCGCTGTGACAACCTCGGCAACCTGGACCGGACGGTCCTGGACAGCAACGCCGACGCCGTCGCGTGGGTGACCGCGACCTACGGCATCAGCACCGAGGACATCAACGGCATCCCGCCGACCGCCTCGGCCAAGGCCGTCGCCGTCGCCAAGGCCAGCAACGCCAAGGCCCGGCTCGCCGCCACGGTGGCCGCTCTCAACCATGGCCCGCACGACAACGACAGTCACTTCGTGACCCAGTAACCCCGCCCCACCATCAGAGGACGCCTTCGGCCCCAAGCCGAAGGCGTCCTCTTCTCATGTCCCCGCGAGTCCCCACTTCCAGCAGGCGAGTTCCCGGTTCGGGCTGGTCAGCCGAGGTTGTTGGTGTCGAAGGTGTTGCAGGAGTTGGGGTCGCCGGACTCGTAGCCGGTGCGGAACCAACGTTCGCGCTGGGCGGAGGTGCCGTGGGTGAACTGGCTCTCGTCGACCCGGCCCCCGCCGAGCTCGCGCTGGATGTAGTCGTCACCGATCTTGGAGGCGGTGTCCAGGGCGCTGGCGATATCAGCTTCGGTGATCGTCCGGATCAGCGGTTTGCCGCCCTTCGACGCCGGGGTGGTGGTGGCGTGGTTGGCCCAGACGCCGGCGTAGCAGTCCGCCTGGAGCTCGAGCCGCACGGAGTCCGACGTCGGACCGCTGCCCTCGCGCACCCGGTTGGAGGTACCCAGCTGGTTCTGCACGTGGTGGCCGTACTCGTGGGCCAGGACGTAGGCCTCGGCGAAGGTCCCGCCCTGCGTGCCGAACCGGGAGGTCAGCTCCTGGAAGAAGGACAGGTCGATGTAGACCTCGGAGTCCGCCGGGCAGTAGAACGGCCCGACATCCGAGGTCGCGCTGCCGCACCCGGTGCTGACCCCGCCGCGGAAGAAGTTGGTGGGCGCCTGCTCGTAGGTGAGGTTCGAACGGGCGAACTGGTCCTCCCAGTAGCCCTGGATCGAGTTGATCACCGCGACCACGGCGCAGTCGTGGTTGGTGTTCGCGTCCTTGCCGGTCTTGCACTCGCTGGCCAGCTCGGAGTTGTTGACCTGTTCGCCGCTGCTCACGTCGCCGGTGCTCAGCGGCACGCCGCCGCCGACACCGCCGAGCTGGGACAGGACGAAGTACAGGATTGCGCCGACGATGCCAAGTCCGCCCCCGCCGAGCGCGACCCGGCCGCCGATGCCGCCTCCGCCGGACCCGCGCATGTCCTGTACCTGGGAGGTGTCGAGCGAGACGTCTTCGTTGAACTCCACGATGGTGACTTTAAGGCAGGTCACCCGTTCGCGCGTGCAGACAGAAAAGCACCTGGGTGTGGCGTGCTCCCATGGCGGCCACACCCAGGTGTCTAACGTTACGTAGTGGCAACGCGGCCGACGGGCCGGCGTGGATCCCCACCAGTGCGTCTGAGACGTCACCAGAACGAGGGGTTCAACATCGTCGACGTGCACGACGAGAGATGCGTGGGCGCACACGTGCACTCGTAGACCCGGCTACCTGCTGTTCGCGATCACGGCTAGTTCGATGGTCTCGCCTCAGCCGCGGGATTGCAGCTTTCGTCAGCCACTACGCCGGTGTTCAGCTCATCCACGGCACCACCTAATCCTCTCCCGACGGACCTTTGCGACCAGGGACCTCCGGCAGGTGCACCCGGCTCGCGTCGGCCAGCCGTCCTACTCAATATGCCCGCTCGCCTGGTCGGTCACAACCCCTTGCACCCCTCCTGAACTGGTGAAATCGACCGACACTGTCCGAAACGGACGGAGGGCGGTACTGACCGGTCAGGTAATTGAGAGGTTCCTGTGGGTTAACCGCTTAGCCTTGTGGGGTGACCTCAGCGATAACCGGGCCTCGCTGGCTCGATCCCAGCGAGATGCGGGCCTGGCGCGCCTACATCCTGGGCACCGAGTTGCTGCGCCAACAGCTGCACCGTGAGCTACAGGACGCTCACGGCATGACGATCGCGGACTACGAGGTGCTTGTTCAGCTGTCCGAGCGGACCGAGCGGCGGATGCGGATGACCCAGCTGGCCGGCCGCGTCGCCTCGTCCAAGAGCCGCCTGTCCCACCAGATCGCGCGCATGGAGAAGGCCGGCCTGGTCCGCCGCGTCGACTGCCCCGAGGATGCCCGCGGGGTCGTGGCCGAGCTGACCGACAAGGGCATGGCCCAGCTGCGCGCCGCCGCCCCCACCCACGTCAGCGGCGTCCGGGAACACCTGGTCGACCTGCTCACCGACGACGAGCAGGAAACACTCGCCACGATCTTCGAGCGCGTACACAAACACCTCGACCAACTGAACTGACTACCCTTACCCGCAAGGAGGCGTGGCAGAGCGGCCGATTGCACCTGTCTTGAAAACAGGAGACCTTCACGGGTCCGGGGGTTCAAATCCCTCCGCCTCCGCTTCAAGCCTCTGACCAGCAGAAATGCTGGTCATTGTGCGCTGGAGCGAGTGCACGGTTGAGCGGGCACAGCGCCGGCGCCGGCGGGCAACCAAGATTGGGCAGACTCCCCGCGAGGGTGTCCGCCAGTCGCGCCAGTCCTCCAGAGTTCCGCAACCGCTGGGCTCCGCCGTGATCCCACTGTCCGGATCGGACAGCGGCAGCCCGCCCTGACCCCAGAGACCACGGCCGTAGATCAGCCAGTCCACTGCATCCGCGGTCGACTTCGGCGATTTCCACTTCCGCCCGGGGTAGTTGCTGAACGCCAGCGACCACGGCAACATCAACAGACGCACCGGCCCGGCGCGGTTGCGCGGAGAAACGACTGCGTCAGGACTGGGTCTGGCGGGCCGCGATTCGGGCGCGGACCTCGGGGCGGCGCAGCGGTGGCAGGGTCGGCGGCGGCTGGCGACGTTCCGGCAGCTCCGCGAGCAGCCGGCGGGTGGTCTCGGTGACCTCCGCGACGGCGGTTTCGAAGGCCTCCCGGGTGGCGTCGGACACCGAGGCCACGCCGCTCACCTTGCGGATGTACTGACGGGCGGCCGCCTCGATCTCCTCGTCGGTCGCGGCCGGCTCCAGGCCGCGCAGCATCGTGATGTTTCGGCACACGTACTCAGCGTACGGCGAGGCACGTGTCCCGGTGTGCGCGAAATCGACGCGGTCCACACCGGACACCGGAATTCGGCGACGCTGCGCAGGCGAATGGACCGGCTCGGTAGCGGCGCGGCAAGCAATTCGGCAACAACAGATCCCCCCGCCATCTGGCGGCTATGCATATGTGGGATTGGGCGGGCAGGATGCATGCCGGCGACCGGCAGCCCCCCGGTCGACGCGCGTTCTAGCAGGGTGATGGAGGCGAAGTGTTTCGTGTGAGGTCCCTGTTCCGCCACTCCGTGGCACCGGTGGTCGCGGCGGGCCTGGTGCTCGCGGTGCCGCTGCTGCCCGCGCAGTCTCCCGATCCGGTGCCGGGCGGGATGACCGCGCTCTCGCCGGTGCTGGTGAACTACGACGTCAACACCGCGAGTCATGGCGTGGCGAAGGCGCGAATCCTGTCGTTCAACGACTTCCATGGCGCCCTTGAGCCGCCGCTCGGCAGCGGCGGCCTGGTGAACGGCGCCCCCGCGGGCGGCGTGGAGTACCTGGCGACATACGTGAAGCGGTTGCGGGCCGAGGGCAGGGCCGGTGGCCAGGAGGTGATCACCGCCGGGGCCGGCGACATGATCGGCGCGACCCCGCTGATCAGCGCGGCCTTCCACGACGAGCCGAGCATCGAGGCGCTGTCCAACCTCGGCCTGCAGGTCACCTCGGTCGGCAACCACGAGTTCGACGAGGGCGTGCTCGAGCTGATCCGGATGCAGCGCGGCGGCTGCCACCCGGTGGACGGCTGCCAGGACGGCGACGGCTTCCGCGGTGCGGACTTCAGCTACCTGGCCGCCAACGTGGTGGACAAGCGGACCCGGCTGCCCATCCTCTCGCCCATCGACATCCGGGTCGTGCAGGGTGTTCCGGTCGCCTTCGTCGGCATGACGCTCAAGGGCACGCCGACCATCGTCAACCCGGCCGGGATCCAGACCGTCGACTTCCTCGACGAGATCCAGACCGCCAACCTGTACGCCGACCTGCTGCGCTGGTTCGGGATCAAGTCGATGGTGTTGCTGCTGCACGAGGGCGGCCAGCAGAACCCGCCGCCGTCGACCCAGGACCCGTCCGGCTGCGCCAACTTCTCCGGCCCGGTGGCACCCATCGTCGCTGGGCTGCGCCCGGAGTACGGCCTGGTCGTGTCCGGCCACACGCACCGCTTCTACAGCTGCTCGCTGCCCAACTCGACCGGCGGCAGCACCGTGGTCACCAGCGCCGGGTCGAACGGCACCCTGGTCACCGACGTCTCGCTCACGCTGGACCGCAAGACCAGGAAGTTCGCCAGCATCGCGGCGCGCAACGTCGTGGTGGAGAACGGGGTTCGGCTGCCGGACGGTTCGTGGGCCAGGGACGCCGCCGGCAACTTCCTGCGTAACCCCGATCTGGTCGACGCCAGCACCAAGGGCATCGTGGACAAGTACCGGACCGCGGTCGCCCCGATCGCCAACCGGGTGGTCGGCGCGATCTCCGCGGACATCACCCGGGCGGCCACGCCGGCCGGGGAGACCGCGCTCGGCGACGTGATCGCCGACGCCCAGCTCGCCTACACGTCGTCGGCCAGCGCCCAGCTCGCGCTGATGAACCCGGGCGGCATCCGGGCGGACCTGTCCTTCGGGGCATCGGGCGGTGGTGAGGCGCCCGGCCAGGTGACCTACGGCGAGGCGTTCACGGTGCAGCCGTTCAACAACCTGGTGGCCACCCAGACGCTCACCGGGGCGCTGCTCAAGGAGGTGCTCGAGCAGCAGTTCGTGGGCTTCGGCGGGCAGACCAGCCAGAAGATCCTGCAGGTCTCGGCCGGCTTCAGCTACACCTGGGACGCTTCGAAGGCACCCGGTGAGAAGGTGTCCGGGATGACGCTCAACGGCGTTCCGATCGACCCGGCGGCGACGTACCGGGTGACCACGAACGACTTCCTGGCCAACGGCGGCGACGGGTTCACCCGCCTCACCGCAGGGACCGACCGGGTCACCGCGCCCGGCTTCGACATCGACGCGCTGGTCGCCTACCTCGGTGCCGGCGCGCCGGTGAACCCCGGCCCTCGGGACCGGATCCGGTTGCCCGCCTGAGGTGTTCGTGCCGAAGGGCCCGCGCGACTCGTGCGGGCCCTTCGTCGTCTCAGGCCAACAGGACGAAAACCGACGCGGTGGCAAGCGATCCCAACACGAACCCAGCCACGGTCAAGGTGCCGAACACCTTGGCCCGGCCGAGCAGCCAGGTGATCACCAGACAGCTGAGCAGCACCGCGAACGCGATGGAACTGAGGCTCTGCATCGTCATCCTCCGCTCCGGTAGCCGACCTCCGGGACGTCGGTGATGAACATGTGCCCCGGGGCATGGGTGATCGCGAACGGGATCTTGGACTCGATCAGCGCGGCCTGCGGGGTGACGCCGCAGGCCCAGAAGACGGGGACCTCGCCGGGGCGGATCTCGACGGCGTCGCCGAAGTCGGGGCGGTCCAGGTCGCGGATTCCCAGGCCGGCCGCGTCGCCGATCTGCACCGGCACCCCGTGGGC
>NZ_DASTBH010000447.1:0-25536 GCF_035712165.1 Actinophytocola sp. | reverse complement strand
GGCTCTCCTCCTCGACCAGCGAGATCAGCCGGGCGACCGCGCGCGCCCGGCCCGCCCGCGCCTGCTCGACCAGGGCGGTGACGTCGATGGGCATGGCGGAAAGTTGTATCAGCCCTTCGGCACGCTGATGAGCAGGGCGTCACCCTGCCCGCCGCCACCGCACAGCGCCGCGGCGCCCAGACCGCCGCCGCGCCTGCGCAGCTCGTAGGCCAGGTGCACGACGAGCCGCGCGCCGGACGCGCCGATCGGGTGCCCGAGGGCGATCGCGCCGCCGTCGGGGTTCACGATCGACGGGTCCAGGTCGAGTTGCTTGGTGGACACCACGCCCACCGCGGCGAACGCCTCGTTGATCTCGACCAGGTCCAGGTCGGCGGCGGACCGGCCGGCCTTGGCCAGCGCGGCCTTGATCGCGTTGGACGGCTGCTCGTGCAGGCTGGCGTCCGGTCCGGCCACCACGCCGTGCGCGCCGATCTCGGCGATCCAGGACAGGCCCAGCTCCTCGGCCTTGGCCTTGCTGGCCACGACGACGGCGGCCGCGCCGTCGGAGATCTGCGACGCCGACCCGGCGGTGATCGTGCCGTCGGCGGCGAACGCCGGGCGCAGCCGGGCCAGACCCTCGGCCGTGGTGTCCGCGCGCACACCCTCGTCGGTGTCGAACACGACCGGGTCACCCTTGCGCTGCGGGATGCTCACCGCGGCGATCTCGTCGGTGAACCGCCCGTTCTTGATCGCGTCGGCGGCCCGCTGGTGCGAGGCGGCGGCGAACGCGTCCTGCTCGGCGCGGGTGACGCCGTAGCGGGAGTTGTACTTCTCCGTCGACGCGCCCATGGCCACCTGGTCGAACGCGCAGAACAGACCGTCGTAGGCCATGTGGTCGACCATCGTCACGTCGCCGTACTTGAAGCCGGAGCGCGACTTCGGCAGCAGGTGCGGCGCGGCGGTCATCGACTCCTGCCCGCCGGCCACCACGAGGTCGAACTCGCCGGCCCGGATGAGCTGGTCGGCCAGCGCGATCGCGTCCAGGCCGGACAGGCAGACCTTGTTGATGGTCAGCGCCGGCACGTCCATCGGGATCCCCGCGGCGACCGCGGCCTGGCGGGCCGGGATCTGGCCGGCGCCCGCGGTGAGCACCTGGCCCATGATCGTGTACTGCACCTGGTCCGGCCGCACGCCGGCCCGCTCCAGCGCCGCCTTGATGGCGACACCGCCGAGCTGCGCGCCGGAGAAGTCCTTGAGCGAGCCGAGCAGACGACCGATCGGGGTACGCGCCCCGGCGAGGATGACGGATCCGGACACAGCGCCTCCACTGGCACCAGGCAAACGGGCGTTAACCAGCACCATACCCGGGGTGTCCCCCGATCGACGGTGCGTGTGTGAGTAGCCGCACAGGAGAAGTTACCGATCGGTAGGTCCGGCGTATTCTTGGAGGATGCACGACTCGCTCAAACCGTTCGTGACGGCCATCGACCATGTGGGCATCGCCGTGCCGGACCTCGACGAGGCCATCGCGTTCTACCGCGACGTCCTCGGCTTCGAGCTCACGCACACCGAGACCAACGAGGGCCAGGGCGTCCGGGAGGCCATGATGCGCGCTCCCGGCGACGACAACGCCGGCGCGGTCGTGCAGTTACTCGCCCCCCTCGGCCCGGACACCACGATCGGCAAGTTCCTCGACCGCAAGGGTCCGGGCGTGCAGCAGGTCGCGGTCCGGGTGACCGACATCGACGCCGCCGCCGAAGTGTTGCGCGCCAAGGGACTGCGCGTGCTCTACGACGAGGCCCGGCCGGGCACCGCGAACAGCCGCACGAACTTCGTGCACCCCAAGGACGCCGGCGGGGTGCTCATCGAGCTGGTTGAGCCGGCGCCCTGACGCCGGCCAGCGCCCCCGCGATGAACGCCACCTCGCGCTCCATCGGGCCGTCCGTCCCGTTGCCGATCGCGGCCTCGTGCCGCGCGACGGAATGCCGGTAGCTCACCGCGAGGGCCAGCAACCCGGCCGCGGCGTCCACGTCCGCCGCAGCCATCTCGCCCGGGTCCGCCGCCACGATCACCGCGCGGACCTGGTCCACCACCCGGCGAAACCGCGCCTGTAAGGCGTCCCGGACCGCGCTGTGCGTGTCCGCCTCCCGCCACAGCAGGTGCGACAGCAGCCGGGAGGCGTTCATCCGGGCGTCCAGTTCGGCGACCAGCCGGCGCAGGCTGCTCGCCAGGTCGCCGGGCACGACCAGGCCGGCCGGGTCCACCCGCTCGTCCGGCAGCCGCTCCACCAGGGCGGTCAGCAGATCCTGCTTGCGCGGGAAGTAGTAGTGCACCAGGCCTTTCGGCACGCCGGCGCGGGTGGCGATCCGCGAGGTCGGGGTCGCGTCGAAGCCGGTCTCGGCGAACAGTTCCTCGGCGGCGATCAGGATCCGCTCACGCGCGGAGTGGTCGTCATCGCCCTGTGAACGCGCCACCTGGACCACCCTTCGCCGAGCAACGTGGCCCACAACCTAACGCGGGCACGCAGCGCGACCCCGGCGTGCCCCTAATGTTGTCCGGCCATCCCGCGGTGCGCGGCCTGGGCGGCGGGTAGGGCGAGACCCCCGGCCAGGGCGGTCAGACCTCCGGCGATCCAGGAGACCCAGGAGGCCGGCCCGAACTCGGTGTAGCCCATCACCCAGGGTGAGACGAACAGCAGCGCACCGAGCACGACCTGGATCGCCTCGCCGTAGACGACGCCGGGCATCGCCAGCGAGAGCAGGCCGTCGATGGCGATCAGTCCCCCCAGGATGATCATGGTCCAGGTTGCCGCGTCGTCGGTGGCCAGCCACGCCGGCCCCAGCAGCACCATCAGGCCGAGCGCCACCTCGGCCCAGTCGTAGGGGCGCGTCCACGGCCGTGCGGTGCGTTGTTCGTGCATCGAACCCTCCCGTGTCCAGTGGTGTCCTCAGTGTTCTCGTGCCTGGTCACATGGGCAATGGCAAAGGGGCAAGGGGCGTGGTGCACGCCACGTCACGCTCCGGTGGCTCTGTACCGTTACTGGCCGGTAACGTGCGTTTTCATGCAGAAGATCCTGGACGCGATCATGGCGAACGAGCTGACCGAGGTGGGCTCGCTGCCCGTCCCGGACGCGTACCGCGCGGTCACCGTGCACGCCGACGAGGTCGACATGTTCGACGGTCTGACCGCCGCGGACAAGGACCCGCGCAAGTCGCTGCACGTCGAGGAGGTGGCCACGCCCGAGCTGGGCCCGGGTGAGGCCCTGGTCGCGGTGATGGCCAGCGCGATCAACTACAACACGGTGTGGACCTCGATCTTCGAGCCGCTGGACACGTTCGGCTTCCTGCGCCGCTACGGCAAGACCTCGCCGCTGGCCAAGCGGCACGACCTGCCCTACCACGTGGTCGGCTCGGACCTGGCCGGCGTCGTGCTGCGCACCGGTCCCGGCGTCAACGCCTGGCAGCCCGGCGACCAGGTCGTCGCCCACTGCCTGTCGGTCGAGCTGGAGCACCCGGACGGGCACGGCGACACCATGCTCGACCCGGAGCAGCGGATCTGGGGCTTCGAGACCAACTTCGGCGGGCTGGCCGAGCTGGCACTGGTCAAGGCCAACCAGCTGATGCCCAAGCCGGCGCACCTGACCTGGGAGGAGGCCGCCTCCCCCGGCCTGGTCAACTCCACCGCCTACCGGCAGCTGGTGTCCACCAACGGCGCCAACATGAAGCAGGGCGACATCGTGCTGATCTGGGGCGCCTCCGGCGGCCTCGGCTCCTACGCCACCCAGTTCGCGCTCAACGGCGGCGCCACGCCGGTGTGCGTGGTGTCCAGCCCGGAGAAAGCCGAGCTGTGCCGGGCCATGGGCGCCGAGCTGATCATCGACCGGAACGCCGAGGGCTACCGGTTCTGGTCCGACGAGAACACCCAGGACCCCAAGGAATGGAAGCGGTTCGGCGCCCGCATCCGGGAGCTCACCGGCGGCGAGGACCCGGACATCGTGTTCGAGCACCCCGGCCGGGAGACCTTCGGCGCCAGCGTCTTCGTGACCCGGCGCGGCGGCACGATCGTCACCTGCGCGTCCACCAGCGGCTATATGCATTCCTATGACAACCGCTATCTCTGGATGAATCTGAAGAGCATCGTCGGTTCGCATTTCGCCAACTACCGCGAGGCGTGGGAGGCCAACCGGCTGATCGCCCGCGGCAGGATTCACCCGACGGTGTCCAAGGTCTATCCCCTCGCGCAGACCGGCCAGGCCGCGCACGACGTCCACCGCAACGCGCATCAGGGCAAGGTCGGCGTGCTGTGCCTGGCGCCGCAGGAGGGCCTGGGCGTCACGGATCATGAGCTGCGCAACAAACTTCTCAGTCAGATCAACCGATTCCGCGGGGTATAAGGCCCGCACCCGAGGTGCGCGGTAGCGTAGTGCACATGGCTCTGGGCGCCGATCACGATCTCGTTCCGTTGGGACCCGGCTTCGACGTTGCGAAGCGCGGCTACAACCGCATGCAGGTCGACGAGCATTTGGAACAGGTGCAGAACCAGGTCCTCATGCTCACCGCGGACCGCAACAACATCGCGGCGCAGGCGGACGATCTGGCCCGGCAGCTGGAGGCGGCCCGCACCGAGATCGACAAGTTGCGCGGCCAGGTAGAGCGGCTGGCGCTGCCCCCGACCACTTTGGAGGGGTTGAGCGAGCGGCTGCAGCGGATGCTCCGGCTGGCGCAGGACGAGGCGGCCGAGACCAAGGCGCGGGCCGAGGCGGAGGCCGGGCACATCCGCACCAAGGCCGAGGCGGAGGCCGCGGAGCTGCGCGAGCGGTACGAGCGGCAGCTCGCCGAGCTGGAGGCGCGCCGGACGGAGATGGAGAAGGAGCACTCGAGCGTGCTGGCGGCCGCCGGCGAGGAGGCCACCAGGATCCGGCGCAAGGCCGAGGAGGACCGGCAGCGGCTGGACAACGAGGCGGCCCAGCGGCGCGGGCAGGTCGAGGAGGACTTCGAGATCGCCATGTCGTCCCGGCGCACCGAGTCCATGCGCGGGCTGGCCGAGCAGGAGGCGACCAGCAAGTCCGAGGCGGAGCGCCGGGTGCGGGAGGCCACCGAGGAGGCGACCAAGCGCCGGCAGGACGCGATCAACGAGTCGACCACCCGGCTGCGCGAGGCCACCGAGGAGGCGCACCGCCGGGTGCAGGAGGCGACCGACGAGGCCAACCGCCGGATTTCCCATGCGGCGCAACGGGTTACCGGCCTGCGGCAGTTGCGCGCCAAGCTCGCCGACCAGCTCAACGCGGCCCGCGCCCTGCTCGCCGACGCGAACCTGTCCCTGGACAACGCCGCCCCCGCGCTCGAACCGCTGGCCGACGAGGAGGAGCCGGAGCCGCCCGCCGAGGACTCCCCCACCACGGTGTTCCGCCCCGTCGCGGACCCGGATGCCACGGTGCAGACCCCCCGCCCCAAGCCAGCCCGGCGCTGACCCGCCGCTCCTACGACTACTCCTCGCCGATGTCCTCGAACCAGAGGTCGGGGTGTTCGGCGATGAAGGTGGTCATCAACTCCACGCACTCCGGGTCGTCCAGGATGGTGATCTGCACGCCGTTGCCGGCCAGCCAGTCGTGGCCGCCGGAGAAGGTCCGGGCCTCGCCGATCAGCACCGCCGTGATGCCGAACTGGCGGACCAGCCCGCTGCAGTACCAGCACGGCGACAGCGTGGTCACCATCGTGGCGCCGCGGTAGCTGCGCCGTCGCCCGGCGGCGCGGAAGGCCGAGGTCTCGGCGTGCATCGACGGGTCGCCGTCCTGGACCCGGCGGTTGTGGCCCCGGCCCCACGGCTCGCCGTCCGGGCCGAACAGCGCGGCGCCGATCGGAATCCCGCCCTCGGCGAGCCCGGCCCTGGCTTCGGCGCGGGCAACGGCCATCATGTCGGCGTGATCCATACGCGGTACATTACTCGCCAGTAGCTCCGCCGGTTCCCTCGCAGGAGGATCAGATGGCCGCATACCAGACCATCATCGTCGGCACGGACGGCTCGGACTCCTCGTTCCGCGCGGTGGACCGCGCCGCGACGATCGCCGCGGACACCGGCGCCACGCTGGTCGTCGCCAGCGCCTACCACCCGTCCCGGCCGGAGGACGTGGCCCGGCTGCAGGACCAGCTCGGGGCGGACGTGGCCTACCAGGTGGTGGGCTCCTCGCCGGCCGAGGAGGCGGTGCGCGCGGCGAGCGAGCGGGCCCGGTCGGCCGGCGCCAAGAAGATCGACACCGTGGTGGTCGACGGGGAGCCGGTGCCCACGCTGATCCGGCTGGCCGGCGAGCGGTCGGCCGACCTGCTCGTGGTCGGCAACCGCGGCCTGAACACGCTGGCCGGGCGCATCCTCGGGTCGGTCCCGGCCGAGGTGGCCCGCAAGGCCGGCGTGGACGTGCTGGTCGTGCACACGACGTGATCCAGGAGCGAATCGAGGACCTGCTGCTCGGCGGTCCGCGCAGGTACACCCGCGCCGAGATCGCGGAGCTGGCCGGGGTCGCGGTCGACCGGGCCACCGAGCTGTGGCACTCGCTGGGCTTCGCCACCGTCGACGACGACGCCCGGGTGTTCACCGACAGCGACCTGACCGCGTTGCGGATCGCCGACGAGCTGGTCCGGTCCGGTATCACCGACCCGGGCCAGGCCACCTCCACCGCGCGGATGCTGGGCCAGCACATGTCCCGGCTGGCCGAGTCGCAGGCGTCGATGCTGCGCGAGATCCTCCAGGCCAACCCGGGGCTGGTGACCGACGAGGACGCGCTGGTGGAGTTCGTCGCCCGGGTGGTGCCCGACCTCGAACGCCTGCAGACCTTCGCCTGGCGCCGGCATCTGGCCGCGCATGCCGGCCGGGGGCTGGTGATGCCGGACGAGGGCGCGGCGACCCGGCACGAGGTGGTCGGGTTCGCCGACATGGTCGGGTTCACCTCGTTCACCCGGCGGTCCAGCGAGGCCGAGCTGGTCGCCGTGCTGGACCGGTTCGACGCGCTCACCGCCGTGGTGGTCGCCGAGAACCACGGCCGGATCGTGAAGATGATCGGCGACGAGGTGCTGTTCGTCGCCGACGAGGCCGAGCAGGGCGCCGAGCTGGCGCTGGACCTGTTGGAGCGGGCCGGCCAGGACGCCGAGCTGCCGCCGCTGCGGGCCGGGCTGGCCTACGGGCGGGTGCTCAGCCGGTTCGGCGACATCTACGGCTCGGTGGTGAACCTGGCGGCCCGGCTCACCTCGGTCGCCCGGCCCGGCTCGGTGCTGATCGACCGCGACCTGGCCGAGGAACTCGCCGGCAACCCGCGGTTCCAGGTGCGCGGGCGCCGCCCGGTGGCCGTGCGCGGCTACGCCCGGCTGCGCCCGTCGCTGCTGCGCCGCGCCCCCCGGTAGGAAAGCCCCCTGCTCAGGGAGTGGCTGTCACCTTGCTTTCCCACCACGTCATGATCGCGGCGGCGCACTCGGCCGGGACCTCCAGCGGGGGCAGGTGCCCGGACTCACCGAACAGCACCAGTTCGCCGCGCCGCAGCAGGTCCGCCGTCGCCCGGGCCGCCTCCACCGGGATGATCGCGTCCTGCTCGCCGTGCAGCACCAGGACCGGAATCTCCGCCGCCGCCAACGCTTCCGACGAGTCGGGCCGGGCCGCCATCGCGCGCTGCGCCCAGGCCACGCCCTCGGGCGACAGGCCGGCGGTCAGGTCGCGCACCGTCTCCACCACCTCCGGGCGCTCCTCGACCGTCGTCGGTCCGAGCAGCAGCGGCAGCATGTCGGCCATGAGCCAGCCGTCGACGCCCTCGCGCTCCGCCCGCTCGGCCATGGCCGCCCGGTTCTGCTTGGCCGGCGGCGGGTCCGCGGTCGGCTTGGTGTCGATCAGCACCAGCCCGCCCACCCGCTCCGGCGCGGTCCGCAGCACCGCCAGCGCCACGTAGCCACCCATCGAGCAGCCGCCCAGCACCACCCGGTCCAGCCCGCGCTCGTCCAGCAACGCCACCACGTCCGCGGCGAGCAGGTCCAGATCGGGTTCATCGTCGCCGACCGGCCGTCCGAACCCGCGCGGGTCCGGCGCGATCACCGGCCCGGCCAGCCCGTCCGCGACGGCACCCCACATCCGCCCGTCGAACGGAAAGGCCGGAAGTAACACCAGCGGTGTATCGGAGTCAACCATCGACGATCGTGACCTTTCGGGTCTCGTGGGGGCCGGACCAGTCGCGGGGCAGCGGGGTGGGGACGCCGGGAGCGACCGTGGCGACGACGGCGTCGAGGACCGCCTCGGCCTGCCCGACGAAGAGGTGCTTGGCGCCCGGGAAGTCGATCACCTTGGCCTGCGGCACGGCGGCGAACCGGGCCCGGGCCTCGGCGGGGCGCAGGTAGTCGTCCAGTTCGGGAACCAGGCAGACCAGCGGTTTGCCGGACGCCGCCCAGTTCGCCAGGTCCGCGTCGCCGGCCCGCTTGAGCGGCGGCGAGATCAGCACCGCGCCGCGCACCAGCGGGTCGAGCCCGTGCATCAGGGTCAGCTCGGTGCCGAACGACCAGCCGAGGAGCCACACCTCGGGTAGCTCCCGGGCGCGGCAGAAGTCCAGCGCCGCCGCCACGTCCAGCCGCTCGTCGGCGCCCTCGCCGAAGCTGCCCTCGCTGCGGCCGGCCTCGCTGGCCGTACCCCGGGTGTTGAAGCGCAGGACGGCGAGGCCGGCCAGCGCCGGCAGCCGGAACGCGGCTTTGCGGTAGAGGTGCGAGTCCATCATTCCGCCGTGGGTCGGCAGCGGGTGCAGGCAGACCAGGGTCGCCTGGGGCGGCCGGTCCTCGGGCAGGGCCAGGTCGGCCACCAGCCGCAGGCCGTCGGAGGTGGTCAGGGTGACCGGCTCCCGCCGCGCCGGCAGGGCGGTGTTGCCGCCGATACGCACCGAACTCACGTGGAGAAGACTATTAGCCCCGCTCGATGACATGATGCGAGCCATGCCCATCTCCGTCCGCGCCGACCTGGCCGGGATCCCGGACTACGTGCCGGGCCGCAAGATTCCCGGCGCCATCGTCCTGTCCAGCAACGAGGTGGCGACCCCACCTCCGGACGCCGTCCTGGCCGCGATCACCGAGGCCGCCGCCGAGGTCAACCGGTACCCGCTGTGGTCCTCGGACGACCTGCTGGCCCGGCTGGAGCGGCAACTCGGGGTGGATGCCGAGCGGATCTCGGTCGGTGCCGGTTCGGTGAGCCTGTGCGTTCAGCTGATCCAGGCGATGTGCGAGCCCGGCGACGAGGTGGTGTTCCCCTGGCGGTCGTTCGAGGCGTACCCGATCCTCACCCAGGTGGTCGGCGCCCGGGAACGCCGCGTGCCGCTGACCGCCGGCCACCGGCAGGACCTGGACGCGCTGCTGGCTGCGATCGGCGCCGACACCAGGCTGGTGTTCGTCTGCGTGCCGAACAACCCGACCGGCACCGTGCTGCACACCGCCGAGCTTGAGCGGTTCCTGGACGCCGTGCCGGACCACGTGCTGGTCGTGCTGGACGAGGCATACCGGGAGTTCGTCCGGGACCCGGAGGTGCCGGACGGTCTGGCGCTGGTCCGGGAGCGGGAGAACCTGGCGCTGCTGCGCACCTTCTCCAAGGCCTACGGGCTGGCCGGCGCCCGCGCCGGCTACGCGGTCGCCCCGCCGCAGGTGGCCGCCGGGATGCGCAAGGTGGCCATCCCGTTCTCGGTGAGCCGGCTGGCCCAGGCGGCGGCGCTGGCCTCCCTGGACGTGGCCGACGAGCTGATGGCCCGCTGCGAGGTGGTGGTCGGCGAGCGTGGCCGGGTGCGGGCCGAGTTGCTGGCCATGGGCTACGAGGTGCCCGAGAGCCAGGGCAACTTCGTCTGGCTGGCGCTGGGCGAGCGGACCGCCGCGTTCAACGAGCACTGCCTGGACCACAAGGTCCTGGTTCGCGCGTTCGCCGGCGACGGGGCGCGGGTCACGGTCGGGCTGGCCGAGGAGAACGACGCGTTCCTGGCCGCGGCCCGGGCGTTTCCACGCTGAGCTCGGCGAAGTAGCGGCCGGGCGAAACCCCGACCGCGCGGCGGAACGCGGCCACGAACGCGCTGGCCGAGGCGTAGCCGACGCGGTGGGCGACCGCGCTCACCGCGACCCCCTCGGCGAGCAGCGGCAGCGCCGCCTGCAGGCGCATCTGGGCCCGCCAGGCGCCGAAGCCCAGTCCCGTCTCGGCCAGGAAGATCCGGGCCAGGGTGCGCCCGCTGGCCCCGGCCACCCGGCCCCAGGCGGCCAGGTCGCGCGGGTCGGCCGGGTCGGCGCGCAGTCCCGCGGCCACCCGGGCGGCCCGGTCGTCGGACGGCTCCGCGACCGCGATCGTGGTGGCGTCCAGCGGTTCGAGCAGGTCGGTCACCACCGCCTCGGCGCGGGCCCGGGCGCCGGGGTCGAGGTCGGCCTCGGCCAGGTGCACGATCAGCCGGCCGAGCAGTTCGCTGACCCGGATCACGGTCGGCTCGGTCCAGCCCGGGCCGTCGCCGGGCCGCAGGTAGGGGCTGCGGGTGACCGCGCGGCCGGACGAGCCGAGCGCGTGCGGCACCCCGGCCGGGATCCACAGGGCCCGGGTGGGTGGCAGCACCCAGGTACCAAAGGCGGTCGTTCCGGTCGCTGTCGTCGTCCCGGTCGCTGTCATCACCGTGAGCACGCCACGCTCCGCCCAGGCGAGCTGGTGCACCGGGTGCCGGTGCCAGCCGAACGCGACCCCGCCGGGCAGCCGGGCCGTCGCGATCACGATCGCCTGTCCGTTGTTCGACATCGGTTGTCACCGTAGCGCCTACCGGACACCGGGGGTGGTTCCTAGCGTGGGCGGATGAACTGGATGCACAACCGGTTGTGCCGGTCCGCATGGTGGACCCGCAAGGTGGAGAACGAGTTGCTGCCCTGGGCGCTGTCCGGGGTCGAGCTCGGCGAGGACGTGCTGGAGATCGGCCCGGGGTTCGGGGTGACCACGGCGGTGCTGGCCCGCCGGCCCGGCCGGCTGACCGCGCTGGAGGTCGAGCAGGCGTCGGTGGACTACCTCACCGGGAAGTTCGGCGGCTCGGTGCGGGTGCTGCACGGCGACGGCGCGGCGATGCCGCTGCCGGACGGCGCGTTCAGCGCGGCCGTGTGCTTCGCGATGCTGCACCACGTGCCCTCGGCGCGGGCGCAGGACCGGCTGTTCGCCGAGGCGTTCCGGGTGCTGCGCCCGGGTGGGGTGTTCGCCGGCAGCGACAGCCTGACCAGCCCCCGCTTCCGGCTGCTGCACCTGCGCGACACCATGGTCACGGTCGACCCGGCCGGCCTGCCGGACCGGCTGCGGGCGGCCGGCTTCACGTCGGTCACGGTGAGCACCGGTGCCACTGCCTTCCGGTTCCGGGCACAATAGTGCGGCCGGTACCCGCCCGTTCCGGTTCCGGGCACAATAGAGCCGTGCCTACCTATGAGTTCCGGTGTCGCGAGTGCGGGTCCACGTTCGACGTGCAGCGCCCGATGGCCGAGTCCGCCGCCCCCGCGACCTGCCCGGACGGGCACGACGACACGGTCAAGCTGCTCACCATGGCCGGCCTGTCCGGCGGCTCCGCCTCGCCCACCCCGTCCGGCGGCGGCGGGTGCTGCGGCGGCGGGTGCTGCGGCTAGCGCCTCGCGTAGTCCCGGAAGCCCTTGCCGGTCTTGCGGCCCAGCCGGCCCGCGGTGACCAGGTGCTCCAGCAGCGGCGCCGGGGCCAGACCCGGGTCGCGGTACTCGTTGAACAGGGTGCGCTCGATGGCCAGGGACACGTCCAGGCCGACCACGTCGAGCAGTTCGAACGGCCCCATCGGCAGGCCGCAGCCGACCTTCATGGCCAGGTCGATGTCGTCGGCCTCGGCGTAGTGCGCCTCGAGCATCTTCACGGCGTCGTTGAGGTACGGGAACAGCAGCGCGTTGACGATGAAGCCGGCCCGGTCGCCGCAGTGCACCGGGTGCTTGCCGACCTTGCGGCAGATCGCGTGCGCGGTGGCGACCACGTCCTCGGCGGTGGCGATGGTGCGGACCACCTCGACCAACTTCATCACCGGCGCCGGGTTGAAGAAGTGCAGGCCGATCACGTCGCCCGGGCGGGAGGTGGCCGCGGCGCAGGAGATCACCGGCAGCGAGGACGTGGTGGTCGCCAGGATCGCGCCGGGCTTGACCACCTCGTCCAGTGCGCCGAACACCGCCTGCTTGATCGCCAGGTCCTCGGCGACCGCCTCGATCACCAGGTCGCAGTCGGCCAGTTCCTCGAACTCCACCGCGCGGGCGATCCGGCCGAGCACCGCGTCCCGGTCCACTTCGGACAGTCGGCCCTTGGCCACCTGCCGGTCCAGCGACCTGCGCACCGCCGCGACGGCGGTGTCGGCCTTCTCCCCGGTACGGGCGCGCAGCACGACGTCCATGCCGCGCTTGGCGAACACCTCGACGATGCCGGTCGCCATCGTGCCGGTGCCGACCACGCCCACCCGCTGGATCTCCCGCACCACCGCGCCGGATTCGCCCGTCTGGCGCGGGGTTTCCGCATCCGGCACGACGGTCGGCGAGTCCGGCGCGTCGTAGGTGTAGAAGCCGCGTCCGGTCTTCCGGCCGAGCAGCCCGGCGGTGATCATCTGCTTGAGGATCGGCGCGGGGGCGTGCAACCGGTTGCGGGACTGGCGGTACATCGTCTCGAGGATCTCGTAGGCGGTGTCCAGGCCGATCAGGTCGAGCAGCGCCAACGGCCCCATCGGGTAGCCGCAGCCGTGCCGCATGGCGGCGTCGAGGTCCTCGCGGGTGGCGTAGCGCGCCTCGTACATCGACGCGGCATGGTTGAGGTAGCCGAACAGCAACGCGTTGGCGATGAAGCCGGCGCGGTCGCCGATCACCACCGGCTCCTTGCCGAGGTCGTGCAGGAAGTTCACCACGTCGACGATCACATCGGGCTCGGTGACCACGGTGCGGACCACCTCGACGAGCTTGAGCACCGGCGCAGGGTTGAAGAAGTGCACCCCGACCACCTTGCCCGGCCGTCCGGTGTGGACACCGATCTCGGTGACCGACAGCGAGGAGGTGTTCGACGCGAGGATCACGTCCGGACGGCAGATCTGCTCCAGTTCGCGGAACACCGCGGCCTTGCGTTCGACCTGTTCCGGGATGGCCTCGATCACCATGTCCACCCCGGCCAGGTCGGCCAGCGAGGTGCTGAAGGTGATCCGGCCGAGCAGCGCGGCGCGGCCGGGGCCGTCCAGCTTGCCGTGCGCGACCGCGCGGTAGGTGGAGTGCTCGATGTGGCCACGGCCGCGGGCCACGCCGTCCTCGTCCAGTTCGACACCGATCACGTCGATCCCGGCCCTGGCCAGCACCTCGGCGATACCGGATCCCATGGTGCCCAGACCGACCACGCCGACACTGGTGAACTCGCGTGCCACGGCAACCTCCGAATATTCCCGAACCTTCGGGTGGATCGGATGCTACCTGCCAGTAACAAGACCGGCCCGGTGGTCGTGGCTCACGTCACGCTGGTCAAACCTTCGGCAGCTTCGGCCACACCGCCTCCGCCACCGCGGTCGCCGCCTGGCATGCCGCGTCGACCTTGCCGGCCGGCATCCGCACGAACACCGCCGCGATCTCGACCAGCCCCACCTGGTCCGGCGCCCGGAACGGCACATGCCCGGTCTGCTGTCCGCAGAACGTGTACGAGCCGGCATCCGGGGTCGGGCTCAGCACCGAACCGCGGCCGGCGACCTGGCCCTCGGTCGCGCCCGGGCCGACCGGCTTGGGCGGCTTGCCGGCGATGAACATCAGCCGCAGCCGCACGCTGTTGTCCGCGGCGGTCCACGCGCAGTTGTGCTGTCCCGGGTACTGCTTGGGCCGCACCGAACCCAGCCCCGGCACCGCTGCGAGCGCCTGCTCCGGCATCAGCTCACACGGGTCGACCCGCCCGAGCGAGTTCCGCGCGTAGGCGCGGTGGTCGACCTTGTCCAGCAGGACCGCCTCGATGGCCGAGTCCATCGCGGCCCGAACCACGTCGCACAGCCGGGGCTGGCTGCCCTCGTAGACGGATGCGTTGACGGACAAGGTGATCCCGTCGGGGAAGACGAGCAGGTGGTTGCAGTACGAGTCGTCCGAGTCGTACTCGACGACCCTGAGGCCGCCGGCCCGGTCGGTCGACTTCTTTCCGGCCAGGTCCGGAAAGGCGGTGACCCGGTCCAGACCACCGACGTAGAGCACGACCGGCGCCGTCGAGGTCTTGATGTCGACCAGGCACTCGTCCAGCGAGTCCGGCACGCCGATCGTGGCGGTCCCGAACGAGGACAACTCCTTGGTGTCGGTGAGACTGCACGGGTCGACCGTGGTCAGATCACCGATCAGCTCCTCGGCTTCCGCCGCCGGCCGGGGTTTTCCGCTGGACGTCGGACGTTCGGCCGGACCGGCGCCATTGGCCGCCCGCGGGGTGCCGGCGACCACGCTCGCACAACTCGTCACCGCCGCCAGTACCAGCAATCCTGCCAGCAGCACGCGGCACAACCGGGTCGCCATACGGCTATCCCACCATGCCCGCGCGCTATCCGGGCAACTTCGGCCAGACTTGTTCGGCCAGCGCCCTGGCCGGACCGCACGCGTCCTTTCCCTTGCCCAGCACCAGAACCTCGATGAGGACGAACTCGTCGATGGCACCCTTGGTCTCGCCGGCGTCGTCGGTCTCCACCTGGCACATGGCCAGGTCCTGGGACTCGACGCTGGTCGCGGTGGTCATGGTGTGCCGGCCGGCGAACGTCTCCTCCTTCGTCGTCTCCACGTCGTAAGAGGACAGGCCCGGCGTGAGGTAGAGCCGCGCCACGGTGCTCTCGCTGTCCGGCCCGGCCCACTCGCACAGGTGCCCGGACGGGTAGGCCAGCGGCGTGGCGCCCGGCGTCCCGATCGCGGTCGCCGCCTGCTCCGCGGTCACCACCTCGCACGGGTCGAGCCGGCCCACCGACCTGTCCGTGAACGTCAGGTGCGCCACCTTCTTCGCGAGCACCCGGTCGATCATGACGTCGACCGCCGCGTCCGCGACGGCGCACAGGTTCTCCCCGGTCCCTTCCAGACTCTCGGCCAGCACCGTGAGCGCGACCTCGTCGGTGAAGCTGACGAACCGGACGCAGTAGTCGTCCTCCTCCTTGCCGCGCTCCACCTTGAGCCCGCGCGGCGGGTCGCGGCGCAGGTCGCCGGTGCGGTCGACGCCGTCCAGCGTCTCGGCGTCCTCCAGGTAGCCCACCCGCACCTCGATGTCAGTGCCGTTCTTCTGCAGGCCGAACCGGCAGTAGTCGTAGGAACCCCGGGGCGCCACGGCGACCGGCCCGACCGAGTCCGGCAGCGCCTTCGGATCGGTCAGGCTGCAGTAGTCCAGCGTCGGAAGGTCGCCGAGCCCGCGCGCCGAGGTCAACGGCTCGGTGGCCTCCCTGGCGGCCTGCTCGTTCGGGGTGGGGGTGCCGGCGAGGCGGCTGGCACATCCGGACAGCGCGACGAGCGCGACGAACAGCACAACGAGCCGAACCATGCCGCCCCCAGGGAAAGTGGATCTATTCTTCGAAGTCGCGCGCCGCGAGGGCGCGCACGAGGGTAAGCGCCTCGCCCGCCTGCGCGCCGGTCGCCGAGACGCTAATCACATCCCCGCCGCGCGCGCCGAGCGCCATCAGGCCGAGCACGCTGCGGGCGTCGGCCTCCTTTCCGCCGAACGCGACCACGACCCGGGCGTCGAGCCCGGCGACCGCCCGGGCCAGCAGGGCGGCCGGCCGGGCGTGCAGGCCGATCTCGTTGGTGAGGGTCAGTTCCGCGGTCTCCCCCGCACCGGTATCGGTGGCCGGAGCGGTCCGCGGCCCGCGCACGGCCGCGGCGGCCACCTCGGCCAGGTCGGCGCCGCCCTGCGCGGCGACCGCGGCCGCCACCGCACCCTCGACCAGCGGGGCGTCCACCACCCGCGCCCGGTCCGGCTCCGCGGCCGCCTCGACGGCCAGGTCCGCCACCATCCGGGCGCTGCCCAGGTCGTAGAGCAGCACGACGCCGGACCCGCCGTCGGCCCGCTCCAGCGCCGCGGACACCGCCTCGAAGTCGGTGCCCAGGCCGCCGTCCGGGGTGCCGCCGGCCGCCACCAGGGTCACCTCCGGCGCCATCTGCCCGGCCAACTCCGCGACCCCGCGCGCCAGGGTGGCGCTGTGCGAGACGATCACCAGCCCGACCCGGCCGGTCACCGCCCGCCGCCCGCCGAGCCGGCCAGGGAGCGCAGCAGCAGCGCGGTGGACCGGGCGCCCGGATCCAGGTGCCCGGCGCTGCGCTCGCCGAGGTAGGAGGCGCGGCCCTTGCGGGCGACCAGCGGCACGGTCGACTCGGCGCCGGCCTGCGCCGCGTCGGCGGCGGCGGCGAGCACTCCGGCCGGATCGGCGCCGGCCGCCTCGGCCGCACGGACCGCCGGCTCCAGCGCGTCGATCATCGTCTTGTCGCCCAGGACGGCCTTGCCCCTGGCGACCACGCCGTCCAGCGCGGCCCGCAGGGCGGCGGCCACCGCCGGCCCGTCCAGTTCGCCTGCCGAGCCGGCCGAGGTGGCCGCGCGCAGGAACGCCGTGCCGTACAACGGACCGGCCGCCCCGCCCACCGTGGAGATCAGCGTGGTGGCGACCAGCTTGAGCACCGCGCCCGGAGTGTCCGGAGTGGACTCGTCCAGTTTGGTCACGATCGCGGCGAACCCACGCCGCATGTTCTCGCCGTGGTCCCCGTCACCGATCACCCGGTCCAGCTGCACCAGTTCGTCGCGGTGTTCGGCGATCACCCCGGCCATGGCGCGCACCGCCGCGGCCACCTGCTCCGCAGTGCAACCCACCGACGCTCACGCACCCCAACGCAGGGCCGGCGTGTGCACCGGGGCGTCCCACAGCTCAAGCAACTCGTCGTCCACCTTCAGCAGCGTGAAGCTCATGCCCTGCATCTCCAGGCTCGTGATGAACGGTCCGACCAGCCGCCGCTCCACCACGATCCCGCGCTCGGCGAGCAACCGCTCGGCGATGCCGTGCGCCAGGTACAGCTCGATCAGCGGGGTGGCGCCCATCGAGTTGGTGAACAGCACCACCCGGTCGCCACTGCCGAACGGCAGGTCGGTCACGATCGGTTCGAGCAGCCGCGCGACGATCCCGTCGGCGCCCTCGGCCGGCATCCGGGCCCGGCCGGGCTCGCCGTGGATCCCGATGCCGACCTCCATCTCGTCGTCCGGCAGGTCGAAGCTGGGCTCGCCGACGTGCGGCACGGTCGGCGCGGTCAGCGCGATGCCCATCGAGCGGACGTTCGCGATCACGGTGTTGGCGACGCGCTCGACGGTGTCCAGGTCGTCGCCCCGCTCGGCGGCCGCGCCGGCGATCTTCTCCAGCAGCACGGTGCCGCCCACGCCCCGGCGGCCCGCGGTGTAGGTCGAGTCCTTCACCGCGACGTCGTCGTCGATCACCACGGTGCGCACGTCGATCTCCTCGGCGGCCGCCAACTCCGCGGCGGTCTCGAAGTTCAGCACGTCCCCGGTGTAGTTCTTGACCACCAGCAGGATTCCGGCGCCGCCGTGGACCTGCTCGATCGCCGCCTGGACCTGGTCCGGCGTCGGGGAGGTGAACACCGCGCCGGGGCAGGCCGCGTCGAGCATGCCCTTGCCGACGAACCCGCCGTGCAACGGCTCGTGCCCGGACCCGCCGCCGGAGACGATCCCCACCTTGCCCTGGACCGGGGCGTCCGACCGGACCACCAGGGCCGGCTCCTCGACCACCCGGATCAGGTCGGCGTGTGCCACCGCCATTCCGCGCAGGGACTCGGCCACGACGGTCGACGGGTCATTGATGATCTTCTTCATGGTCGGCCTCCAGAGAGATCAACGTGACCCTAGCCCCTGGGATAGCCCCAAGACGAGAGCCGTTCACAACCCCACGGACGCCTCAGGCGTCTGCCGGACATGCGCGACATCGGCAAGCTGTGGGCGGCGGACACCGCCTCCGGGCTGGGCCGGGGCCTCACCACGGTCGCCGGCCCGCTCCTGGCCGCGGCGCTGACCAGCGATCCCGTGCAGATCGCCGGGCTGATGGTGGCCGAGCAGCTGCCCTGGGTGCTGTTCGCGCTGCCCGCCGGCGCCATCGCCGACCGCGGTCACCGGCGGCGGTTGATGACCGCCGCCAGCCTCATCCGGCTGGCCGCCCTCGGCGCGCTCGGCCTCGCGGTGGCCACCGGCCACACCGGCCTGCCGCTGCTGTACGGGGTGTTCCTACTGGTCGGCTGCGCCGGCGTGCTGTTCGAGAACGTGGTGATGGCGATGGTGCCGGCCGCGGTCGGCGACGGGTCGCTGGAACGCGCCAACGGCCGGATCCTGGCTACCCGGACGCTGAGCGAGTCGCTGCTCGGCCCGCCCCTCGGCGGCCTGCTGTTCGCCCTCGCGGCCTGGCTTCCGTTCGCCGTCGACGCGGTCGCCTTCGCCGTGGTCGCCGCCCTGTCCCTGGCGCTGCCCGCCGCCCTCGGCCGGGTGCCGGCCCGGCGTGCCCCGGTCACCCTGCGCGCCGCGATCTCCGACGGCCTGCGCTGGCTGTGGCGGCACCGGGTGCTGCGCTGCCTCGCGCTGATGGTCGCGGTGTCCAACCTGATGCTCGGCGCCGTGCTGTCCATCCTGGTGCTGCTCGCCCAGCAGCGGCTCGGCCTGGGCCCGTTCGGCTACGGCCTGCTGCTCACCGCAGCGGGCGTCGGCGGCATCGCCGGCGGCCTGGCGACCGCCCGGGTGGTCGCCGCGATCGGCACCGGCACCACCATCCGGGCAGGGCTGGTCGTCGAGACCCTGTGCGCGCCCATCATGGTCGTCACCACCAGCCCGGTCGTCGTCGCCGCGATCATGGTCGTGCTCGGCATGCACCTGGTGACGTCCTCGACCATCGGCGCCACCCTGCGCCAGTCCCTGGCCCCGCCCGACATGCTCGGCCGCGTGCACAGCGCCTACCGGTTGCTGACCAGCGTCGGCATGCTGCTCGGCGCCGCCGCCGGCGGCCTGCTGGCCCGCCAGTTCGGCCTCACCGCCCCGTTCTGGCTCACCTTCTTCGTGATCGGCGCCCTCACCGTCCTGGTCTGGCCCGTGCTTGACAACGCCACCATCGCCGCCGCCCGAGCCCAGGCCCGCCAGACCCATTGACAAAATTCTGTTTTACGTAAAGACTCGTTTTCGCTATGAGAGACGTCATCTACCTCGACCAGATCGAGCAGGCCGAAGCCCTGCTCAAGCCGCAGCGGATCGAGGTGCTGCGGCACCTCGCCGAGCCGCGGTCGTGCACCGAGGTGGCCGTCGAGCTCGAACAGACCCCGCAGCGGGTCTACTACCACGTCAAACGCCTGGTCGAGGCCGGCATCGTGCGGCAGGTGGCGCAGCGCCGGGTGCGCGGGATCCACGAGGGGATCTACCAGGCGGCCGGCCGGTCCTACTGGCTGTCCCCGCGCCTGGTCGGCCGGATCGGGCTGCGCCAGGCCCGCGACCAGCTCAGCCTGGGCTACCTGCTGGACCTGATGGAGGACGTCCAGGCGGACATCGCCGCGCTCGACCGCACCCGGCCCGACCTGCCCTCGATTGGCGTGTCCGGGGAGATCCGGGTACGCCCGGAGCAGCGCGGGGCGTTCCTCGACGAACTGCAGCAGACGCTGCAGGACCTGTTCACCCGCTACGGCGGCGCCGAGGGCGACGCGTTCCGTCTGGCCGTCGCCTGCTACCCGAAGGGAGACCCCGATGACCGAACTGCCCCAACCGCCGAATGACCTGCGCCTGCGCGCCGTCCTTCCGGCCTCACCCAAGATCGTGTACGAGGCGCTGACCGACCCCGCCGCGCTGCGGGTCTGGCTGACCGAGCACGCCGAGGTGGAGTTGCCCGACCGGTACGAGTTCTGGGGCCCGTCCACACCGGACGGCGCGCAACCGCACCAGCGCCTGCTGCACGCCGACGAGCGCACCATCCGGTTCGCCTGGACCGTGGACGGAGTCGAGACCACGACGCGGTTCGACCTGGCCGAGGACGAGGACGGCACGCAGGTCACGTTGACCCAGAGCGACCTGCCGAGCTTCGAGGAGGTCCTGGCCGACACGGCCGGCGCCCGCGGCGCGCTGCAGACCTTCTGGTCCCTGGCGATCGCGAACCTCGCCGACTATCTGTCCGACCGCGCGCTGACGCCCCGGTGCGACTTCACTTCGGCCGAGCTGCGGGCCGAGGTGGTGATCGACGCGGCGCCGGAGGCGGTGTTCGACTCGATGGTCCAGCCGGAGCAGTTCCACCAGTGGTTCGGCGCCAACGTGGACATCGAGCCGTACGTGGGCGGCCGCTTCGCGATGGGCGGCTTCGACCTCGACCCCGGCGGCGCCAGGTTCGTCGAGTTCGAGCCGGGCCGCAAGGCGACGCTGCGCTTCGCCGACGGCGAGACCACCAGCTGGGAGCTCGACGGGTCGGACGGCAAGACCCGGCTGACCCTGATCCACAGCGGCTTCGACCCCGCCAACCCGCCGTACCCGGGCTGGGCCGGCTGGCTGGGCGGCATCTCCGCGCTGCGCCGCTACCACGAACTGTCCCGCGCGCGCTCGATCTGGCGCGAGGTCGCGGCCCCCGGTCTCCCCGAGGGCATGCTGGCGATCAACCCCTGAGGTGAGCCTCAGAACAGGCGGAACTCGTCGGTGACCAGGCCGCGAAGCTGGTCGTAGTCGAGCGTGACGCAGCGGATGCCGCGGTCCTCGGCGAGGGTGCGGGCCTGGGGCTTGATGAGCTGGGCGGCGAAGACTCCCTGAACCGGGGCCAGCAGCGGGTCCCGGTTGAGGAGGTCGAGATAGCGGGTGAGCTGTTCGACGCCGTCCAGCTCACCGCGCCGCTTGATCTCCACCGCCACGGTGGCGCCGGCGTGGTCGCGGCAGAGGATGTCGACCGGGCCGATGGCGGTGGGGTACTCCCGGCGGATGAGCGACCAGCCCTCGCCGAGGGTGGCGATGTGCTGGGCCAGCAGGGCCTGCAGGTGGGCCTCGACGCCGTCCTTGACCAGGCCGGGTTCCGGGCCGAGGTCGTGGGCGGAGTCGTGCACGATCTCCTCGATCGAGATGGTGAGGCGCTCGCCGGACTTGTTCTGCACGGTCCACTCGCCGGGGGCCTCGGTGAGCCAGCAGGGCGGGCTCATCCAGTTCAGCGGCTTGTACGCCCGGTCGTCGGAGTGGATGGACACCGAGCCGTCCGACTTGACCAGCAGCAGCCGGGTGGCCATGGGCAGGTGGGCGGTGAGCCGCCCGGCGTAGTCGACCTGGCATCGGGCTATCACGAGGCGCACGCAGCGCAGGTTATCCGGCTCGGCAGGATGGCCGGCATGGAAGCCCTCGACTCGCGGCAGATCTACCAGAACGCCTGGATGACGGTCCGGGAGGACTCGATCCGGCTGCCGGACGGCTCCCCCGGGATCTACGGCGTGGTCGACAAGCCGGACTACGCGCTGATCATGCCCTGGGACGGGGTTCGGTTCATGCTGGTCGAGCAGTTCCGCTACCCGTTGGGCCAGCGCCGCTGGGAGTTCCCGCAGGGCACCGCCCCGGACCGGGCGGACGCCGAGCCGGCCGAGCTCGCCGCCCGGGAGCTGCGCGAGGAGACCGGCCTGGTCGCCACGCGGATCGAGCAGATCGGACTACTGGACTGCGCCCCGGGCATGACCAGCCAGCGCGGCCGGGTCTTCCTGGCCACCGGACTGACCCAGGGCCCGCCCGAGCGCGAACACTCCGAACAGGACATGCGGTGTGCCTGGTTCACCCGCGCCGGGTTCGAGACCGCGATCCGCACCGGCGAGATCACCGACGCCCAGTCGATCGCCGCCTACGCCCTCCTCCTGCTCAGAGCCCCATGACCGGCGAGTCCCCACTTCGGGACCGGCGAGTCGCCATTTCGGGTTAGTCCGGCCAGACGGGGTGGCGTTTCTCGAGGAAGGCGGCCATGCCTTCGCGGGCGCCGGGGAGCTGGGACGCGGCGGCCATGACCTCCAGGGCGATGGCGTAGGCGTCGGCTTCGGGGCGATCGAGCTGGGCGTAGATGGTGTGCTTGCCCAGCGCCTTGCTGGCGCGGCTGCCCCGGGTGGCGCGAGCCAGCAGGGCGTCGACCGCGTCGTCGAGGCCGGCATCCGGGACGACCTGGTTGACCAGCCCCCAGTCCAGCGCGGTGCGGGCGTCGATGGGGTCGCCGGTGAGGACCAGCTCCATCAGGCGCTTGCGGCCGATCGACCGGGCCACCGGCACGGCCGGGGTGTGGCAGAACCAGCCGGCCTTGCCGCCGGGCAGGGCGAACCCGGCCGACTCGGCGGCGACGGCCAGGTCGCAGGAGGCCACCAGCTGGCAGCCGGCCGCCGTGGCCAGGCCGTGCACCCGGGCCACCACCACCTGCGGAACCGACGCGATGGTGCCCATCAGGTCGGTGCACAGCGTCAGCAGCGACCGCACGCCCATCAGGTCCCGGGCGGCCACGTCGGCGAAGTCGTGCCCGGCGGAGAACACCGGGCCCTCGCCGGCCAGCACGATCCCGGTGGCATCGGTGGCGCCCGCCGCCTCGAACGCGGCCAGCAGCTCGGCCAGATGCTCCTCGGACAGCGAGTTCCGCCGGGCCGGGCGGTTCATGGTGATCCGCACCGTGCCGTTCTCCCGCTTGACGACGATGTGCTGGTAGTCCGCCATGCCCCGACCGTAGTCCGGTCAGCTCAGCCGGCGCACAGTTTCTCGGCGGTGAGGTCGGCGGGCGGCAGGTTCTCCTTGGTGAACCCGTACGGCTCGACGATCTTGAGCCATTCCCCGGAGGTGTGCAGCTTGCGTAACTCGGTGTCGAACCGGCGCAGCAGGTCCTTGGCCGGGCCGTCCGGCTGGAAGGCGAACGCGCCGCCCAGCGGCGGCTCCCCGTCGAGGACGAACCCGGTGGTCACGTCCAGCTTCGCCAGGTCGGCCCTGATCATGCTGCGCAGTCCGACGTCGTTGAACGCCGTGCAGTCGGCCTGCCCGTTGGTGACCGCGTCGAGCATCTGCACCGGGCCGGCGAAGGCCTGCACCTGCTTGGCCGGGATGCCGATCCTGGTCAGGTACTTGTGCTCGGGCAGGTCCCGCATCACGCTCACCGTGGCGCCCTTGGCCTGCACGTCGGCCAGGGTGGTGAGGCCCTTGGGGTTGCCCGCCGGCACGCCGAGCGCGGTCAACGCCCGGTGCTCCGGCCGCGACCACAGCAGTTTCCCGCAGTTCTGGGCGTTCGGGTACAGACCGGCCGCCATGTCGGCCCGTTGGGACGCCATGGTCGGCAGCATCACCTCGAACTTGGTCTTGATCGCCTCGACCTGCTCGATGCCCAGCTTGTCCAGCACGGCCCGGGCCACGTCGAGCGCGTGCTGGTCGCCTTCCACGTAGGCGACCCGGATCCGGGTCGGCGCCGGGCGACGTGAGCTGGTCGGCCGCGCGGTTCTGGGCGCTCGGGGGCTGCCGGTCACGGTCTCGGCGCAGGCGGTCAACGCCCCACCGGACACGACGAGTGCTCCCAATCCGAACAACTGGCGCCGTGTCCAGCGCATCGCTCACCCCTGGGTCGTAGCCATCCCGTTCGCCGCCCGGACCACGTCGACGATCTCGCGCATGATCTGGGTCATCTCGTAGTCCTTGGGCGTGAACACCTTAGCCACTCCGCGATCAACAAGGGCGCGAATGTCCGAAGGCGGCACGATTCCGCCGACCACGACCGGAACATCGCCGGCGCCGGCGGCGCGTAGGCCGTCCACGACGGCCGGAACCACCTCCAGGTGCGATCCGGACAGGATGGACAGTCCCACCACGTGCACGCCCTCCTGCACCGCGGCGGCGACGATCTGCTCCGGGGTGAGCCGGATGCCCTGGTAGACGACCTCGAACCCGGAGTCCCTGGCTCGCACCGCGATCTGCTCCGCGCCGTTGGAATGCCCGTCCAGACCGGGTTTTCCGACCAGGATGCGCAGCCGGGCGCCCAGCTCGGCCCCGGTGGACCGGACCAGTTCGCGCACCTCGGCGAGCCCGGCGCCCGGTTCGCCACCCGCGGCGGCCTCGGCGACCCCGGTCGGGGCGCGGTACTCGCCGAAGATCTCGCGCAGCGCGCCCGCCCACTCACCGGTGGTGACACCGGCCCGGGCGCACTCCAGGGTGGCGTCCATCAGGTTGGTGTCGGTCTTCGCCGCCTCCCGCAACACGTCCAGCGCTTTGTCCACTTCGGACTGGTTGCGCTGCGCGCGCCAGGCCGTGATCGCCTCGACCGCGCGAACCTCGGCGGTGTGGTCCGCCTGGTGGATCACCTCGGCGCCCTCGGCCTGCAGCGGGCTGGGTTCGGTGGTGTCGAACCGGTTCACCCCGACCACGATCTCCTCGCCGGCCTCGATCCGGCGGCGCCGCTCGGCCAGCGAGGCGACCAGGCGGGTCTTCATGTAGCCGCTTTCCACCGCGGCCACGGTGCCGCCCAACTTCTGGACCCGTTCGATCTCCGCCTTCGCCCCGGCGACGATTTCGTCCACTTTGGACTCTATCACCGTCGAACCGTCGAAGATGTCCTCGTACTCAAGGAGATCCGTCTCGTAGGCGAGCACCTGCTGCATGCGCAGCGCCCACTGCTGGTCCCACGGCCGGGGCAGGCCGAGCGCCTCGTTCCACGCGGGCAACTGGATCGCCCTGGCCCGCGCGGAGCGGGACAGCGTGACGCCGAGCATCTCCAGCACGATCCGCTGGACGTTGTTCTCCGGCTGGGCTTCGGTCAACCCCAACGAGTTCACCTGCACGCCGTAGCGGAACCGACGCTGCTTGGGATCGTCGATGCCGTACCGGTCCCGGGTGACCTCGTCCCACAACCGCGTGAACGCGCGCATCTTGCACAGTTCCTCGACGAACCGCGCGCCCGCGTTGACGAAGAACGACACCCGGGCGACCACCTCGCCGAACTTCTCGGCCGGCACCTGGCCGGAGTCGCGGACGGCGTCCAGCACCGCGATGGCGGTGGACATCGCGTACGCGATCTCCTGGACCGGCGTGGCGCCCGCCTCCTGCAGGTGGTAGCTGCAGATGTTGATCGGGTTCCACTTCGGGATGTGGGAGACAGTGTACGCGATCATGTCCGTCGTCAGGCGGAGCGACGGCCCCGGCGGGAACACGTGCGTGCCCCGGGACAGGTACTCCTTGACGATGTCGTTCTGGGTCGTGCCCTGGAGCTTGGTGATGTCCGCGCCCTGCTCCTCCGCGACGACCTGGTAGAGCGCCAGCAGCCACATGGCCGTGGCGTTGATGGTCATCGAGGTGTTCATCTGCTCCAGGGGGATGTCCTGGAAAAGACGGCGCATGTCGCCGAGATGGGCCACCGGCACACCGACCCGGCCGACCTCGCCGCGGGCGAGGATGTGGTCGGAGTCGTAGCCGGTCTGGGTCGGCAGGTCGAACGCGACCGACAGACCCGTCTGGCCCTTGGCGAGGTTGCGGCGGTACAGCTCGTTGGACGCCTCGGCCGTGGAGTGACCGGCGTACGTGCGCATCAGCCACGGCCGGTCCTTC
>NZ_DASTBH010000446.1:0-8119 GCF_035712165.1 Actinophytocola sp. | reverse complement strand
ATGGTTGCTGCCGGCACCTCGGGCGTAGCCGAGCACCGCCCCGGCCGGGTCGACCACCAGGACCTCGGTTTTCGAGTTGCCGCCGTCGATGGCCAGCAGAACGCTCACGATGCCCAGCCGAGGAAACCGGAGTTGTTCGCCAGCAACAGATCCGTCAACCGGTCGGCCAGGTCATGCTGCCCGACGAGGGGATGGGCGAGCAGTGCGCGATAGACCCGGTCCCGGCCACCGCATCGGGCGGCGGCCACCGCCAGTTCCTCGTAGGCGGCATGGTGGGCGACCAGTCCGGCGATGTCCGGTGCCAGCGGCGCGGTGGGCAGCGGCCGCGCGCCGTCCGCGCCGACCCGGCAGGACACCTCGATCACCGCCTCGTCGGGCAGGGTGCGAAACGTGCCGTGGTTGCGCACGTTGACCGCGTGCGCCGCGCCGTCGTCACCGCGCAGTGACGCCAACAACCCGACGGCGGCCTCCGAGTAGTACGCGCCGCCCCGCTCGGACAGCAGCCCCGGTTTGGTGTCCAGGGTCGGGTCGGCGTAGAGCGCCAGCAGTTCCCGCTCGATCTCGGCGACCCGCGCGCCCCGGCTGGGGGTCGTGCGCTGCTCGGTGACGACCTCGTCGTGCCCGTAGAAGTACCGCAGGTAGTAGGACGGCACGGTGCCGGTCAGTTCGAGGATCCGCCGGGGGATCCGCACCTGCTCGGCCAGTTCGGCGCCGTGCTCGGCGAGCAGGCCGGGTAACCGGTCCACCCCGCCCACCGTCGCGGCCCGCTCCCAGGTCAGGTGGTTGAGCCCGACGTGGTCCAGCAGCACCGAGTCCGGTGGCACGTCGAGCAGGCCGGCGAACCGGCGCTGCAACCCGATCGCCACGTTGCACAGGCCGACCGCGCGGTGGCCGTCGTCGAGCAGCGCCCGGGTGACGATCCCGACCGGGTTGGTGAACGCCACGATCCAGGCGCCGGCGGGCGCCCGGCGGGCGATGTCGAGCACCACCGGAACCGTGCGCAGCGCCTTGGCCAGACCACCGGCGCCGGTGGTCTCCTGGCCGACGCAACCGCACTCCAGCGGGAACGTCTCGTCGCTGATCCGGGCCCGCTGGCCGCCCACCCGCAGTTGCAGGATCACCACGTCCGCGCCGTCGAGTCCGGCGTCGAGGTCGGTGGTCCAGTCCAGGTTGGCGGGATGCCCGTGCCGGGCGAGGATGCGCCGGCCCAGCGGGCCGACGAGGTCCAGCCGGTCGGCAGCCGGGTCGACCAGCACCAGTTCGCTCAGGTCCCGGTGCAGCCGGGCGAACCCGTCGACCAGTTCCGGGGTGTAGGTCGAGCCGCCGCCGACCACCGTCACCTTCACCGTTGTCCTCCGATCCGATCGAGCACGGTGGCGCGCACGGCGGCGAGCGCCGCGTCGACCGCGCCCAGCAGCACCGGATCCCCGCTGACCCCGGTGGCCGTGACCCTGGTGTGCCGCGCCGCCAGCCGGTGCAGGGCCGCGGTGACCGCGCCGGCCAGCGGTGCGCCGCCGGCCGCCGCGACGTCGCCGGCCAGCACCACCAGCGGCGGGTCGAGCACCGCGACGATCGCCGCCAGCCCGACCGCGATCCGTTCGGCGAGCGCCTCGATGGCCAGGGCGTGCGCGGCGGGTCCGCTGACCAGGTCCCGGAACTCACGCCGGTCGCCGTGTTCGTCGGGCACCGGCAACCGGCCGATGTCGCCGCTGCCGCGCGGCGCCGAGCCGTCCAGCGCCACGGACAGTGCGGGGCCGTCCTCGCCCAGCCAGAGCAGGGCGAAGCCGGTCGTCCCGGTGGCCCGCTCGGCCGTCGCGGCCAGGTTCGCGGGGTTGTCCACGACCACCTCGGCGCGCAGCCGGCCGGCCAGCGGCTCGGTCAGGTCCGGTCCGGACCAGCCGATCCGGACATGGTCGAGCCGGCGCAGCGGAACGCGGGCCTGCCGGCAGACGGCCTGGACCGTCTCGGCGATCGCCCGGGCCGGCTCGGCGGCCGGGGTGCTCTCCCGCCGGGCGCGGACCGTGCCGGACAGGTCACACAGCGCCGCCGTGATCGCGGATGGTCGCGCGGCGACCGCCACGGCCCAGCCGGCGTCCGGGTTGACCGCGTACACCTCGGCGTTGGGACCCGGCCCGCCGCTGGTCCGGCCGACCACGGTGACCAGACCGGCATCCCGCAACCGGCGCAGCACGTCGGAGGTGGTGGGCTTGGCCAGGCCGGTCAACTCGCGCAGCTCACCCCGGGTGAGCGGGCCGCGGTCGAGCAGGTGGCCGAACGCGGCGGCGTCGTTGAGCACGCGCAGCAGCCGCGACGACCCGGCCAGCTGCATTGTCGCCTCCGATAGTTAGACACTCTTCCTAACCGTCCGGCCCGGCGGCGTCAACTCTTCCGCCCGCTGCCCGGACCACCTAGGCTTGAGGAAAGCGCTTGCCTCAATGTTCGGAGGGTGTCGGTGAACCGCAGGCCGATCGGCATCGTGCTCAATGGTGTGACCGGACGAATGGGGTACCGGCAGCATCTGGTCCGCTCGCTGCTGGCGATCCGCGAGGAGGGCGGGCTGCCGCTCGCCGACGGCACCCGGCTGTGGCCGGAGCCGGTGCTGGTCGGTCGCAACGAGGCCAAGCTGACCGAGATCGCCGAGCGGCACGGCCTGTCCGACTGGACCACCGACCTGTCCGCCGCGCTGTCCCGCGACGACGTGTCGATCTACTTCGATGCGCAGGTCACCCAGCGCCGGGAGAAGGCGGTCGCCGCGGCCATCGAGGCCGGAAAGCACATCTACACCGAGAAACCGCTGGCCGGCGACCTGGCCGGGGCGCTGGAGCTGACCCGGCTCGCGGCCGCGGCCGGGGTCCGCACCGGGGTGGTGGCCGACAAGCTGTTCCTGCCCGGGCTGCGCAAACTCAAGCGGCTGATCGACATCGGGTTCTTCGGGCGCATCCTGTCCGTGCGCGGCGAGTTCGGCTACTGGGTGTTCGAGGGGGACTGGCAACCGGCGCAGCGGCCGTCCTGGAACTACCGCGCCGAGGACGGCGGCGGGATCGTGCTGGACATGCTGCCGCACTGGCAGTACCTGCTGGAGAACCTGTTCGGCGGGGTGCGCGCGGTGCACTGCGTCGCCACCACGCACATCCCGCGCCGGTGGGACGAGAGCGGCGAGCCGTACCAGGCAACGGCGGACGACGCCGCGTACGCGATCTTCGAGTTGGCCGGCGGGGCGATCGCGCAGATCAACTCCTCCTGGGCGGTCCGGGTGTTCCGCGACGAACTGGTCGAGTTCCAGGTGGATGGCACGGACGGCTCCGCGGTGGCGGGGCTGCGCCGGTGCCGGGCCCAGCACCGCGCGGCGACCCCGAAGTCGGTCTGGGACCCGGACCAGACGGTCGCGCCGGACTCGCGCGGGGTGTGGTCCGAGGTTCCGGACAACCAGGAGTTTCACAACGGCTTCCGGGTGCAGTGGGAGCAGTTCCTGCGGCACGTGGTGGAGAACGGACCGTTTGGTTTGGACTTCGCGGCCGGCGCTCGCGGTGTGCAGTTGGCCGAGTTGGGTCTGCGGTCGGTCCGCGAGGGCCGTAGGATCGAGGTTCCGGATCTTGGGGGTGTGCGGTGAGCACGGTGACGTTGCCGGACGGAACGCGCTACCGGCTGCGCGGCGGCAGCCCGTTCGAGGCGCCGCCCGGCCCGCCGCGAACCCGGATCGCCTACGCGGCGGCGCATGTCGTCGCCGATCCGGCGGCCGAGAACGCGCCGGGGGAGCGGGCGGCGCTGGACTGGGACGCGACGCTGGCCTTCCGGGACCACCTGTGGCGACACGGCTTCGGGGTGGCCGAGGCGATGGACACCGCGCAGCGCGGCATGGGCCTGGACTATCCGGCGGTGCGTGAGCTGATCAGCCGGTCCGCCGAGCACGCCCGCGCGGTGGGCGGCCGGATCGTCGCCGGGGTCGGCACCGACCAGCTTCCGGACGGTCCCAGCACGCTGCCCAGGATCGCCGACGCCTACCGCGAGCAACTCGAGGACGTGCTGGCGGTGGGCGCGACGCCGGTGCTCATGTGCAGCCGCCACCTCGCGGCCACCGCCACCCGGCCGGAGGAGTACCTGGCCCTGTACGGCGACCTCCTCGCCCAGTCGGACCGGAAGGTGCTGCTGCACTGGCTCGGGCCGCAGTTCGACCCGGCGCTGTCCGGCTACTGGGGTTCGTCCGATGTGGACACTCAGGCGAACACCGTGCTGACGCTGATCAAGGAACACGCCGACCGGATCGACGGGATCAAGCTGTCGCTGCTCGACGCCGGGTTCGAGGTGGCGCTGCGCCGCCGGTTGCCGGCCGGGGTGCGGATGTACACCGGGGACGACTTCCACTACCCGGAACTGATCGGCGGCGACGAGCAGGGCTACTCCGACGCGCTGCTCGGGGTGTTCGCGGTGATCGCGCCGGCGGCGGCGAGCGCGCTGCTGGCCCTGGACCGGGGGCAGCCGGAGCGGTTCCGGGAGCTCATGGACGGCACGGTGCCGTTGGCCCGGCGGCTGTTCTGGCCGCCGACCCAGTACTACAAGACCGGCGTGGTGTTCCTGTCCTGGCTGGCCGGGCACCAGAGCCACTTCGTGATGGTCGGCGGGCTGCACGCGGCCCGTTCGCCCGCGCACTGCGCGCGGCTGCTGCAGCTCGCCGACACCGCCGGGCTGTTACCCGACGCCGAGTTGGCGGCGGCCCGGGCCCGCGCGTACTTCACCGTGGCCGGCGTCGACCAGTGAGGTCGCTGGCCCGGTTCTCGTTCAACCAGGCGACCGCGAACAACTGGGCGCTGGCCGAACTGGTCGACGGATGCGCCGCGGCCGGGGTCGGCTCGGTCGGCCTGTGGCGCGCCCCGGTACTCGACCACGGGCTGGCCCGGGCGGCCAAACGGGTGCGGGACGCGGGACTTTCGGTGAGCTCCCTGTGCCGGGGCGGGTTCTTCACCGCCGCCGACTGGCTCGACGACAACCGGCGGGCCATCGACGAGGCGGCCACCCTCGGCGCCCCGGTGCTGGTGCTGGTCGTCGGCGGCCTCGGCGGGCGCGCCCTGGACGACGCCCGGGCGCACGTCGCCACGGCGCTCGACACGCTGGTTCCGCACGCCCGCGCGGCCGGGGTCCGGCTTGCCGTCGAACCCATGCACCCCATGTACTGCGCCGACCGGGGCGTGGTCTCCACCCTGGCCGCCGCGCTCGATCTCGCGGCCCGCTACCCGTCCCGCGACGTCGGCGTCGTGATCGACACCTACCACGTGTGGTGGGACGAGAAGGTGTGGTCCCTGATCGCCGAAGCCGGCGCGGCGGACCGGATCGCCGGCTACCAGGTCGCCGACTGGGTCACCCCGCTACCCGAGGGCGTCCTCCTGGGCCGCGCCCTCCCCGGCGCCGGGCACATCGAGATCCCCCGCTACACCCAGGCCGTCACCGCCGCCGGCTACACCGGCCCCATCGAAGTCGAAGTGTTCAACGCCGACCTCTGGACCCGCCCCGGCCCCGACATCCTCGCCGACACCATCGCCGCCTACCTCAGCCACGTGGTCCCGAACGAGTGAGAGCGACCGGGATCAGCTGTAGGTGATGCCGGGGATGAGGCCGGCGCGGGTGAAGCGGTGGCCGATGGTGCCGACGGCGACGCCGTAGGCGGTGCCCATGGCTTCGATGGTCTCGTTGCCGGAGCCGACGGAGAGGGCGACGTGGTTGTACTGCGAGCCGTTGTGCCCGGCTTCGCGGAACAGCAGGGCGCCACGGATGCCGCTGGCCTCCTCGACGCTGCATTCCAGCCCGGCGGCGGCGACGGCGTCCATCTGGCTCACCGAGTAGCTGGGTAGCTCGATCCCCAACTGGGCGCAGCTCCAGGAGATCAGCTCGGCGCAGTCGAACGTGTCCTCGTTGGGATTGTTCTCATCGGCGTCGGTGCCGAAGTCGTAGCGGTCGTTGACCTGCTTGAGCGCGATGTCCACCAGCGCGTCGCCGGTGGGCGCCTCGGACGGGTCGTGCGCGGTGGGGTCCTCGGCCGGGGTGGAGAACAGCGCGCCCCAGGTGTCGTTGTCGATGGAGCCGGTGATCGGCAGTCCATAGGCGGCCTGGAAGGCCTGGACCGCCTCCTCGGTCTTGCGGCCGTAGTCGCCGTCCGACCCGCCGGCCGAGTAGCCGATCTCGGTCAGTCGCTCCTGCACGGTTCGCACGTCGTCGCTGCTGTCGCCACGTTTGAGAAGAGTCTCGGACATACAGCCAAGGTCGGGCATCGGCCGGCGGTCCGGCAGGGCCGAAGGAGCGGTCGAAGGGGCAGCGCAGTTCTTCTACATAACCTTGACGCTGCCGAGAGAACGTGTAGAGAATGAGGGAGTGGAGAACGCCCCGGTGTCGTTCGACACCCGCCCGGAGGACTACCGGCACTGGCGACTGCGGATCGACGGCGAGGTCGCCACCCTGGTGCTCGACGTCGACGAGGCCGGGGGCCTGGTCCCCGGCTACGAGCTGAAGCTCAACTCCTACGACCTCGGCGTGGACATCGAGCTCTACGACGCCACCCAACGGTTGCGCTTCGAGCATCCCGAGGTGCGCGTGGTCGTCCTGACCAGCGGCAAGGACAAGGTGTTCTGCGCCGGGGCCAACATCCGGATGTTGGCCGCGTCGGCGCATCCCTGGAAGGTCAACTTCTGTAAGTTCACCAATGAGACCCGCAACGCCATGGAGGACGCCACCGCGCACTCCGGGCAGACCTACCTGGCCGCGGTGAACGGTTCGTGCGCGGGCGGCGGCTACGAGCTCGCCCTCGCCTGCGACCACATCCTGCTGGTCGACGACAACTCCTCCACCGTGGCGCTGCCCGAGGTGCCACTGCTGGGCGTGCTGCCCGGCACCGGCGGGCTGACCCGGCTGGTCGACAAGCGCGGCGTGCGCAAGGACCTCGCGGACGTGTTCGCCACCCGACCGGATGGCATCAAGGGCCGCACCGCGGTGGACTGGCGGCTGGTCGACGAGCTGGCTCCGCCGCGCCGGTTCGACGACACCGTCCGCGAGCGGGCCGCCGAACTGGCCGCGCGCTCCGGCCGGCCGCGCGGGGTCGCCGGGCTCACGCTCACCCCGCTGCGCCGGGACCGCTACCTGCGCACCGAAACCGACCGGGACGCCGGCACGGTCACGATCACCGTGCACGGCCCGGACAATCCGCCTCCGGAGACGATGTCCGGGCTGGACGCGGAGTTCTGGCCGCTCGCGCTGACCCGCGAGCTGGACGACCTCATCCTTCGGTTGCGTGCCAACGAACCCGACCTGGGCACCTGGGTGATCCGCAGCAGCGGCGACGCGCAGGCCGTGCTCGACCACGAGAACCTGCTGCTGGACCAGCGCGACGACTGGCTTGCCAACGAGATCCTGCAGTACTACAAGCGCACCCTCAAACGGCTCGACGTCACCAGCCGCAGCCTGATCGCGCTGATCGAACCGGGCTCCTGCTTCGCCGGGATGCTCGCCGAGCTGGCGTTCGCCTGCGACCGGCAGTACATGCTCGACGATGCGGAGGCCGAGCAACCGGCCACGCTTCGGCTCACCGAGGCCAACTTCGGCCTGTTTCCCATGGGCAACGGCATCTCCCGGCTCGCATCCCGGTTCCACGGCCAGCCGGAGCAGCTCGATCTGTTGCACGGAAAGGAGACCGGCCGCCCGCTGGAGCCGAGGGACGCGCTGGAGCTTGGTCTGGTCACCGGCGCCCCGGACGACATCGACTGGGACGACGAGATCCGGATCGTCATCGAGGGCCGGGCCGCGCTCAGCCCGGACGCCTGCACCGGGATGGAGGCCAACCACCGGTTCGTCGGCCCGGAGACCATGGAGAGCAAGATATTCGGCCGGCTGTCCGCCTGGCAGAACTGGATTTTCCTACGCCCCAACGCATCCGGCGAGGACGGCGCGCTGCGCCGGTACGGCACTGGCCGCCGGCCGGTCTTCGACAAGGGACGGGTATGACGACTTCGATCAACTACGACGACAAGATCCCGAACAACGTCGACCTTGCGTCGAACCGCAAGCTGCAGCGCGCGCTGGAGGGCTGGCAGCCGAAGTTCATGAACTGGTGGGGCGAGATGGGTCCGACGCTGGACAC